>JAEYZH010000201.1 GCA_023430685.1 Pseudomonadota bacterium | reverse complement strand
GGGTGCGCTCCTGCGCGAACCCTTCCGCAGGCGCCCACCCTGTGGGCGATTGGCGCAGGAAACCGGTTGTTCGCGGGTATTCGGAATCCCGCGATCGCGCACAGGGTGCGCTCCAACGCGAACCCGTTCCGCAGGCGCCCACCCTGTGGGCGATCCGTACCGCGCGTGCGCGGTCGCGGCGTGACGCGCGCCGGGCCTTGTGCTTACATTGCACCCGGTCTGCCCCAGCGGTGGACGCCATCTTCCGACCAAGGGGCAGCCCATGAAGTCCGACCCGGCCGCGACCGCGCCCGTCGCGCAGCTCACCGTACGCGCGGTCATCCTCTCCGTGATCCTCGCGGTCATCCTCGCCGCGGCGAACGCCTACCTCGGCCTGTTCGCCGGCCTCACGGTCGCGACCGCGATCCCGGCCGCCGTCGTCTCGATGGGCGTGCTGCGCCTGTTCGGCGGCGGCACGATCCTCGAGAACAACATCGTGCAGACCGGCGCCTCCGCGGGGTCGTCGATCGCGGCCGGCGTGATCTTCACGATCCCGGCGCTGATCATCCTCGGCTACTGGCAGGACTTCCGCTATTCGTGGGTGCTCGCGATCGCGGGCCTCGGTGGCCTGCTCGGCGTGCTGTTCTCGGTGCCGTTGCGCCGCTCGATGATCGTCGAGGATCCGCTGCCGTTCCCGGAGGGCAAGGCGGCGGCCGAAGTCCTCAAGGCCGGCGAGAATCCCGGCCCCGGCCTCAGGATCCTCGCGTTCTCGGCCGCGATCGGCGGCGTGCTCAAGGCCGCGGCCGCGAGCGGCATGCGCGTGATCCCGGACACCGCCGCGCACGCGGGCTTCCTCGGCAAGTACCTCGGTTACATGGGCACGAACCTGTCGCCCGCACTGCTCGGCGTCGGATACATCGTCGGCCTCAACATCGGCATCGTGGTGCTGTCGGGCAGCATCCTGTCCTGGCACATCGCGATCCCGCTCTACCACATGTTCTTCCTCGACACGGCTCCAGCGCTCGCTTCGAGCATCGCCGGCGCGGACGCCGAAACCATCGCGGGCGCGATCTGGTCGGCGCGCATCCGTTACCTCGGTGTCGGCGCGATGCTCGTCGGTGGCGTGTGGACGCTGTTCTCGCTGCGCAAGTCGCTGCTGTCGGGCGTCAGGAGCGGCATCGCGGCAGCACGTGCGGGTTCGGCCGGCGGCGCAGTCGCCGAAACCGAGCGCGACCTCCCGATGAAGTGGATGCTGATCGCTCTCGCCGCGTTCGTGGTGCCGCTGCTGCTGCTGTACCAGGCGATCGTCGGCATGTGGCATGTGAGCATCCCGATGGCGATCATCATGATCGTCGCGGGCTTCCTGTTCGTGTCCGTGTCGGCCTATCTCGCCGGCCTCGTCGGCTCGTCGAACAATCCGGTGTCGGGCATCACGATCGCGACGATCCTGTTCGCATCGGTCGTGCTGTTGCTGCTGCTCGGCGACAGCGGTCGCATGCCGATCGGCCCGGGCGGCGCACCGCTCGGCGCGGTCGCCGCGATCATGATCGGCGCGGTCGTCTGCTGCGCGGCCGCGGTCGGCGGCGACAACCTGCAGGACCTCAAGGCGGGCTACCTCGTCGGCGCGACGCCGTGGAAGCAGCAGCTGATGCTCGGCATCGGCGCGTTCTCGTGTGCGCTGATCATGGCACCGGTGCTGAACGTGCTGTCGGAAGCCTATGGCATCGGTGCGCCCACCGCCGAACACCCGAACCCGCTGTCGGCGCCGCAGGCGACGCTGATGGCCTCGGTCGCCAAGGGCCTGTTCGGCGGCGAGCTGCCGTGGACGATCATCGGCATCGGCGCGGTGATCGGCGCGATCATCATCGCGATCGACGAGACGCTCAAGTCCAAAGGCAGCAGCTTCCGCGTGCCGGTGCTGGCCGCGGCGATCGGCATCTACCTGCCACTGGAGCTCATGGTGCCGATCTTCCTCGGCGGCCTGCTCGCGTACTTCGTCGAGAAGCGCCACGGCATGGTCGGGACTAGGGACGAAGCCGCACGCGACCGCATCCATCGTCCCGGCACGTTGTTCGCGGCGGGACTGATCACCGGCGAGGCGCTGATGGGCATCGGTGTCGGCATCGCGATCTATGCGAGCGGCAATCGTGACGTGCTGGTGCTGCCGGAAGCGTTCCAGCAGGGCGAGATCGTCGGCCTCGTCGTGCTCGCGATCGTCGGCTGGCTGCTCTACCGCACCGGCGCCCGCGCCCAGAAGTAGCCGACTCAGCGACCGCCGAACTTCGCGCGGAGCGCGCAATGCACTCCGCGCAGCGCGAGCGCGCCACGCACGAACGCGCGTGCCAGCGGATTGCGCGCGGCCGGATCGAACTTCGTGAACCAGCGCCACATGCCGCGCAGCTTGTGGCGCTCGACGAACAGGCGGCGGTGGCGGCTGGATCCGCCCTGCGCGTGCGTGACACGCAGCCGATGATCGATCGCGACCGCGAAGCCCGCGTCGCGCACGCGCCTGCAGAGGTCGAGGTCCTCGACATGCAGGAAATAGCCCTCGTCGAATCCACCGACACGCTCGAACACCGCGCGCGGGAGCGCCATGCAGGCGCCGGACACCGCATCGACGCGCTCGATCGCGGGTCCGTCCTGCGTGCGCGGCGGCATTTCGACGCCCTGCAGCGCGGTCCAGCGCGCTTCATGCCGTGACAGACCCGACATCGATGCGAGCGCGCGCCGCAACAGCGGGTCGCGACGACGGTTGCCGCGCGCGGGAGCGCCGCCGGGGTCGCAGACGGTGACGCCGAGCAGGCCGAGGCGCGGATCCCCGTGCAGCGCGGTGCGCAGGCGCGCGACCGTATCGGTGCGGATGTCGCAATCGGGATTGAGGAACAGCAGCACGTCGCCGCGCGCGATCGCGGCGCCGCGATTGCAGGCGGGGCCGAATCCGATGTTGTCGGCGTTGCGCAGGATGCGCAGTCGCGGATCGGCGGCCATGCGTCGCGCGAGGCGGTCGACTTCACCATCGGTCGAGGCATTGTCGACGAGCACGAGCTCCACCGGCACGCTCGACGCAAGTGCGGCATCGATGCACGTCTGGAGGCCGGGCCCGCTGTCCGCCGCGACCACGATGATGCTCGTTAATGGGATGGGCTCGTTCATGCGTCCTGCTGCGTGTTCACTCGGTCGGCATGCCGGCTGCGCTGCGTCACCATCCACCGAGGACGACCCTCGGAACCAGTCGCGACTCCAGTCCCGTGTTCGACGTGCCACCGCGCGCGTGCGCGAAGATCAGGAGCTTCCCTCATCCGCCCCTGCGGGGCACCTTCTCCCGCGAGCGGGAGAAGGAGCGCCAGGCACCCGCCGCGAGCGGGAGCGGAAGACGCGGCTCAAACTGCGCCGAGCAATCTTCCGCCCTGCTCGCGCGCCCAGTTCCAGAGCGCGGGCCAGGCGTCGAACGCGGATGCGAGCGCAAGCGATTCCTCGCGCACGAGGTTCGCGCAGCCCGCCTCGTCGATCGCTTCGGGCCAGTCGCCGAGCCGGGGCGCCGCCTTCGAGATCAGCGCGCGCCCGTTCGCCTCGATGATCGATCGCACGTCGGCCTGCCACCAGATCGGCGCGTCCTGCGCGCCGTCGAACTGGTGCTGCAGGCGCTCGATCAGGTCCGCGCGCGAGTAGGCGAGGTATTCCCGCAGCTGGCGCAGGCGGCCGCTCGCATCGGCCGCTCCGATGTCGCGCAGGTGCGCCGCAAGCAGGCCGAGCCGCTGCGCAGGCTCGGCTGCATGGAACTCGGGCAGCTGCCGTTGCACGAAATCGCCGACGAAGTAATTGAAGCGCGGCGTGTGCGCAGCCATCGTGCGCGCGGACCGCTTGCGCTGGGCCTCCTGCACATGACCGATCGCGACCGGTAGCTCGAGCGTCAGCGCATGCGGATGGCACAGGTCCATGACACGCGAAAACAGCGCGTCTTCGCCACGGCCAAGCGGGTTCGTGCAGGGCAACATCACGCTGTTGTCGAGCGCGAACGGAGTGAACGACGCGATCCGCGCCGCGTGCGCCTGGGTTCGTCCGTACCAGATGCTGCCGGCCTCGACGTTGCGCAGGTAGGCGTCGCGGTCGCGCGTGAATTCGGCACGTTCTTGCGGCGACAGCTGGTACATCCAGATGCCCGATTCCGTACGCGAGCTGCCGTAGGCGCCATGCTGGCTCGCGAGGATCGGCGCATCGCCAAGCAGATGGTCGAGCCTGCTCAGCGGCAGTCCGCGCAGCGACGCGCGGTCGATCGCGTAGTCCGGCGTCGAGGCGAGGTGGCCGAGCGCGAAGCCGGCCACGCCCAGGTGCAGTTCGAACGGATCGACATCGAGTTCCTCGCCCGCGCCGAGTGCGTTTTCGATGTTGCGATGAAAGCGCGTGGTCGTCGGCGCCGACGGATTGGGGTCGAGGCCGGTGCGCGCCTCCTCGAGCCGGCGCAGGGGCAGGCGATGGTCGTCGTCGAGCAGCACGAGCCGTGCGCCTGCCGACAGCAGCAGCGCGAGGTTCCATGCTCGGCCGCCGCCGAAGCGGTCGGATCGGGTGCCGCCACCCAGCAGGACTGGCAGGATCGGGGCGGCCTGCGGCACCGCCTTGGCCATGCGCTCGACGAGCTTGGCGCGCTCCGCCGCTCCGATATAGGTGAGCTTGCAGCCGGTCGCACGCGCGAATTCGCGAACGAGGTCGCGGTGGCCATCGACTGCCTCGCGCGTGCCCGAGTCGTCGAGCACGACGTAGTGCCGGCTCGCATGGAATCGACGCTCGTACTCGGTCAAGGTCGCGAGCAATTGCGCGAGCTGGCGCGGCCGGTCGCAGGCACGGATGAACACGCCGCGCAGCGCCGCCGGTTCGCGCAGCGGCGCGGATTCGACGCGTTTCAGGAAATCGCGGTCGCCGACGAGCAGGCCGCGCGAGACGAGTCCGTCGAGCACGCGGGCCACGCCCTCGCGCTGCGAGGCGAGCCCCGGGATCGTGGCAAGGATGCGCGCGATGTGCTCGTCGAGCGTACGGAACTCGCGGCTCTGGTCCAGGGCCTGCAGCACCTGGAACGTCATCACGTGCGTCTCGCCGCTGCGGCGGACCTGGAAGATGCACTCGTTGTTCGACAGCGAGGCGACGACCCCGTCCTCGGACGCGTACAACGGCGCATTCGCGTCGCTGCGTGGGGTCGCGGCCTGGACGCCGAAACTGCCGTAGTCGATCGTGTAGTCGGGAGTACTGCTCATGCATTCACCGGTGTGGCCTGGGCTTCCATCCCGACGTGCTGCGCGGCCGGGTGTCGTCGATCCGCGCGCGTGCGTCAGCGCGCACGCTTCCACCAGCGCCAGTCGCGCTTCGCGCTGGCCGCGGCGCCGAGCCGGGCCACTTCCGCCTCGAGTTCGGCGATGCGTGCCCCGGCCGCGATGTTCTTGCGGATCTCGTGATTGTAATGCGCGTAGACCGATTCCTCGCGGTCCCCGAACAGCGACAGGTCCGGCAACGAATCGGGCAACTGGCGCTTCGCGCAGACCGCCACGTAGTACATCGGCGCATGCGCGGGCCCCGGATCGACGCGGGCGCCGTCCGCGGTGGCGGTCAACGCCTCGCAACTGTCCGGCTCGGAATCGAGCGCCCACAACGCGGACTGGAACAGCAGTTTCTGGCCGTAAAGGCGGACTTCGCCGAAGTGCGGCATCAGCAGGTCCAGCAGTTCCTCGCGGTAGAGCTCGCGCACGTGGAACTCGTTGCGAAAGCCTGCGAGTTCGCTGTAGGTGCGCTTGTCCGGAGAGGACACCACGAGCAGGCCGTCGTCGGCGAGCACGCGTTCGAAGCCCCGCAACAGGCGCTCCTGCGCGGACAGGTGCTCGAGCGTCTCGAACGACACGACGAGGTTGAAGCTCGCGTCCGCGAACGGCAGTTCGGTCGCGTCCGCGACGTCGTAGCGCAGGTTGAGCTGCGCGCCGTAGCGATCGCGCGCATGCGCGACGGATGCGGGGTCGATGTCGACGCCGACGACGTCGTCGGCCACCTTCGCGAGCAGCGCCGACCCGTAGCCCTCGCCGCAGGCCGCGTCGAGCACGCGTCGACCGGCAGCGAGTCGGCGCGCGAAGGCGTATCGATGCCAGTGTTCGTACCAGATCTCTCGCACGCATTCGGGCGTGAAGCGTTCGCCCGTGAACGGGAGCGTCGAATCGTCGCTCATCAGGCCTCCTCCGATCGCAGGCGGTTCCAGCGGTGCGGCAGCCGCACCAGCCCGAACTCGCGCGAGGCGCCGCGGATCGTGAGCGCGCGCTCGACCGTGTCGAACACGCGCACGCCTTCCGGGTCGAGCGGGTGCAAGCGCACGCTGTAGCTGCCGGGAAGCAGCGGCAGGTCCTCGAACTCCACTTCGCAGGCGTACTCGTTCGGCCCGATGCGTTGTGGCGTTTCACCGTCCATTTCGGTGCTGAGCCCATACACCGGCGTGCCGTCGGCCCGCACGACGCCGACTGCGACGCAGGGCGCGCGCCCGTCGCGCGAGCGGATCCGCACGCCGACGCGCAGCCGATCGCCGTGTTCGAGCACGACGGGTTGCTCGCGGTCCTCGCCGTTGAGGCTCGCACCGATGACGCTGAACTCGAGCGCGCCGACCGCGACCTCGTCGCGCGCGGGCGCGGGTGCGGACTTGCGCTCGTGCCAGGCGAGGTAGGCCTGGGTCACGTCGAACACGTCGCCCTGCATCGCGATCTCGCCGTCGCGCAACCAGCACGCGTGCCGGCACAGCTTCTGCACGTGGTACATGCTGTGCGAGACGAGCACGAGCGTACCGCCATCGGCGAGGTAGTCCTGCATCCAGCGCACGCACTTCTTCTGGAACGACTCGTCGCCGACGGCGAGCACTTCATCGGTGACGAGCAGGTCCGGACGCAACGCCGCGATTACCGCGAAGCCGAGGCGCACGACCATGCCCGAGGAGTAGTGCTTGACGGGCTCGTCGATGTAGCGGCCGATGTCGGCGAATTCGATGATGCCGGGCAGCCGTTCGCGCAGCTCGGCGCCTTCCAGTCCCTGCAATGCGGCGGCCATCACGACATTGTCGCGGCCGCTGTATTCGGGGTGGAAGCCCGCGCCGAGTTCGAGCAGCGCGCCGATCTTGCCGTCGACGCGCACGCTGCCGCTGCTCGGCGTCAACACGCCGGTCATGAGCTTGAGCAGGGTCGACTTGCCAGCGCCGTTCGCACCGATCAATCCGAGCGATTCGCCGCGCCGGATCTCGAGGTCGACGTCCCGCAGCACGCTGATGCGATCGGGATCGGCGCGCGTGAACAGCAGGCGGCCGAGTGCGCGCAGGCGATCGCCCGAACGATGCACCTTCGGGTAGGCCTTGCCGAGGCCGCGCGCCCGGACCAGCACCTCGCTCACAGGAAGTCCTCGAAATGGCGGTCGAGGCGACGGAAAAGCCAGTGCCCCGCCAGCAACGCGAACGCCGCGAGCGCGAGCGCGATGCCGAACCGGGTGAGGTCGAAGCTTCCGTGGCCGAGCAGCACGGAGCGGAACGATTCGGCGTAGAACGTGAAGGGATTCACGTCGAGCAACCATCGCGCGCGTTCGGGCAGCAGGCTGCGATCATAAAAGATCGGCGCACCGAACATCAGCAGCGGCAGGAGTTGGCCGAGTGCCTGCACGAGATCGCGCACGAATACCTGGATCGCAGCGCAGGCGAGCGCCACGCCGAGCGCGCCCGCGAACAGCGGCAGGTAGAGCGCGATCGCCGCCGGCAGCCCCGCCAGCTGGATCGGCGTTCCGAACAGCCGCAGCACGAGCAGGATCGCGACGAAGCCGACGAGGTGGATCGCAAAACTCGCGCATGCGCTCGCGACCACGAGCACTTCACGCGGCAGCGCGACCTTGCCGATCAGCGCGGCGTTCTCCTGGATCGCGGTGGTCGAGCGCAGCACAGCCTCGGCGAACGCGGTCCATGGCCACAGCGCCACCACGAGGAACGGGATGTAGCCCGGCGCATCCGCGCCGGGGATGCGCGCCTTGAACACGTGCACGAACACGAAGCTGTAGACCGCGAGTTGCAGCAGTGGCTGCAACAAGGCCCACAGCCCGCCAGAGAAGCTGCCGGCGAAGCGGTTGCGCAATTCGCGCGCGATGAACCGGAGGGTCAGCGAAGCTGCCATGATTCACGCATCGCCGTGTTGCGGCGCTCGGCTCGCTCGTGCGCGCAGCGGTTCAGGGCTTCGCGCCGGTCGTCTCCTGCGACGCTGGCGACTGGATGGCGTACCGCTTGCGCAGCGATTCCACGAGTTCCTGGTTGGCATCGATCGGCTGGTTGCGGATCGTATCCATCCGCGTACTGACCTGCTTCTCGACGTATTCCTTTGAGAGCTTTGCCCGGATTTCGTCTTTCACTTCATCAAAAGACCTGGGCTTCGCCGGCTCCTTGGCGACGAGTTGCAGGATGTGGAAACCGAATTTCGTCTTGATCGGCTTGGAGATGTCATCCGGTTTGGCGAGCGCCTTGGCCGCAGTGGCGAATTCAGGCACGTAACGGCTACTCCCCGCATCGTGCATGAGGCCCTGGTTGGCCTCCTTGCTCGGATCGTCGGAGTATTGCGCGACCAGTGCAACAAACTTCGCTGGATCCTTGCGCGCCTCGGCTTCGACTGTCTTCGCGAGTGCTTCCGCTTCCGCCTCGCTGCGCGATTCGGTTCCGATCAGGATATGGCGAACATCGAGCTTGCCAGGAATCTGGTACTTTTCCTTGTTCGCCAGGTAATTCTCGCGAACGAGCTGGGACAGGTCGGGGACCGCGAGTTCGTCGCGAAACCGGTTGGCCTCCGCCTTCGAGAGAGCCTCGATTTCCGCCAGTTCGAGTTGCCTGGCAACCTTCGGCTCCTTGTCCAGCCCGGCCTTCCGCGCGGCGGTTGCGAGCTGCTTCTGCAGCAGCAGGTTCATCAGCATCGATTCGATGCGTTTGGGACTGTTGAAGAAGTTGGGGCGATCGGCTTCAGGGACGCGTTCGGCGAATGCGTCGATATCCTCGAGTGTCACGTTCTCGCCTCCCTGAGAGGCGATGACGACCGAAGGGGCGCCGGCGGCCTGGAGCTGGGGCGTGATTGCCGCCTGGCCGGCGACGAAGAACGCAACGAGGCCGAGCGTGCGGCCGTAACGATGTGTCATGGGCGACTCCGAGGTGGGACGGGCACGGCGGCGCGTAGCGCCTGGCCCTCAGTACGAGAACCGGCCGCAGGGTCAGCCCCTGCGGCCGGAATGCTTCAAGGCGGCGGCGCCCGATGGGCGCGCCCCCCGCCGTCAAGGCGTGTGGTTGTGCTGGATCGTCACCTTGCAGGTCGACCCGGCGCAATGGTCGTGCGTTGGAGGCACCGGTTCCGTCATCTTGATGTTGACATAGTACGACTGTCCCGGGACGACATCGCATGCGGCGACGATGCCGGCGGCAGTCGGCAGGCGCCATTTCGTCAGGATATCGCCCGGCCCCATATTGGAACGGAGGCAGATGGACGTGGCCGGCTGGAAGTCGCCGCACTGGGGCGAGATCGCCATCGTGACATTGGGACCCGAGAGCGATTCACCGTGCGAGAACATGCCCCACTGCAGCGGTGGCAGACCGGTCGCTGGCACGGTGAATTTCGCCGAGATGTAACCCGCCTGCTGCATGTTCTTGAAGATGGCGAAGAACTGCTCACCCGGGAAAGGCGTCGGAGTCTGCTGCGGCGCCATGCGACCCCAGATGTTCTCGAACTTCGTCACGTCGGTTCCATTCGCGCACGACGATCCGAGGGAGTAGCTGTAGCAGACGTCAGCCACCGTCTGGCGACCGGCCGGGCAGCTCGGATCTCCGACGGGGCTGACCGTGATCGCGCGTGGCTGGCTCGCCGTCGAGCCGTTCGCGTTCGAGCAGGAAAGGTTCAACACCCAGGCACCGGCTTGCGCGAACGTCACGGAGCGCGGCGAAGTCGGGGACGTCACGTCGGTCCAGCCCGCGAGGCTCGCCGAGCTTCCGTTGAGAGAGGCGCTACCCGTGCAGGCGGCGGCGCCCTGGACCGACCAGCTGACCTGGATCGCCGTGCCCGTGGTCGCGGTGGCCGGTGCCGTCAGCACGAAATTCGGCGGCTGCGGCGCTTCAGGCGGACCGCCCGCGGTGAGGCCGTCCTGCGCGAAACCGGTCGCGTTCGTGCAGGTCATGCTGAAGCTGTAGTTGCCGGCACCCGGAAGGGTGACCGACTTGTTGTGGGAGCCCGTGCACCCCGCGCCATCGCACGCGGTCTGGCCGACCGGCCAGTCCGTCACTCCCGGGGTTCCGCCGTACGTGCACTTCGTGGCCGCATCGGTCGCGCTCCACGAAATGTTGAACGGCGTGCCCGCTACGGCCGACGCTGGGGCGTTCACCGTCACGTCGAATTCGGAGTTCGCCGATCCACATCCGGTGCCCGTCAACGTGACGCCCGTCGCCTGCAGGTCGGTCCCACCGGGCATGAGCTGCAGACCCTGCACGTCGGTGACGGCGACGCAATTGGTCTGCTCGACGGTGGTGAGGTTCAGGGTGACTTGGGCCTGCGCGATCGGCGCGGCGAACAGCGCGGCACCGGCGAGGATCAGGGAATTTCGAATGGCGGAAAGAAGATGCATTGGACGGTTCCGGCAACGGCAGGGAGACGCAATGCATATTCTATAGCCCATTGGCAAGCCTTAGCCACACATATCCTGCCAATTGTCGTGAAGCACTGCGCGATAGGCGAAAAAAAAGGGGCCCGAAGGCCCCTTTTTCCTGACACTTTGCAGCTTGCAATTACGAGCAGGCCGGATCCTGGCCCGTGCACGAACGGCTCGCACGGTGACGGAACAGACCGTTGTAGTTCGCCAGCTGGCCCGGCTGGGCATTCGCGTTGATCACGTTGAACGCCTCGAAACCGGTCGCCGGCAGGCCGTTCAGGACCACGCCATTGTTGTCGGCCGGACGCAGCGCGTGGCCACCATCGCCACTTGCCAGATCCAGACGCAGCCAGCCCGCATCGCCGTACGGACGGATGTTCGCGCGCAGGAACGAGCCGAACACGCCCGACGGATCGCCAGCCGCAGTGTCGGTCAGGAAGCTGATGACGTTCACTTCGTACGGCAGCGACGACGGACGCGTGCTGATCGGCGGCGAGAAGTCATCCGGCTGCGTGGTGAAGCCTTCTTCCTGGTCGTACAGCGCGATGCCGACTTCGACGAACGAGGCGCCCGGCGCGTGGAACAGCTCGGAGAACGGCGGAACGACCGCGGGAACGTACTGCGTGTCGACATAGAAGCGCTTGGTCGGGAACGTGACCACCCAGTCGGTGTTCGCACCGAGGCCCGCACCGACGAGGTACTCGTTGTAGAGCGCCTCGGCCGTGAAGACCGCGCTGACGGCGTCGATGCCCAGGGCGTAGTCAAGCGTGAGCAGCGAGCCATTGTGGAACACATAGGCCGTCGCGCCACCCGCTGCGGACGTCGCCGTGTTCGCCTGGGCGAGCGACGGGGTCAAGCCAGCGGAGCCGGAGAACAGGACCGAGCTCGAGAAACCGTCAACCGCATCGGCGTTGTACGAGAACAGCGTGCCTTCGCCGACGTTGGCGATCATGCCAGCGCCGAACAGGCCGCCACCCGGAGCCGTCAGGTAGATACCGGCGCCGTTGCCGATCGCACCCGGCGAGCAGGTCGGCACGCCTTCGTTCGGGGTGCCGTTCTGGTCATGCACGGTCGCGTTGTCGAGCGGGCTGCCCGGAATGATCTCGCCCATCTCGATCAGCTCGAGATAGCCCTCGCGGGTACGCGTGATGCTGGTCGGGCCGTCATCCGGATCGAAGATGCTGCCACCGGCATAGGCTTCCGCACGGAACGGTTCGCCATCCGGATCGATGGACGGGTACGTGCAGCTGTTGTCGTTGGTGAACACGGCGGCGCCGCCGTCATCCGACAGCTGGCTGACACGTGCGGTCCAGACGTCCTGCGGCGACAGGTACAGGTTGAAGTCGAGCACTTCGCGGCTGTTGTAGCCTTCGAGGAAGCGCACCTTGACCGCCTTGCCGACAGCCGTGGTGTTGACCACGGAGAACAGGGAGTCCTGGCTCTTGTTGACCGTGTAGTACGGGTAGATCAGAACCTGGCCAAGACCGTCCGGATTGAGTTCGACGGCGCTCGCCAGGCCCGCGAAGCCAGCGACGCCGGCGATACCGGCGACGACGGCAGTCGTCAAGCTGTTCTTCTTCATCGCAACACTCCTAATTTTGACCACAGGGCTTTTTGCTTTACCGCCAACCTTGCTCCGGTCATACAGGCTCGGCCCTCGCGGGCAGGGCAAGGTTAGGCAACAGCGCTGCCATGTTAAGGCAAAGGAAAGGGGCGTGCAATCCTTTTTCCCCCTACCTCAATATGGCTGCGAATTCAATTACTTGGCAGGAAAAACCACGCTCCGTCCACGAGCAGCCAGCTTTCGGTTTGGGCACGCGTTCCCTCGACCGGCTTGCCGCCCGCACCGGGCATGATGATCGAGTAATCCACATCCACCACGACCTTGCAGCGCTCCGCGTCACACTCCTTGGACTTGAATCTCGCCTCCTTCCACTGCACGGGGCGTGAATTCATCGCCGCGGCGTAATCTTCGCGCGTCTGCGTGGTGCGAAATCCCGGCGTAAGGTAATCGTATGCCTTCTCCGCCTGATGCGCGATCAGGTAGTTCCAGCGTTCCACCGAACGCGTGTCGACGGTATCGGGGTTCGCCTTGTCCGCGCAGCCCGCGAGCGCGAGCAACAGGCCGCAGGCGAGGCCGATGCGCGGAAAATCAATGTTCATTGGGCAGGTCCTCTTGCGGCTTCACTTCTTCGACCGGGTACGTGATGGTTTGCTGCGGTGACGGACGCCCGCGCGGGATTGCACCGTCCCGCTGCAGCGGAGCAAGGGACTGGAACTGGCGCGCGTAATCTTCGGTTACCTGCCTCGCCTCGTCTACGCTGGAGATCACGCGGGGCGTGATCAGCACGATCAGCTCGGTGCGGTTGTTGCTGTTGGTCGTGGAACCGAACAGGTTCTTCAGCACCGGAACACGACTGATAAAGGGCAATCCTTTTGTCGACTGGTCCTCGTTGTCGCGGATCAGTCCACCCAGCAGCAGCGTCTCTCCGCTCTGTACGGCCACCTGGGTCTGGATGAGTCGCTGGTTGATTGCCGGATTCGTGCCGGAACTCGCCGAGTACCCGGGCGGCGGGTTGCTGACTTCCTGCTGGATGTCCAGGTACACGAGGCCGCCCGGATTCACGCGCGGAACGACGCTGAGCGAAATGCCTGTATTGAGGTACTGCACCGACGCATAGTTCGTCTGCGCACCGCCGATCCCCGATACGTATTGCTGGGTGACCGGGATTTGCTCGCCTACGTTGATCTGCGCTTCCTGGTTGTTCAAGACGAGCAACGATGGTGCGGCCAGCGATTTCGCCTGGCGGGACGTCTCCAGGGCATTGATCGCCACCTCGAAATTCTTGTTGAGGAACGACCAGAAGAAACCGCCGTTGCCGCTATTGGTCGGACTGATGTTGCCCGTGCCGTTGAGCTGCGAACGATGGCGATTCTGCCTGTTGCCACGGAATTCTGGATCGAAGACGGTCCCGTTCCCGACCGATCCTTCCGCGGTGCCGATCAATCCAGCCAGATACCACTGGATGCCGAAGGCGAGGTCGCCGGTCATCTGCACTTCGAGGATGCGGGCCTCGATCTGCACCTGCAGTGGCACGACGTCGAGCTTCTTGATCGCGGCTTCGATCTGATCCCACTCGATCGGGGTTGCCTGCACCATCAGCTGGTTGTTCTCCTCGATCGCGGAAATCCGGATATCGGTATCCTTGCTCGCGCCTCCGGTCCCCGGCGTCGTGGACGGCGCTGCGGCGGGCGCGGCCTTTTCCGTTTCGTTCTGCCGCAATGAATTGCCGTAGTTCATCCCGCTCGAACCGCCGCGACTGCCCAGCGTGGTCGAACGCAAGCCGGGACCTACCCGCCCGGACGTACTGCTGCGTCGGGATCCGGACGACGTGCCAAGGAAGATCTGGCTCAGGTAGTCGGCGAGGTCCGGTGCCTTGAGGTTCTTCACGTTGTAGACGTAGAGCTGCACCGAGTTCTCGGCACCGCCGCGATCGAGGCGACGCAGCCATTCCTCCGCCTGGCGCAGGTAGTCCTGCTGCGGCGTGATCACGATCATCTGGTTGGTCTGCTCGATCGGCATGAAGCGGAACATGCCGGCCAGCGGCGACTCGCCCTTGCTGCCGAACAGCAGGTCGAGGTCGGGCATCAGCTTCGTGACTTCGACGTGCTGCATCGTGAACACGCCGATCGACATGCCACCGAGCCAGTCGACGTCGAACGTGTCGATCGTGCGCTGGTAGTTCTCGAGTTCGGACGGATTGCCCGCGAGCACGAGCAGGCTGCGGTTCGGATCGATGCTCACGAACGCATCCGGCTTCGCGTACGGCTTCAGCAACTTCGCCATTTCACTCGGCGAGATGTATTCGAGCGGGAAGATGCGCAGGCCGTAGCCGGGTTGCTGGCTCGCGCCGATGCGCGGCGTGAGCTTGCCCGGGATCGCATCCTTGGCTTGCAGCACGGTGTAGCGCCCGCCCTCGCGCACGAGCGCGTTGCCGGTCCACGACAGCAGCATCTCGAGCACCGGCATCGCGTCCTCGCGGCGAATCGGGCGCGAGGTCGAGTAGGTGACGTTGCCGCTGACGTTCGGCGCGATCGTGTAGTTCTCCTGCAGCATGTCGCCGAGGATCGCCTTGACCACCGCCTGGATCGGCTGCGCCTCGAAATTGAACGTGACCTGCCCTTCTCCGCCGCGCTCGCCGCGCGGCGGCTGCACGGTGAAGAACTTGCCGGTACCGACCTCGATCTCCGGCGGCGGCAATGCACGATTCGGATCGGTCTCCGGCGAGATCGCGATGCTCGAGACGATGTCTTCCGGAGGCGCCACCGGCGTCTTCTTCAGGACCGTGTCCGCGGTCAGGATGTCGGCATCCTGCTTGCGCACGCCGCCCGGCGTGCTGCAGCCTGCCAGCAGGGCCAGGCCCAGGGCGATCAGGAACGGGATCAGTCGCACGTGGCTCACTCCATCACTTCTTCTGTTGCGCGGCTTCGCCACGCAAGCGTTCGGCATCTTCGCGCATCTTGCGCCGGCGTTCCTCGATGCGCTGGGCGAGGTCGGCGTTGGCGTCCTGCTTCTGCGCGGGTGGTTGGGCGTTGCGCGTGGAGGTCGGGGCAGTGGCGGCGCGGCGCCCGCGCTGTTGCGGCGGCGGGGCCTGCACGACCGATGTCTGGAGTTCGACTTCCGTAGTCTCGTTCGACGCGTTCCTGAACACCGCGCCACGCGGCTTGACGTCGACGAGGGTCCAGCTCGCCTGTTCACCTTCCAGCGGCATTCCGACCCGCAGCGCGACCGGTTGGTTCCGCGTGAGGTCCTGCAGCATCGCGATCTTCACGTCGCGATCGAGGATCACGCCTGTCAGGATCACGCTGAGCGGGTTCGGAGGCGGCGCTTCCTCGTCGCCCGCGGCCGCCGCATCCACCGGCGTGGGCTCGCGGTCGTCGTTGAACAGCGGATGGCGCGAGATCGCCGCGAATGCCGATTCCGGCGGCAATTGTACCGGCGTATTGTCGATGCGTCCGACCCCGCCGCGATCGACTTCGCCGGCGGCGTCGTCCGACCAGCCGTAGCCACGACCGAACCCTGCATATTGCAGCACGGCGAGCAGCAGCAGGCCGCCGCAGATGCCGCCCAGGGCGTGCGTCGCGAGTCGCGCCGTACGCACGTTCACTTGGGCGTCTTCCCGGGCTGGCGCAGGTAGCCCGAAAGGTTGAAGCGCACGTCGAGCGGGTTCGGCGCGACCTTCACGCCCGGGGGCGAATAGGACTGCTGCTTGTAGATCATCACCTGGTCCACGAACAGGTAGGGCTTGCCGTTCTCCAGGTCGTAGAGGACCGCGGCGAGCGGCTCGAGGTCGCACTTCAGGCGCGCCTGCACGGTCACGCGCTTGTACAGTTCCTCCTCGCCGCTGTTGAAGCTCTGCGTGCTGACGTTCTGGCAGCGCTTCTCGTCGGCGACGTGGTCGCTCATCGCCTGCTTGAGGCGCTGGATCAGCGCAGCCGAAGCCGCATTGGGATCGGTCTCCGCGAGGAACGCGCGATTGCCCTGCTCGTACGCGCGCACTTCCGCGAGGCGCTGCTCGATCTCGGGCCTGGCTGCGATCGCGGTGCGATAGCGCAGTTGCTGGTCACGCAGGTCCTGCATTTCATTGGCGTACTGCAGGTGCGGCTCGACGAACCACCAGTGCACGCCGAGCAGGTAGCCGAGCAGCAGCACGATGAGCAGCAACACGACCGCGAGGAAGCGACCGTCCCTGGGCTTGGCCGGATTAGTCGCCATCGGTGTCCCCGGCCTGGTCGGCGTCGACGGTCGCGGCCTCGGGGCTGACCTTGGCCGAGCGATCGACCGCAGTCGGCTTGCGCGGTTCGGGCTTCGAGCGCGGCGGCATCGCGGTCGCGCCGGCGCCGGCAGCGGGCTTCTCCGCAACCGACTTGCCTTCGCGCGACTGCGCCGCCAACGGTTTCACCGGCGGCTTGGCCGCCCGATCCCCGCCCCCCGCTTCGGGCTTCGCCGGCACGGTCGCTGCGGGCGCCTTGTCGGTGCCTTCGGGCTTCTTCGCGGAGTCGGCGACCACGGGTTTCGCGGCGGGCGCGGCGCCTGGCGCGCTGCCTGCGGCTCCCGGCGGATCCCGCCCGGCCTCGGTGCCGGCCGCGAGGCTGCACGCCTTGAGGCTCGCGTTGATCTGGAAGCGGTCCTTGCCGGTGCGCGCATCGGGCTGCACCTGGCCCTGGAATCCCGGATTGCCCAGGCACGGGGACGCTCCGAGCAAGGCGATGAGTTTGGACGCTTCCTCGGCCTGGCCCTGCAACTGCACCTGTTCGCTCTCGATCTGCAGGCGCTCGAGATAGGTATCGAGTGGAATGCGCGTGGTGAGGTCGTTGATGAGCGCGACCATCAGCGGACCCTTGCGCTTGCGCTCGGTCAGGAAGTTGGCGCCCGCGATCGAGTCCACGAGGGTCTGGCGCAGCGTCGAGACCTGGCGCGCGGCATCCGCGGCCTGCTCGACCTCGGCGCGCATCAGTTCGACTGCGGCCGCGCGGTTGGCGAGCGACAGGTCCATGTTGACGAACAGCAGCACCAGCGCGAGAGCGGCGAGGCCGGCGTTCAGCGGCATGCGCATGTTGCGCCGGCGCGCGCGCCGCTCGGGCGGCAGAAGGTTGACCTGTCGTCGCGCCGCGCCACGTCCGTCGCGCCAGGTGTCGACGCCGTCGAGTTCGGTGGCGCCACCGGGCAGCACGCCGAGTTCCTGGTCGAGCTGTTCGCGCGGGATCAGCACGAGTTCGACGCGTGCATTGCGACCGCTAGCATCGTGGCCGAGCACGCGACTGTCGAAGTAGACCTGATCCGCCTTGAACGGCGTCTGCCGGTCCATCTCGAACGCGAGCACCTGGCGCAGGTTTTCTTCAGCCGCCGCAGGCAGGCTCAACGTGCGGCTCAGCACGCGCCCCGGCGGGATCACGAACACGGTGCGCACGTCCGGGTCGTCGATTGCATTGCGCAGGCGGCGGAATTGCGCCGCCTGTTCCTCGAGCGGCGCGCCGCGCGGGATGCGCCCGTACTCGCGCACCGCCTCGCCCTTCTCGCGCCAGACCACGAACTCCTCGCCTTGGACGTCGAGCAGCAGCGATTCGGAGCGCTCGGACAGCACCTTGCGCCAGCGCTCCGGCAGGCAGGCGAGCAGCTGCGTGCCCCACCAGGCGAAGAATCGCGGCAGCGGCGTCTTGGCAAGGCGCACCTTGAGGCGCGCCAGTTGTCGTTCGATGCTCGGGTTCACGGCGTCAGGAAGATTCCCCATCGCGCCAGCGCAGGATCACGTACGGCCTTCCGGCCGCATTGACGCCGCCCATGCGGATGGTCGCGTCCAGGGTGGTACTGGCTCCGTTCGGGAGCTTGGCACGGGACTCCACACTATACGTGAGGCCCCCGCCGCCCGCCACGATCGGGGTGACCCCGTCGCAGCCCGGGATCTCGTTCGCGGCCGGGTCGCCGGGCGGGATCGACTGGCGCAACTGCACGATCAGCGTGGCCTGTTCCTCTGTGCAGCCGGCCGCCATCAGGGTCGGGATGTCGGCGAAGCCGATGTTGGGATCGGAACGTCCGGAGTAGATCGTCAACGAAGGTTCGATCCTCGAGTAGAGCTCGTAGTTCATGCCGAGCACCTGCTGCAGCTCGGACACGGTGTCGAACGGCGCGTTCTTCGGACCGTACGGCAGCCCGAGCGCTTCGTAGTCGTCGATCTCGGCGCCGTTCGGCTGCGCGAGGTCGTCGGGGTCGATCCAGTCGACGATCGACGCGGCGAGCGCCTCGGCCTGCTCGAGTTCGAGGCCGCGCGCAGCGAACAACGCCGAGAGCCGCTCGGGATTCGGCGCGTTGATGTCGATCTTGCCGGAATCGTCGTGGATGCGGACCTCGATTTCCGCTTCGCCGTAACCGAACGTGTACGCGCGCCCGTCGCCGACCCAGCGCATGTTCGGATCGGCCTTGCGCAACTCGAACACCGCGAGGTTGAGCCCCGCTTCGGCCGCGTAGCGCGCCTGGGTCGAATCGAACAGGTGGCGCGCCTGCAGGTTCTCCGTGCGCGCGACCATCGCGAAACTTCCGAGCAGGATCGACAGCATCGCGATCACCCACAGCACCAGCAGGAACGCGACGCCACGCATGCGTGGGCGTGGCGCGATGCACGCAGTGGCGTGCGCACGCGTGGTGGTCGCAGCGCTCATTGCGTGCGGTCCGATCGGCTCGACGAGCGCGAGCGCAATCCGCCCGAATCGAGGCCGACCCCGGGCAGCAGCAGTTGTCCGGGCCGCTGGCGCCGTACCGCGCCGACGTCGAGCATCAACGGAATCTCCATCTGCGGGAACTCGACGCGCGCCTCCGGCTGCATGCGCACGGCCAGGCGCACCATCAACGGCGTGATCGAGGCGTCTTCCCACTCGTCGCTCCAGTCGGCGAGTTCGCCTTCCTCGTCGAGCGTGCGGAATTCGAAATGCGCGTCCTCGATCTGGTCCAGCAGCACCACCGGCTCGTTCTGCTCGCCAGCGTTGTCGAGATCGAAGCCGTTCAACATCGCATTGCCGAAAAGAAGCTGGCGCCCTCCGCGACCGCCCTTGATCTCGAGCGTCTGCACGTACGGGCCACCCTTGGACAGATATCCGGGCATCGGCGCGACGAAGCGGATGTAGTCGCGGTCGCCCTCGAACACGTAGTTCATGCCGGTGCCCTCGTCGCGACCGAACGACAACGGCATCGCGCGGCTGACCTGGCGGCGGATGAATTCCTGCGCGACGCGCACGCGGTTGGTGCGGTCGACCGCGGCTTCGCCCGATGCGATCGAGCGCACCGCGGTGCGGATCGAGCCGTAGGTACCCGCGAGCAGCAACGCGAACAGCAGGATCGCGAGCGTGACCTCGATCAGGGTGAAACCGCGCGCGGGCCGGAACATGCGCATGCTCAACCGCCCCCGCGCCCCGCGCGCGGATTGCGCTGCATCGGCTGCGTGCCATCCGCCTGCTGCGCGTCCGGATTCACCACGCGCAGGGTTCCGAAATGCGCGCTGCGTGGCGGCCTTCCGCCACCGCTGTCCCAGGAGACCACGAGGTCGATCTGGTAGATGTCGAACGGGGCGATCTCGATGCCTTCGCCGAGCCCCGCGTTGGCGGCCGACACGGTCCCGCCGAGCTGCGGCGGCGGCTCGACCGCGCTCGGGTCGACCTGCTGCACCGTGAGGTCCCACTTGTAAGTGTCGTCGAAGCTGCCGTTGCTGTGGCCGGCTTCGATGCGTTCGCCGACGCCGACTCCATCGAGCTTGGACTGCGCCCACAGCGCCGCCATCGTGTAGTCCGACGACTGGCGCACCTGGCGCATCGCCGAGCTCAGCACCTGCATCAGCAACCCGATCGCGAGCGCGAATACGAGGAATGCCGCGATCAGTTCGATCAGCGTGAATCCGCGTGCGCGGCGTCGGGCGGTGGGCGGGCTTCGCTTCATCGATGCAGTGGACAGCGGCGCAGGGGGCCGAGTTCGCGCAGCCTCACTCGGGCTGCTCGTCGAGTTCGATCTCGCCGGTGAGCCAGGCGACGTTGATGCGCCATTCGCGCTGGCCCATCAGCACCGACACGTGCCCGCCGGTCGAGCTGCCGTCGCTGAAGAAACGGATGCCGCCGGAGTTCGCGCCGGTCTGCTCGGTCTCGGCCGTGGTCAGGCGCAGCACCATGTCCTTGGGCAGCTCCACCGGCTTCTTGCCGGGCGCGACGTAGGAGTTCTTGTCGAGGTCGAGCACGAGCACCTGCGGCTTGCCCTTCACGATCGCCTGCCCGCGCGTGTAGCGCAACGCCGCGACGAGGTCCTTGCTCGCGGCCCGCACCTTGGCGCTCTCGAGGCTTTTCGACAGCGACAGCGAGGCGATCGCGAGCACGATCGCGAGCAACACCACGACCGCGATCAGTTCGATCAGCGTGAAGCCGCGCGCACGGCGCGGCCAGCGCGCTGCCGTCGCGCGTGCGTTCACCGCGACCGTCCGCGTGCATCAGTTGGAGGCATTGAAGTCCGCGTTCATGTCGCTGCCGCCCGCCTGGCCATCCTTGCCGAGGAACACGACGTCGAAATCGGCACCGCCCTCGCCCGGCACCTTGTACGCGTAGGCGTGGCCGAACGGGTCCTTGAGGTTGGCTTCCTTGGTGTACGGGCCGAGCCAGTTGCTCGCATTGCCGGGGCGCGTCACGAGGTCGGCGAGCTGTCCCGGGAAGTTGCCGTTGTCCATCTGGTAGTTCTGCACGGCCTGCGCGAGCTGGCCCGCGCCGACCTTGCCGGCGTTGTACTTGGCGCCGCTGAAGCGGTTCATGATCGGGCCGCTGACGACCGTGATCACGATGCCGAGCAGCACGATCACCGCGATCATCTCGACCAGCGTGAAACCCCGCGCGACGCGGCGCGGCAGGCGGTGATGCTTGTTGCGGTTGTGGGTCTTCATCTTGAACTCCTTCATTGGATCGAGCCGGTCAGACTGAGGATCGGCATGATGATCGCCATCATGATCACCGCGACGACGACGGTCATGAGGACGGTGGTGGCCGGCACGAGCGCCGAGAGCATGCGGTCGAGCGAGTTGCGCACTTCGATGTCGAAGGTGTCCGCCACCTTGAGCAGCATCGAGTCGAGCTCGCCCGATTCCTCGCCCACGCTGATCATCTGCAGCGCGAGCTTCGGGAAGCGTTTTGACTGGGTGAGCGCGTGGCCGAGCCCGCCGCCGGACTTCACCTCTTCGGTGGCGGCATCGACCGATTCGGCGAGCGCGGCGTTGCCCATCACGTTGCGCGCGACGGTGAGACCGCCGAGCAGCGGCACGCCATTCTTCAGCAGGGTGCCGAGCGTGCGCGCAAGCCGCGCGGTTTCGATCTTGCGGACGAGATCGCCGACGATGCGAAGGCGCAGCAGCCGTTCATCGATCCTCAGCCGCGAGACCGGATCGGCCATGCGCCGGCGTACCCAGCTCACGGTGAACACGACGATCGCGATCAGCAGCCACCAGAAGTTCTGCAGGGTGGAGCCGACGCCGACCACGACGCGCGTGATCAGCGGCAGTTCCACGCCCATGTCGGCGAACATCACCTCGAACTGCGGCACCACCACCACCAGCAGCACGAAAAGCGACACCAGCACCATGCCGATCAGGAACGCGGGATAGACCAGTGCGTTGACGACGCTGCCCTTGAGCTGGCGGCTGCGCTCGAGGTAGTCGGCGAGGCGAGTCAGGGTATCGCCGAGCGAACCCCCGGTTTCGCCCGCGCGCACCATGTTCACGTACAGGCGCGAGAAATTGCCGTGTTCGGATTCGAGTGCATCCGACAGCGGGGTGCCGCCGCGCACCTGGTCGCGCACGCGCTCGAGCAGGCGCCGCGCCTTGTCGGTTTCGGGCAGTTCCAGCAGGATCTGCAGCGCACGATCCAGCGGCTGGCCCGCGTTGAGCAGCGTCGCGAGCTGCTGCGTGAACTGCACGACCTGCGCCTCGCGCAGCGTCGCGCGCTTGAACAGCGAGGCGAACAGGCTCGCCGAATCCCCGCCGTCCGCCTCGTGCACCTCGAGCGGTATGTTGCCCGCGTCCTGCAGCTTGCCGATCACCTCGTCGCGGCTCGCGAGGTCGAACTGGCCCTCGAGCGTTTCGCCCGCCGGGGTGACGGCTTTGTAGTAGAAGAGGGTCATTGGAGCCGGGAATTGGGAATAGGGAATCGGGAATGGTCAAGGCCCTCGCCGACGATGCAGTCGTCCTCGAGGCATGCATCGCAGGAAACGGGAACGCGGAAACCGTGATCGGCCTCGCACGCGCCCGCGAAGCGCGCCTGGGCCATTCCCGATTCCCTATTCCCGATTCCCGGCCTCATGACTCCTGCGTCACGCGCAGCACTTCCTCGATCGTCGTGTGCCCGGCGAGCGCCTTGACGAGGCCGTCCTCGTACATCGTGCGCATGCCTTCGGCGCGCGCCTGCTGTTCGATCTCGCCCATGCCCGCGTGCTGCATGATCTGGCGGCGGATCGGGTCCGACATCACGAGGAATTCCATGATCGTCGTGCGCCCGAAATAGCCGGTCGGGTTGGCGGGGCTCGAGCCCGGCTTGTAGAGCTGGATCGGACGCTCGTCGGTGTACTTCTCGAGTTCGAACTCCTTGACCACCTCGGGCAGTGCGAGCTCGCGCGTCGCGCTGCCTGCATCGAGTCGGCGCACGAGTCGCTGCGCGAGGATTCCGTTGACGGTCGAGGTGAGCAGGTAGTCCTCCACGCCCATGTCGAGCAGGCGCGTGATGCCACCGGCCGCGTTGTTGGTGTGCAACGTCGACAGCACGAGGTGGCCGGTCAGCGCCGACTGGATCGCGATGCGCGCGGTCTCGAGGTCGCGCATTTCGCCGATCATGATGATGTCCGGGTCCTGGCGCACGATCGAGCGCAGCGCATGGCTGAAGTCGAGCCCGATCTGCGGCTTGGCCTGGATCTGGTTGATGCCCTCGATCTGGTATTCGACCGGGTCCTCGACCGTGATGATCTTGACGTCGGGCGTGTTGAGCTTGCTGAGCGCGGTGTAGAGCGTGGTCGTCTTGCCCGAGCCGGTCGGACCGGTGACGAGCAGGATGCCATGCGGAAGTTCCAGCACGTCGAGGAACTGCTGCAGGAACTGGTCGGTGAAACCGAGCTTGTGGAAGTCGAACACGATCGCTTCGCGATCGAGGATACGCATGACCACCGACTCGCCGTGCGCGGTCGGCACGGTCGACACGCGCAGGTCGAGTTCCTTGCCCTGCACGCGGATCATGATGCGCCCGTCCTGCGGCAGGCGGCGCTCGGCGATGTTGAGCTTGGCCATGATCTTGATGCGCGAGATCACCGCCGCGGTGGATGCGGCCGGTGGCGACTCGACCTCGTGCAGCACGCCGTCGATGCGGTAGCGCACCTTGAGGCGGTTCTCGAACGGCTCGACGTGGATGTCCGATGCGCGCTGCTCGACCGCGCGCTGGATCACGAGGTTGACGAGGCGGATCACCGGCGCTTCGGACGCGAGGTCGCGCAGGTGCTCGATGTCGTCCTCGCTGCGGTTGTTGTCGTCGGTGAGGTTTTCGACGATCGTGCCCATCGCCGAGCGGCCTGAGCCGTAATAGCGCTCGATGAGGTCGTCGATTTCGCTGCGCAGGCCGATCGCGAGTCGCACCTCGCGGCCGGTCGCGAGCTGCACCGCATGCGCCGGGAACGCATCGGCGGGATCGGCGACCAGCAGCGTCACGCTGTCGTCGGTTTCCGCGATCGGGCAGACATGGTGGTGCTTGAGGAATCGCACCGAGGCCTGCACGTTCTGTGGCGGCGCCTCGGGGAAATCCTTCGCGTTCAGCAGCGGCAGTTGGAGCAATTCGGAGACGCCCTCGGCCATCTCGCGCTCGGACACGAGGCCGAGGCGCGTCAGCAGCGCGACGAGGCTGCCCGACGCCGGGTCCTCCTCATGCAGGCGCCGGCCGCGCGCGAGATCGGTTTCCTTCAGGCGACCGCGCGCAACCAGGAACTGGCAGATGCGATCGTCGAGGCTGGCCTCGGCATCCGCCGCGACGGCGGCTGGTTCGATCGGTAGGACGGCGGCCATTGGACCCCTGGCATCGGAATACGGGACGGAAGACGCGCATTGTTCCACATCGGGCCCTGCACGGGTCCGCATCGCCGCGCGGGAACGGCGTTCGCGCGCGCCTCGGTTGGCCGCACGTGGCTTGAATGCCGGGCCGTTCCGCGCGCCGCGGCAACCGCTGCGCGTCGACCCTGGGCATTGGACCCCTCAATCGCGCGACGGTTCCCGCGCCGATCCGACCAACTGCTCGATGAAGTCGCGATTGAAGCCGATCCAGAGCAGCGCCGGCACCACCGCGGGCACGATCAGGTAGCTGAACTGGTAGGCCAGCGCGATCGCCGGCCGCGAGAGTCCCGCGGCCGCGATGGCCGACGCGCCTTCGGGACCCGAGTCGAACGCGATCGCCTTCAGCGCCTCGGCCACGATCCCGAGCCCCTGGGCGGCCCAGATCACGAGCAAGGCGACCAGCAGCTGCAGCGCACGCCGCCGCGCGGGCAGCGGCGTCGCCATCGCGAGCCCGCAGAACAGCGGCAGCGAATAGGCGTAGACCATCGGATTGACGGTCGGCTCGAGCACGCCGACGCCGCCGGGGCCGCCGGGTCCGGCCGGCACGCGCACCATGACCGAGGTCGCGAGCTGCACGAGGTGTCCCGCGTGCCCGACCACCCTGCCCGCGCTGTCGAGGATTTCGCCGCCGAGGGTCACCGCGAGGAAGACCTCGCCCCAGGCGCCAAGCAGGATCTGCTTGGCCAGCAGCATCGCGGGCCACACCCAGAACGGCGCCCACCAGAACCACACGACGAACGCGAGCGGCAGCCACAGGACCGCGCGCAGCGCGAAATCGCGAATGGGCGACGCGGTGATTGGTGATTGGTGATTGGTGATTGGGGGAGCCGGTTCCGGTGCCGCTCCGGCGTCGGCGCGATCTTCATTCATGGCCGTCTCCAAAGGCAGGGGCGATGGCCGCCTCGCCACCCATCACGAATCACGAATCACCAATCACGTCATTCAAGCCACCCACGCCCGCGCATTGCGGAACATGCGCATCCACGGCGAGTCCTCGCCCCATCCGCGCGGGCGCCAGGACATCTGCACGCTGCGGAATACGCGTTCGGGATGCGGCATCAGGATCGTGACGCGGCCGTCGTCGTTGCTGAACCCCGCGTGCCCCCCGGCCGAGCCGTTGGAATTCAGCGGGAACGCCTCGGTCGCGCGACCGTGGTTGTCGACGAAACGCACGCTCGCCGCGGCGCGGTGCGCATCGCCGGCCACGTCGAACACGGCGCGACCCTCGCCGTGCGCGACGACGACCGGAATGCGCGAACCCGCCATGCCCGTGAAGAACAGCGATGGCGACTCCAGCACCTCGAGCGTGACGAAGCGCGCCTCGTACTGTTCGCTCGCATTGCGTTCGAAACGCGGCCAGTGCGCCGCGCCCGGGATGATCGGTTTGAGCTGGGCGAGCATCTGGCAGCCGTTGCAGACGCCGAGCGCGAACCGCGTGTCGTCGGCGAGGAAGCGCGCGAACTGCTCGCGCAGCCGCTCGTTGTAGAGGATCGAGGCGGCCCAGCCACGGCCCGCGCCGAGCACGTCGCCGTAACTGAAGCCGCCGCAGGCCGCGAACCCGTGGAACTCGCCGAGCGCGCGTCGACCGCTCGCAAGGTCGCTCATGTGCACGTCGACGGCGTCGAAGCCCGCGCGGCTGAACGCCGCCGACATCTCGACCTGGCCATTGACGCCCTGCTCGCGCAGGATCGCGACGCGCGGGCGCGTGCCGCGCGCGATGAACGGCGCCGCGACGTCTTCCGCAGGATCGAACGACAGGCTCGGCGTGATGCCGGGATCCGCGGGATCGCAGCGCCACTCGCGTTCCTCGTCGGCGCTGCGCGGATTGTCGCGCAGCCGCTGCATCGCATGGCTCGTCTCCGACCATGCCTGCATCAACTCGCGCCAGTCCCATGCAGCGAGTGGTTCTCCCTCGAGCGAGAGTTTCACCTGCATCGCCTCGATCGGCGCGCCGATGCGATGCGCGAGCGCGGCGACGCCGTGCGCCTGCAGGATCTCCCCGAACGCCGCGCGATCGCGCGTGCGCAGCTGCACGATGATGCCGAGTTCTTCGGTGAACAGCGCCGCGAGCGGATTGGCGCCCCAGCCATCGAGCTGGAGATCGAGGCCGCAATGGCCCGCGAAGGCCATCTCGACCAGCGCGACCAGCGCGCCGCCGTCGCTGCGGTCGTGGCAGGCGAGCAGGAGTCCCTGCGCCGACGCTTCCTGCACCGCATTGAATGCGGCCCTGAACTGCTGCGCATCGTCGAGGTCGGGCGGCTCGCCGCCGCCGCGATTGAACGCCTGCAGCAGGCTGCTGCCGCCGAGGCGGTTGCGGCCTGCGCCGAAATCGAGCAGCCACAGTTCGCTTGCGCCCTGGTCGAGCTGCAACTGCGGCGTCAACGCGGCGCGGGCGTCGGAGGTGCGCGCGAATGCGCTGACGACGAGCGACACCGGCGACACGGTCGTGAAGTCGGTCGACGACGCGTTCGCAGACGGCTTCGCGGAACCCCCCGCGTCGTTCGCAGCCGACGACCACCGCACCTGCATCGACATCGAATCCTTGCCGACCGGGATCGAAATGCCGAGCGCGGGACAGAGCTCCATGCCGACCGCATGCACGGCGTCGTAAAGCGCCGCATCCTCGCCGACATGGCCGACGGCGGCCATCCAGTTCGCCGACAGCCGCACCTCGTCGAGCGCGACGCGCGCGCCCGCGAGATTCGTGAGGGCCTCGCCGACCGCCATGCGCGCACTCGCTGCGGCGTCGAGCAACGCGAGCGGCGTGCGCTCGCCCATCGCCATCGCTTCGCCCGCATGGCCGTCGAAATCCGCGAGCATCACCGCGCAGTCCGCGACCGGCACCTGCCACGGGCCGACCATCGGATCGCGCGAGCACAGGCCGCCGACGCTGCGGTCGCCGATCGTCACGAGGAACGACTTGCTGCCGACCGAAGGCACGCGCAGCACGCGCTTCACCGCGTCCTCGAGCGTGATGCCGGTGGTGTCGGGCACGAGTTCGATGCGCGCGGGACGGCGATGCGCGTCGCGCTGCATGCGCGGTGGCTTGCCGAACAGGACATCGAGCGGCAGGTCGATGACGTCGAACGGGGATGCGGGATTCGGTCTTCCGGATTCGGGCGCGCCGACCCGCGAATCCGTCACGCGCAGGCGGCGTTCCGCGGTCGCGTGGCCGACGACGGCGAACGGGCAGCGTTCGCGCGCGCAGATCGCCTCGAATTCGGCGAGGTCTTCGGGCCGAACGCCGACCACGTAGCGTTCCTGCGATTCGTTGCACCAGATCTGCATCGGCGACAGTTGCGGATCGTCGCTCGGGATCGCGCGCAGTTCGATGCGCCCGCCGACGCCGGAATCGTTGAGGATTTCCGGTATCGCGTTGGACAGGCCGCCCGCGCCGACATCGTGGATCGACACGATCGGGTTGGCCTCGCCGCGCGCCCAGCACGCGTCGATGACTTCCTGGCAGCGCCGCTGCATCTCGGGGTTGTCGCGCTGCACCGACGCGAAGTCGAGCTGCGCCGAACTGCTGCCGGCCGCGACCGACGAAGCCGCGCCGCCGCCGAGACCGATCAGCATGGCCGGCCCGCCGAGCACGATCACCGCATCGCCGTCGCGCAGCGTGCCCTTGTCCACGTGCGCGGCGCGCAGGTTCGCGAGCCCGCCTGCGATCATGATCGGCTTGTCGTATCCGCGCACGAGGCCGGGCGCGTCGCCGGGTTGCTCGAACGCGCGGAAATAGCCGCCGAGGCAAGGCCGCCCGAATTCGTTGTTGAAGGCGGCGCCACCGAGGGGCCCGTCGCGCATGATCTCGAACGCGCTCGCGAAGCGCGGCGGCAACGCGCGCTCGCGTTCCCACGGGCGCGCGAGCTCGGGAATGCGAAGGTCGGACACGGTGAAGCCGACGAGGCCGGCCTTCGGCTTGCCGCCGCGGCCGGTCGCGCCTTCGTCGCGGATCTCGCCGCCCGATCCGGTCGACGCACCCGGATAAGGCGAGATCGCGGTCGGATGGTTGTGGGTCTCGACCTTGATCGCGAACGGCACGTCTTCGGCGTGCGCGCGCCACGTCGAATCGGCAGGATCGGCGAACCAGCGCTGCGCGACGCTGCCCGCGATCACCGCGGCATTGTCGTGGTAGGCGGACAGCGTGTGCGCGGGCCACGCCGCGTGCGTGTTGCGGATCATCCCGAACAGCGATTTTTCCTGCACTTCGCCGTCGAGCGTGTAGCCCGCGTTGAACACCTTGTGCCGGCAATGCTCGGAATTCGCCTGCGCGAACATCATGAGTTCGGCATCGGAAGGATCACGTCCGAGTGCGCGGTACTGCACGTCGAGGTATTCGATTTCGTCTTCGGCCAGCGCGAGGCCGAGCCGCGCATTGGCCGCGCGCAGCGCGGCGACGCCGTCGCCGCCGAGGCCGATGCGCTCGAGCGCGCGTGGCGGGCCTGCCTCGAACACGCGCGCGTCTGCAATCGCAGCCACCACCGATTGGGTCATCGGATCGTGCAGCGCGGGCAGCATCTCGAGCCATTGTTCGCTGCCGGGCGCGGGTGCGCCCTCGAGCTCGAACGCGGTGCCGCGCTCGATGCGGCGGACCGCGAAACCGCAGTCGACGAGGATGTCGGTCGCCTTGCTCGACCATGGCGAGCGCGTGCCGAGGCGCGGCACCACCCAGAGCGACGCGGCGCGCGCGGGACCGGGTTGCGCCTGCACGACTTCGCCGAGCCGTGCGAAGTCGATCGTGGCACCGTCGCGGGGATCGACGAGGTAGACGTGGCGCGTCGCCAGCACGCGGACGCCGGTCACCACGCGCGCAAGCGCCTGGTTCAACCTGTCGATGCGGAACGGGGACAGCGCGGGGAAGCCGTCGAGGACGATCATGGCGCGGCAGCGTGTGCGGAGCCCGCTATGATAGCCGATGGCGTGCCGCGAGGGCGTCCGGCGAAGGCCGCGCGCGGGCTGCGGGGACGCGCGCAGGCCATGCGCACGTCCCGCAGAGCGACTCAGTTCGCCGCGAGCTTGCCTTCCTCGAGCGACTTCAGCTTCGCGAGCATGTCGTCGGGCGGCAGGTAGCCGCCGATCTTGCTGCCGTCCGGCGCGATGATCGTCGGCGTGCCGGTCACGCCGACCTGCATGCCGAGCGCGAACTGCTCGGACACCGGGTTCTCGCACTTCTTCGGCGCCGGATCCTTGCCGGCCTTCGCGTCGGTGAGCGCGGTCTTGCGGTCGTCCGCGCACCACACCGATACCGCCTTGTCGAACGACGGCGTGCCGACGCCGCTGCGCGGGAAGAACAGGTAATCGACCTCGATGCCGCGCTTGTTGAGCTCGCCGACTTCCGCATGCAGCTTGCGGCAGTAGCCGCAATCGATGTCGGTGAACACGGTGATCTTGTACTGCGCCTTGCCCGACGGCGAGAACACGATGCGCTTGTCGGCGCCGACCGCATCGACCTTGCGCTTGCTCTCGACCGCAAGTCGCGCAGCGGTCAGGTCGCGACGCGCCCCGATGTCGTATAGCGTGCCCTGCATCAGGTACTTGCCGTCGTCGCTGACGTAGACCATCTGGCCGCCGACGATGACCTGGCGGAAGCCCGGCAGCGGCGCCTGTTCGACCGAATCGATCTTCGCCTGCGGCACCAGCTGCTTGAGCGCATTGCGCGCGGCCGCGTCGGCCGGCGAGTCGGCCGCGTGCGCGAGCGGGGCACCGACCAGGGCCGCGGCGAGCAGCCCGCGGAAAGCCGGGTGGACGAGGGCAGGCACGGCGCCGGCGATTGCGGAAAGCTTCATCATGTCGTTCCTGTCAGTTCGCCTTGGCGGCGGCGATTCGGTCGAGTTCGGCCGCGAGTCGATCGGGCGACATCGCGACCTGCGAGGGGAGCTGGCTGCCATCCGGCGCCAGCAGCGTCGGCGTGCCGCCGATTCCGAGCGACTGCGCGAGCTGGGTCAGCTCGGCCACCGGATTCGGGCATGTGCCCTTGCCCGGGTCCTGGCCCGACATCGCGGCGGTGAATGCATTCGCGCGGTCCTTCGCGCACCACACCGCGATCGCCTTCGCGTCGGCGCCCGGGTGGATCGTCAGCGGGTAGAACAGATAGTCGACCGCGATGCCTTTCGCGTTGTACTGCGCGATCTGCTCGTGGAAGCGGCGGCAGAACGGGCAATCGATGTCGGTGAATACGGTGACTGTGTGGCGCGTCTCGACCGGCGCCTGCGGCGCGAACACGATGCGCTTGTCGGGCCCGATCTTCGACAGCGCGATGCGCCGCGCATTCGCGCGCGAAGCCTCGGTGAGGTCGCGCTTGGCGGCGACATCGTAGGCGCTGCCATCCACGAGGAATCGCCCGTCGGTGGTCACGTAGACGAACTGCCCGCCCGCGACCGCCTCGTAGAACCCCGGGATCTGCGACTCCTGCACGGCATCGACCTTCACGCCCGGCGCCATCACCGACATCGCCTTCTGCACGGTTTCCTGCGGCGTCGCGGCGAATACGGGGGCAGCCAGCAGCAGGCTGGAGAGGAACGGCAAAGCACGCATCGGGGACCTCGCAGGCAACGTGGCGGAACTCCGGACCGGCCGCGCGCACGCGATCTTGCATGCCGCCGGGGACGGGCTGTTGACCACGTCGCGGCTCCGGGGTTCCCCGCGGTCGGGGACCGTGGATTGTCGCATGCGCGCGCGCGGCCGGATAGTGAGGCGGTACGCGGACTTGCGCGCCGCTGCGGCGTTCAGCCGCGCGGGTGGTGGCGCTGGTGCAGGCGCTTGAGGCCTTCGCGCGCGACCAGCGTGTAGATC
>JAEYZH010000110.1 GCA_023430685.1 Pseudomonadota bacterium | reverse complement strand
AAACCGGCAACCGCAAAGCCCGCGCCGAACGTGCCGGCCGCCGGCACCTCCGGCGCCGTCGTCGCCAGCGTGAACCCGCCGGCCGCGGCGAAGCCGGCGCAGAAGCCCGCCACGGGGAAGCCCGCGGAACCTGCGCTGCCGCTGATATGGGACATGCCCTATTCGGTGCGCAAGGACCTGCCGCCGCTCGCATTGACGATGCACGTGTACTCGTCGGTGCCGGCCGAACGCTTCGTCGTCGTCGAAGGCGAGCGCCACGTCGAAGGCGACGACCTCGCCGACGGTGTCGTGCTGCGCCAGATCCGCAGCGACGGCATCGTGCTCGACTTCAAGGGGCAGCGCTTCCTCTATCCGCGCGACGGCCGCTGAGCGACGCGCGATGTTCGTGCAACTGCCGAGTCGCCGCCGACAGGGACCGCCATGGGCGACGCTGCTGATCGTCGCGGCCTGCGTGGTCGTGTTCGTATGGCTGACGACGCTGCCCGCGCCACAGCGGCTCGCGGTGCTGTCGCGCTGGGGCACGGTGCCGGCGACGCTGCTCGACGCGAACGCGCCGTGGCTGCGCCAGCTGACCGAAATGCGTGCGGCGCGCCTGGTCAGCGCGATCTTCATCCATGCGGACTGGCTGCACCTGACCGGCAACCTGCTGTTCCTGATCGTGTTCGGCGTGTCGGCGGAACGCGCGCTCGGCTCGCGGCGGTTCCTGTTCCTGTTCGTGATCGGCGGCGCGCTCGCGAACCTCGTCGGCGCGTTCACGCTCGCGGGCACCAAGGCCCCGATCATCGGTTCGAGCGGCGCGGTGTCGACCGTGGTCGGCGCCTATCTCGCGCTGTTCCCGCGCGCGCGCCTCGGCCTCGTGCTGCCGCTCGGCGTGTTCCTCGAGTTCGTGCGCATCCCGGCGCCGCTGCTGATCGGCTTCTGGGCCGCGCTGCAGCTGCTCTTCACCTATGTCGGCCCCGCGTTCGGCGCGGTCGCGTGGTGGACCCACGTCGCGGGTTTCCTGATCGGCACCGCGCTCGCGCTGCTGTCGCGCTCCGCGGTCGCGCGTCGACTGCGAAGTTGATGTCGCGCCGCGCCGTCAGGACTTGGGCGGCATCATGGTCTGGACGTTGTGGCGGAACATGTTCTCGTATTCGGTGCGGAACAGGCGCACCGCTTCTTCGAGCGACTGGTCGAGCAGCAGGCTGCGGTTGACCCAGTTGAACGCGTTGTAGCGCGCCGCGGCGAACAGCAACGCGCCGCTGATGCGGCCGTGCGGGAAACGCTTGCTGTACTCGTTTGCCTGGCTGATGAACTGGTCGACGATTTCGAAGTACTGCTCTTCGGTGATGTCCTGTTGTGGATCCATGCGTGCTCCGTGGGCGACCGGCACGAGCCGGCGCGTGGCTGAAGGAAATCGATGGCGAGGCCGATGCGCGCGCGCATCAGCCCCGCTGGGCGGGACGCCCGCGCAGTGCGAGCGCCTTGAGCGCATTGAGCGCCTCGTTGAGCGCGTAGTCCTGCTGCAGGTCGCGATGGGCGGCGCTCGGCGTTTCCACCGCGCCCGATTCCTCGCCCGGACCGCGCAGGTGGTTGCGCAGGTCGCGCTCGCCGATGATCGGCGACGGATCGGCATCGCGCAGGCTCAGCGCGAGATCGGCGAGCACGATGTCGGGTTCGATGCCGGCCGCCTGGATCGAGGTACCGCCCGGCGTGTAGTAGCGCGCGGTCGTCAGCTTGACTGCGCGCGTGGCATCGAGCGGCAGCACGGTCTGAACCGAACCCTTGCCGAACGTGCGCCGGCCCATCAGCAGTGCGCGGTGGTTGTCCTTGAGCGCGCCCGCGACGATCTCCGCCGCGGATGCGGTGCCGTTGTCGACGAGCACCACCAGCGGCGCGCCCGCGAGCACGTCGCCCGGCGTCGCACGGAAACTCATCTCCGCTTCCTTCAGGCGTCCGCGCGTGGAGACGATCACGCCGTCGTCGAGGAACAGGTCGCTGATCTCGACCGCGCCATTGAGCAGGCCGCCCGGGTTGCTGCGCAGGTCGAGCACCGCGCCGCGCAACGCGCCCTTGTTGTCGGCGGCGAGGCGCTCGATGCGGCGACGCAACTGGCTGCCGGTTTCGTCCTGGAACTGGCTCACGCGCAGGTACGCGTAACCCGGCTCGAGCAGGCGGCCGCCCGCGCTCGCGACGCGGATCACGTCGCGCTTGAGCGTGATGTCGACCGGCACGCTCTGGCGCTCGTGCAGGATGTTCAACGTGATCGAACTGCCGAGGGGCCCGCGCAGCTTGTCGATCGCGCCGTCGAGGTCGTCGGACTGCACCGGCTTGCCGTCGATGCGCAGGATCGTGTCGCCGGCCTTGATGCCCGCGCGCTCGGCCGGCGTGCCGTCGATCGGCGAGATCACGCGCACGGTGCCTTCGACCTGCAGCACCTCGATGCCGAGCCCGTGGTAGCTGCCGCTGGTGTCCTCGGTGAGGTCGCGGATCTGTTCCTCGTCGAGGTATTCGCTGTGCGGGTCGAGCCCCGCGAGCAGGCCGCGGATCGCGGCCTGCATCAGGCGATGGTCGTCGACGTCCTCGACGTAGGCC
>JAEYZH010000164.1 GCA_023430685.1 Pseudomonadota bacterium | reverse complement strand
GTCGGTGTCATTGCCGTATACCGCGAAGGACGGCGTGACTTACCAGCTGAACTTCATCGACACGCCGGGGCACGTCGACTTCAGCTACGAAGTCAGCCGCTCGCTCGCCGCCTGCGAAGGCGCGTTGCTGGTCGTCGACGCCGCGCAGGGCGTGGAAGCGCAATCGGTCGCCAACTGCTACACCGCGGTCGAGCAAGGCCTGGAAGTGGTGCCGGTGCTGAACAAGATCGACCTGCCGACGGCCGACATCGACCGCGCCAAGGCCGAGATCGAGGCCGTGATCGGCATCGACGCCGAGGACGCGATCGCGATCAGCGCGAAGACCGGGTACAACGTCGAAGCGGTGCTCGAGGCGATCGTCGCGCGCATCCCGCCGCCGAAACCCGGCCCCGACACCGACCGGCTGCAGGCGCTGATCATCGATTCATGGTTCGACAACTACCTCGGCGTGGTCTCGCTCGTGCGCGTGATGCAGGGCGAGATCCGCCCGCGCGACAAGCTGCTCGTGATGTCGACCGGCCGCACCCATGAAGTCGACCAGGTCGGCGTGTTCACGCCCAAGCGCTCGGTGCGCGAGCGCCTCGCGACCGGCGAGGTCGGCTGGGTGACCGCCTCGATCAAGGACGTGCACGGCGCGCCGGTCGGCGACACGCTGACGCAGGCGCGCGAACCGGCGCCGAAGCCGCTGCCGGGCTTCCAGAAGATGCAGCCTCGCGTGTTCGCGGGCCTGTTCCCGACCGAGGCCGATGACTACACCGCGCTGCGCGAGGCGCTCGAGAAGCTCAAGCTCAACGACGCCGCACTGAACTTCGAGCCGGAGACGTCCGAAGCGATGGGCTTCGGGTTCCGCTGCGGCTTCCTCGGCCTGCTCCACATGGAGATCATCCAGGAGCGGCTCGAGCGCGAGTACGACCTCGACCTGATCACGACCGCGCCGACCGTCGTGTACGAGGTCCTGCTCACCGACGGCAAGGTCCTCACGCTCGACAATCCGGCCAAGCTGCCACCCTCCCAGAACATCGAGGAAGTGCGCGAGCCGATCATCGTCGCGAACATCCTGACCCCGCCCGATTACATCGGCAACGTGATCAAGCTGTGCGAGGAGAAGCGCGGCGTGCAGCGCTCGATCACTTACCTCGCGACGCAGGTGCAGATCAGCTACGAACTGCCGCTGGCCGAGGTCGTGCTCGACTTCTTCGACAAGCTGAAGTCGGTGTCGCGCGGCTACGCTTCGATGGATTACCACTTCGACCGCTTCCAGGGCGGCCCGTTCGTGCGCGTGGACGTGCTCATCAATGGCGACCGCGTCGATGCGCTGAGCCTGATCCTGCACCGCTCGAGCGCCGACCGGCGCGGTCGCGAACTCGTCGAGAAGATGAAGGACCTGATCCCGCGCCAGCAGTTCGACGTGGCGATCCAGGCCGCGATCGGCTCGCAGATCATCGCGCGCTCGAGCGTGAAGGCGCTGCGCAAGAACGTGCTCGCCAAGTGCTACGGCGGTGACGTCTCGCGCAAGCGCAAGCTGCTGGAGAAGCAGAAGGAAGGCAAGAAGCGCATGAAGCAGGTAGGCAGCGTCGACATCCCGCAGGAAGCGTTCCTCGCGGTGTTGCAGATGGACAAGTGAGGCGGGGATAGGGAATCAATCGGGATCACGGAACCGTCAGGGCGGCAGCGCGCCTTGTTGACGATTCCCCATCCCCCATTCCCCGTTCCCGCTCCGAAGGAGCATAGATGGATTTCGATTTCGCATTGTTGCTGGTGGTGTTGACCGCGGCGTCGGGCGTGGTCTGGTTGCTCGACCGCCTGGTGCTCGCGCCGGGGCGCCGGCGGCGCGCGCGCGCGCTCGAGGCGATGACCGCGCTGACCCAGGAAGAGCGCGATGCACGCGCGCGGACCGCGCTGCAGGAGCCGGCCGCGGTCGAGTACGCGCGCTCGTTCTTCCCGGTGCTGCTGCTGATCCTGCTGTTCCGGTCTTTCATCGCCGAGCCGTTCAAGATCCCGTCCGGCTCGATGATGCCGACCCTGCTGGTCGGCGACTTCATCCTCGTCAACAAGTTCGCCTACGGCTTGCGCCTGCCGGTCCTTGACCGGAAGATCCTCGACGTCGGGGAGCCCGAGCGCGGCGACGTGTTCGTGTTCCGCTACCCGCAGAACCCGAAGGAGGACTACATCAAGCGCGTGATCGGCCTGCCGGGCGACGAAATCACCTACCGCAACAAGACGCTGTTCGTGAACGGCGTCGAAGTCGCGGAGACCGATCTCGGCAATTATGTCGGCCCGTCCGAACCCGGGCGCAACCTCGCCAACGCGCGCGTGCTGAAGGAAAAGCTCGGCGAAGTGGAGCACCGGATCCTCGAGATCCCCAACGCCTGGATCGGCCACGAGGGCAGCTGGAAGGTTCCCGAGGGACACTACTTCGCGATGGGGGACAATCGCGACAGCAGCGCGGACAGCCGGTTCTGGGGATTCGTGCCGGAGCAGAACCTGGTCGGCAGGGCGTTCGTGATCTGGATGAACTGGCACAACGGCATAGACTTCAGCCGCATCGGTACGGTCATCCGCTGACGACCGCCCGCTTCGGCCCATCAACGGGGAGGATTGCAGATGAGAACGCGCCACCAGGTCAAAGGCATTACCCTGATCGGATTCGTGATGCTGCTCGGCGTGCTCGGCTTCTTCGCCTACCTCGCGATGCGGCTGGTGCCGATGTACGTCGAGTATTTCGGCGTGCTCAAGGCGATGGAGCAGCTGCGCCAGGAACCTGGCGCCGCGCAGAAGTCGCTGGCCGAGGTCCGGGCCGAGCTCAGCCTCAAGTTCAACACCCAGTACGTCGACGAGACGAGCGTCACGCCGCAGTCGATTTCGCTCAAGCGCGAGTCCGGCGCGGCGACGCTGCGCGTCGCCTACGAGAAGCGCGTGCCGTTCCTCTACAACATCGACCTCGTCGGCAAGTTCGACAAGTCGTTGAACCTCGCGGGCGCCGGTGAGTGACAAGGGCATCCTCGGGCGCGTGTTCCGGGACCAGCGCCTGCTCGAGCAGGCGCTCACCCATCGCAGCGCCAGCCACGAGAACAATGAAAGGCTGGAATTCCTCGGTGATGCGCTGGTCAACCTGTTCGTCGCAGAGCTGATCTACGAATGCCTGCCGCGCGCCGACGAAGGCGAGATGACGCGCCTGCGCGCGGCACTCGTCAACGGCAGCGCGCTCGCGGTGATCGCGCGCGAGGCCGAACTCGGCGATCGCCTGCACCTCGGGCAAGGTGAACTCAAGAGCGGCGGCTTCCGCCGTGACTCGATCCTCGCGGATGCATTCGAGGCGCTGGTCGCTGCGGTCTACCTCGACGCCGGCTGGCACGACTGCCGCGAGCTCGTGCGTCGCCTGTTCATCGATCGCGTGCGCGGCGCCGCGGATACCCCGAAGGACGCCAAGACGCGCTTGCAGGAGTACGTGCAGGCGCGCAACCTGCCGTTGCCGGTCTACGAACTCGTGGCCACGCACGGCGAAGACCATGCGCGCTGCTTCGACGTGACCTGCACCGCGGGCCAGCCGCCGTTGACCGCGGCCGGTTCGGCCGGCAGCCGCCGCGCGGCCGAGCAGTCGGCCGCGGCGCAGGTACTGGAACGCCTCGCGGGAGCACCCGATGCCGACTGAATCCTCCGCGAGCCATCGCTACGGCACGGTCGCGATCGTCGGTCGCCCGAACGTCGGCAAGTCGACCCTGCTCAATGCGCTGCTCGGCACGCGCCTCAGCATCGTGACGCCGAAACCGCAGACCACGCGACACCGCATCCTCGGCGTCGTCACGCGTCCGGACGCGCAAGTCGCGTTCCTCGACACGCCGGGGTTGCACGAGGGCGGCAAGCGCGCGCTCAACCGGCAACTGAACCGCGTCGCGCGCCAGGTCCCCGAAGAGGCAGACCTGCTCGTGCATGTCGTGGACGGCATCCGACGGCACGCCGAAGACGAGGCGGTGCGGCGACTGGTCGCCGCGCAGAGCGCGCCATGCATCCTCGCCGTGAACAAGGTCGACCGCCTGCCGGACAAGTCGGTGCTGCTCGCGTTCGCACAGTCGATGATGCAGGAACATGCCTACGCCGCGGTCCATTTCATCGCGGCGCGGCGCGGCGATGGCGTGCAGGCGTTGCTCGACGACGTCGTGCGCCACCTGCCGGAAGGTCCCGCGCAGTTCGGCGAAGACGAGTACACCGATCGCAGCGAACGCTTCCTCGTCGCCGAATTCGTCCGCGAGCAGCTCATGCGCCAGCTCGGCGAGGAACTCCCGTACGCGACCGCCGTCGAGATCGAACGCTACGTCGACGAGCCGACGATCACGCGCATCGGCGCCGTGATCTGGGTCGAGCGGGACGGGCAGAAGAGCATCGTGATCGGCGCCGGCGGCGCGCAGCTCAAGAAGATCGGAAGTGCCGCTCGCCGCGCGATGGAGCAGATGCTCGGCAGGCGCGTGTTCCTCGAACTATGGGTGCGCGTGCGGGAGTCCTGGAGCGACGACCAGGCCGCGCTGAGGCAGTTCGGCTACTCGGAATGAACCCGGGCCGAGGTCGCCGCGCCCGGGTGGCGCGAGCGTAGCGCCCAGCCCTCGATCCCCCGGCCCACGCGTGCGCATCGACCAGCAACCCTCCTTTATCCTGCACGCGCGTCCGTATCGCGAGACCTCGCTGCTGCTCGAGGCATTCACGCGCGACCACGGTCGCATCGGGCTCGTCGCGCGCGGCGTCCGGCGCGAGCGCAGCCGCCTGCCGCGTGGCCTGCTGCAGCCGCTCCAGCCGCTCCTGCTCGACTGGGTCCAACGCGGCGAACTCGGCACCCTGGTCGGCGCCGATGCGGCCGGAGCGCCGTTGCCGCTCGCGGGCGGCGCCTTGATGCCCGCGCTTTATGCGAACGAACTCGTGCTGCGCCTGTCCGGGCGGGGCGACCCGCACGCGGGCGGATTCGCGGCTTATGCGCAATGCCTCGCGCGCCTGGCCTGGGACGAGGATGCCGCATGGACCTTGCGTCGCTTCGAACGCGACTTCCTGGCCGACCTCGGCTATGCGCTGGCGCTGCTGCGATGCATGGACGGCGTGCCGGTCGAGGACGGTGTCGACTACGCGTACGACCCGGCGGAAGGACCGCGTCCGTGGCGCGCCGAAGGTCCCGCATTGCGCATCTCGGGTGGCGCACTGCGCGCGCTCGCGCTGGACCTGCAGCCCTCGCCCTCGCAGCTGGCCGAACTGCGCAGGATGATGCGCGCGACGGTGCGGCACCTCGTCGGCGGCGAACTCAATGCCTGGAAGATGGGGACCGGCATGCCAGCCGATCCGCGGCGCTGACGATGGGGTCGGCTCGCAAGCGGCCAGCACCCGGCGAGCAGGAGCGGACCCTCTGCGCGATCGCCCCCGTGATGCGCGCGGGCAATCGGTTTCCTGCGCGGATCGCCCACAGGGTGGGCTCCTACGGACGGATTTCGCGCAGGAGCGCACCCTGTGCGCGATCGCGGGAATCGGAAAGCCAGCGCACGACCGGTTTCCTGCGCGATCGCGGGAATCCGAACGCCCGGCGCACGACCGGTTTCCTGCGCAGATCGCCCACAGGGTGGGCTCCTACAGCGCGATTCGCGTAGGAGCGCACCCTGTGCGCGATCGCGGGAAATCCGAATGCCCGCGAACGACCGGTTTCCTGCGCGATCGCGGCAACCGACGATGCGGGCCGCGCGCAGGCGCGTCAGCGCGCGAGCATGCGCTGCAGCCGCAACGCGGTGGCGAGCAGCGCGTCGATCTGGGCGGTGGGCCAACCCGGCTCCGAGAGCGCAGCGCGCACGCACGCACCCGCTTCGCGCAACCCCGGCATGCCGCAGATGCCCGCGGACGCGTCGAGGCGATGCAGCCGCTCGTCGAGTGCGGCCGCGTCGGCGGCGCGTGCGTAGTGCTGCAGTTCCTCCGGCAACGCCGCGAGTTCCTGCGCGAGCAGCCCGCGCAACGCGGTGACGATCGTCGCGTCGCCTCCGGCCGCGCGCAGCGCCTGCGCGTCGTCGACCCAGGCCGGCGACGGCTCCGCGACGACCGACGGAAGCGCTCGCGACACGATCCCGGCGAGCACGTCGGCACTGACCGGCTTGACGAGCACTCTGGAGAAGCCGCTCTCGAGCAACGCCGAGTGAGTCGCGACTTCGTCGTCCGCGGTCGTCGCGATCGCGGGCGCGCTGCGCGAGGGACCGTCGCGCGAGCGGATCCTCGCGAGCGCCTCGGCGCCGCCGCATCCGGGCATGCGCGCGTCGAGCAGCAGCAGGTCGTGTCGGCGTGCTCCCGCGAGGTCGACCGCGGCGTCGCCGTCGGCGGCCTCGCTGCATTCGACGCCGGGCCGCGCGAGCGCGTCGACGAGATAACGCAGGCTGAGCGGGTTGTCGTCGGCGACGAGGATGCGCGGCATGGTGGCGCATGATGCCGCCGTCGGCTGGCACAATGGAAGTCGATGCGATCCCGTCTTCCACTCGGTCCGGCCTGGCTCGCGCTGCTGCTGCTGGCGATGGCATCCAGCGACGCGCCGGCGCGCAGCCTCACGCTCGAAGCGCAGCGCCTCGACGATGCGCGCGTGCACGCAAGCGAGTTGCGGATCGAACTCGTCGAAAGGCCGGATGACTCGCGCCTGCAGGTGTCGGCCAGGCGCCTCGAGGTGCCGCTGTTGCAGCTCGATGGCGAACTCGAGTGGGCGTGCGAGCTGCGCGGTGCGGGCGCCGCGCGCACCTGCGAGGGCCCGCTTCGCTTCGACGGCGGATCGGCCGTGCTCGCGGCCAGCGTCGATCCGCAGCGTTTCTCGATCGAGCTGCGTCACGGCGAGGTGCGCGTCGCCGTTTCGTTGCCGCTCACGGCGGGAGGCGCGAGCACGGTCGACGCGCGCGAGCTGCCGGCTTCATGGATCGCGCGCGTGCTCGACGCCTGGTGGCCTGCGGGCGAAGTGCGTGGCGGCGTGTTCGAGCTGCATGCGGTGCGCGCAGCGGACGCATCGATCGCCGCGCGGTTCTCGGTGAAGGGCGTCGCGCTCAACACGCGCGACGGCGCCACCTCGGCGGCAGGCGTGGATGTCGCGGGCGAAGTCACGGCGCACCCGGTGGACCGCGGATGGCAGGTCAATGCGGCCGCGAAGCTCGACGAGGGCGTGGTGCATGCGGGCAACCTGCGCGTCGCGCTCCCGCCGGAACCCGTCGATGCCACGCTCGCCTTGCGGCTGCACGACGACGGGCGCATCGAGGTGGACCGCCTCGGCTGGCGCGATGCGGGCACGCTCGAGTTCGACGCCGCGTTCGAGCTGCAGCCCGCCGAGCTCGCGCCGTTGCGCCGCCTCCGCGCACGCGTGGACTCGGCAGTGCTGCCGGCCGCGCTCGAGCGCTATGCGGCAGGCCTGCTCGCGCAGCAGGGGCTCGCAGGACTGTCGCTGGACGGCACGCTCGCCGCCACGCTCGAGGTGGGCGAGGGTGGTGCCGTGCAGCGCGTCGCGTTCGAAACCGCGCGCCTCGACCTGCGCGAAAACGCGAGCGGGCTCGCGCTCGAAGGCGTGCGTGGCGGCCTCGACTGGGCGGCCCGGGGCGAACGGCCCGCGCAGGCACTCGCGTGGAAGCGCGGGCGGGTCGGTGCGATCGAACTGCCCGCGGTGGCCGCGAGCTGGCAGTCGCGTGGAGGTGCCCTGCATCTGGTCGGCGACCTGCATGTGAAGTTGCTCGGCGGAAACCTGCATCTCGCGCGCAGCATGCTGGATCCGTTCGCCGAAGCGGAGAGCGATCGGTTCGCGACCGACTTCGCCCTCGACCATATCGGCTACGACAGCGTCGATGGAACCGTCGCGGCCGCGCACCTCGCCGCGCGCGGCCGGCTTCGCATCTCCGGCACGAGCGCGCAGCCGCGCCTGCGCGCGAGCGCGCGTCTGCTCGGCGGCGAGGCACTCGCGGGTCCGGTCTACGTCAAGCTGCCCGAAGCCGGCATCGACGTCGAACTCGATGCGTGGCGCGCGGACACGATGTGGCAGGTCGAGCGCCTCGGCTGGCGCGATCCGGGCACGCTCGACTTCGAAGCGAGCGCACGGATCGATCCCGCCGCGGACACGCCCCTGCGCGCGCTGCGCATCGACCTGCGCGATGCACGCCTGTCCAGCGCGGTCGAGCGCTACGCGCGCAGCTGGCTCGCGGCGAAAGGACAGGGCGGGCTCGTCGCCGATGGCTCGCTGTCGGGGCAGTTCGAATTCGACCACGATGGCCTGCATCGGCTCGTGTTCGATGCGCACGAGCTCGGCATCACCGCTTCGGGCGGAACCTGGTCGTTCAGCGGCGTGGAAGGCGGCATCGACTGGGAAGGCGCTTCAGGACGCCCGCCGACGACGCTCGCGTGGCGCTCCGGTGCGTTGTTCGGCATTCCGTTCGGCGGGGCGCAGGCGCGCCTGCAATCGATCGGCGGCAACATCACGCTCGCGCAGGCGATCGCGATCGACGTGCTCGGCGGCGAGCTCAAGCTCGAGCGCCTCTCGATGCAGCCGGGCTCGTCGCTCGGCGAACGCTACACGGCTTCGTTGTCGCTCGGCGGCATCGAGATGCCGCAGTTGTCCGCGGTGCTCGGCTGGCCGGTGTTCCCGGGCAAGCTCTCGGGCGGCATTCCCGAAGTCGAGTTCAGCGGCGACACGATCGCGCTGCATGGCGGCCTTGACCTCTACGTGTTCGATGGCCACCTCGGCCTCAACAGCCTCGTGCTCGAGCGGCCGTTCGGCGTCGCGCCTTCGCTCGGCGCGAACATCCACTTCGAGAACCTCGATCTCGAGCAGGTCACGAGCGCGTTCTCGTTCGGCGGCATGAGCGGACGCCTGTTCGGCACGATCAACGAGCTGCGCCTCGTCGACTGGAGCCCGGTCGCGTTCGACGCGTGGCTGCGCACCAGGGGAGGCGGACGCATGAGCTACAAGGCGGTCGACGACCTGACCTCGATCGGCGGCGGCATGTCGGGCGGGCTGCAGACGATGGCGCTGAAGCTGTTCGACACGTTCGGTTACCGGCAGCTCGGACTGCGTTGCCGCCTGCGCGAGCAGGTCTGCCTGATGGGCGGCATCGATCCGGTACCGGCCGCCGCGGATTCACGTGGCGGCGGCTACACTATCGTCGAAGGTTCCGGCGTGCCGCGCATCACCATCGTCGGACACCGCCGCCAGGTCGACTGGCCCACGCTCGTGAGCCGTCTCGAGGAGGCGACGCGCGGGCAGGGACCGGTGGTCGAGTGAGTGGCGCACGCGAATCGCCCCGCATTGCCAGAGGAGACAATCATGCGCACGTTCATCGCCTGGATCACGCTGGCCGCGGTGCTCGCACTGCCTGCGGCCTGCGTCACGATCAATGTCTACTTCCCCGAAGCGGCCGCCGAGCAGGCCGCCGCGCAGTTCGTCGACAAGGTGCTCGGCGATGATGCGGCCGCGACGCCGCCGCCCGAGCCTGCTTCGCCGCCGCCGGGCGGGTCGCCAGGCGCGATGCTGCTCGACCTCCTCGTTCCGAGTGCGCATGCGCAACAGGCCAACATCAACATCCAGACCCCGCAGATCCAGGCGATCCAGGCGCGCATGAAGCAACGCTTCGACGGCACGCTCGCGCGCTGGTGCGACAGCGGCGCGGTCGGTTTCACGCGGGACGGCATGGTTGCCGTGCGTGACGCGGCTGCGGTTCCACTCGCCGAACGCGCGGCGATGAACGCGGCGGTCGCCGACGAGAACCGCGACCGCAAGGCCGTGTATCGCGAGATCGCGGTCGCCAACGGCCATCCGGAATGGGAGCCGCAGATCCGCGAAACGTTCTCGAAGCAGTGGATCCAGCAGGCGCGGCCGGGCTGGTATCATCAGGATGCCTCGGGTGCCTGGAAGCAGAAGTAGCGCTCCGGCGGGCGCCGCGTACCCGATTTCCTTCGACTGCCAGCGCCCGCCCCTCGGCGGGCGCTTCACTTTCCATGACGCAGATCCTCGAAACCGACATCTTCGATCTTTCCCACGACGGTCGCGGCGTCGCGCGCGTCGAAGGCAAGACCGTGTTCGTCGCGGGGGCGCTGCCGGGCGAACGCGTGCGCGCACGCCGCACGCAGCGCCACCGCCACTTCGACGAGGCGAAGGTCGAGGAAATCCTCGTGCGCTCGCCCGATCGCATCGAACCCCGCTGTCCGCATTTCGGCCTTTGCGGTGGCTGCTCGCTGCAGCACCTGCCCGCCGCGAAGCAGATCGAGGCCAAGCAGCGCGTGCTCGCCGAGAATTTCGAACGCATCGGCAAGGTCTCGCCGCATCGTTGGCTTGAGCCGCTGTCGGGCGAGCCCTGGGGCTATCGCCGCAAGGGGCGTCTCTCCGTCAAGTGGGTCGCGAAGAAGGACAAGGCGCTGGTCGGTTTCCGCGAGGATAATCCGCGCTTCGTCGCCGACCTCGCCGAATGCCACACCGTGCTGCCCGAAATCGGCCTGCGCCTCGCCGACCTCGGCGCGCTCGTCGGGTCGCTCGAGGCGAGGCGCGAGATCGCGCAGATCGAGTTCGCCGCGGGCGACGAGGCAGTCGCGCTGACGTTCCGCCACCTGCAGCCGTTGTCGGATGCCGACCGCGCGGCGCTCGCGGCGTTCGGCCAGGCGCACGGCCTTGCGATCCTGTTGCAGCCCGGTGGACCCGACAGCGTGGTCGCGTTGTGGCCGCAGGACGTCCCGCTGTCGTTCCGCATTCCCGAGTACGATCTCGACATCGCGTTCCGTCCGCTCGACTTCATCCAGGTCAACGCGGGCATGAACCGCCGCATGATCGCGCACGCGCTCGCGCTGCTCGAACCCGGTTCGGGCGACAGCGTGCTCGACCTGTTCTGCGGACTCGGTAACTTCACGCTGCCGATCGCGCGATTCGCGGGGCGCGTGACCGGGGTCGAAGGCGAAGCCGCGCTGGTCGTGCGCTCGCGCGCGAATGCCGAGCGAAATGGCATCGGCAACGTCGAGTTCCACGCCGCGGACCTCGCCGCCGACCAGCGCGAGGCGCCGTGGGCGCGTGCGCACCACGACAAGCTGCTGCTCGATCCGCCGCGCTCGGGGGCCGCCGCCGTGCTCGACTACCTGCCGCGCAAGGGGTGCGATCGCGTCGTCTACGTATCGTGCCACCCGGGCTCGCTCGCGCGCGATGCGGGAACCCTGGTCGAACGCCACGGGTTCCGCCTGGTCGCGGCGGGTGTCATGGACATGTTCCCGCATACGGCGCATGTCGAATCGATCGCATTGTTCGAGCGCTGACGATGGGAGTGGAGATCGAGCGCAAGTTCCTCGTCGATGGCGACGGCTGGCGCGAAGGCGTCTCGCGCAGCGTGCCGATGCGGCAGGGCTACCTCGCCGGACCGCCCGGGGCGCGCTGCTCGGTGCGCGTGCGCGTGGCCGGATCCGAAGCCTTCCTGAACATCAAGTCGCTTGCGCACGGCATCGTGCGCGATGAATACGAGTATGCGCTGCCACCCGGCGATGCCGCGCGCATGCTGGACACGCTGGCCGGTGACGTCGTCGCCAAGCTGCGCCATCATGTCGTCGTGGACGGATGCCTGTTCGAGGTCGACGAATTCGAAGGCGCGAACGCGGGCCTGGTGGTCGCGGAAATCGAACTTGCAACGGTCGATGCGGCGTTCCCGCGACCGACGTGGCTCGGCCGCGAGGTCAGCCGTCTCGAGCGCTACTACAATCAGAACCTCGCGCAGCGCCCGTATGCGCGCTGGACCCGTGACGAGCGCGACGCCGACGACGCGCCGATGAAGGACGACCGCCCATGCTGATCATCGGACTGGAAGGGCAGACGCTCGAAGCAGCCGACCGCGCGCGCATTTCCTCGCCGCAGGTCTGCGGCGTGATCCTGTTCCGCCGCAACTTCGCGGACCGCGACCAGGTGACGACGCTCATCGACGACATCCGCGGCGAACGCGGGGATCCGTTCATCGTCTGCGTGGACCAGGAAGGCGGGCCGGTGCAGCGCTTCCGCGACGGCTTCAGCGCGCTCCCGCCGCTGGCGCGCCTCGGCGAACTGCACGATCGCGACCCGCGCGCCGCCGTCGCGCGAGCGGAAGAGCATGCCTGGCTGATGGCGAGCGAGATGCGCGCGATCGGCGTCGACCTCAGCTTCGCGCCGGTGCTCGACCTCGCGCGCGGGAATCGCGCGATCGGCGAACGCGCGTTCCATGCCGATCCGCAGGTCGTGTCCGAACTCGCGCAAGGCTATCTGCGCGGCATGCGCCTTGCGGGCATGGCCGCGACGATCAAGCATTTCCCGGGCCACGGATCGGTCGCCGAAGACACCCACTTCGACGACGCGGTCGACCCGCGTCCGCTCGACGCGCTCCTCGCCTCCGACCTCGTGCCGTTCGCCGATGCGATCGCGAGCGGCGCGGAAGCCGTGATGATGGCGCACGTCGCGTATCCCGCGGTGGATGCAAGGCCGGCAGGCTACTCGCGCATCTGGATCGAGGACGTGCTGCGCGGACAACTCGGCTTCCGCGGACTCGTGTTCGGCGACGACATCGGCATGGCCGCGGCGGGCTCCGTCGGCGGCATGTCGGCGCGGATCCAGGCGCACCTGCTCGCCGGCTGCGACCTGCTGCTCGCCTGCAATCCCGCGATCGTCGACGAGGCGATCCACGCGTGCGCGCATGCGCTGCCGTGCGATCCGGGCCGGCTCGCGAGCCTGCAGGGCGAGGTCGCCCAGACCTGGGATGCGCTCGCGCGCAATCCGCAACGCGACGAATTCGCGTCGCGCCTCGCCGCTCTCGGCGCACCCACCAACGGAGTGGCCTGATGACGACCACCCGCATCGACGACGTGCTCGCGCGCGCCGACCTCGTGCACGCGCAGCCGGTGCTCGCCGACGCGATCGCGCGCATCGGTCGCGACATCGATACCTGGCTCGACGGCACGCCTGCGGTGTTCCTGACCGTGATGCAGGGCGCGCTGCCGTTCGCGGGGCAGCTCGCGACCGCGATCCGCGTGCCCCTGGTGTTCGATTACGTGCATGCGACGCGCTACCGTGGCGGCACGCGCGGGGCAGAACTGCACTGGATCAAGCGAGCGGCGACGCCGCTGGCGGGGCGTACCGTGCTGCTCGTCGACGACATCCTCGATGAAGGCCACACGCTCGCCGCGGTCCGCGACGATTGCATCGCGCAAGGTGCCTCGCGCGTCGCGATCGTGGTGCTTTGCGAGAAGCGCCACGACCGCCGCGTCGCGGGCCTCGCGGCCGACTTCGTCGGCGTCGAGGTACCGGACCGCTACGTGTTCGGCTACGGCATGGACTACCACGAGCAGGGTCGCAACCTCGACGCGATTTACGCGGTGGACGCATGAGCATCGACCTCGCACTGATCGGCGGCACCGGACTCTACCGCTTCCCGGGACTGTCGGGCGTCGAACGCCGCGCGGTCGACACGCCCTACGGCAGCACGTCCGACAGCCTCGTGGTCGGCAGCCTCGGCGAATGCCGTGTCGCGTTCCTCGCACGGCATGGCGAATCGCACACCATTCCGCCGCATCGCGTGAACTACCGCGCGAACCTGTGGGCGCTGCACCACGTCGGCGCTCGACGCGTGATCGGCATCAATGCGGTCGGCGGCATCCGCGCGGACATGGGCCCGCGCGTGCTCGTGCTGCCCGACCAGATCATCGATTACACGCACGAACGGCTGACCAGCTACTGCGATGTCGCCGGCGCGGAAGTGCGCCACATCGACTTCAGCGAGCCGTACAC
>JAEYZH010000112.1 GCA_023430685.1 Pseudomonadota bacterium | reverse complement strand
GGTCTGGCCCATGTACTTGCCGCCGCGGTCCTTGTAGCTGGTCTCGCATTCCTCGTCGGACTCGAAGAACAGCATCTGCGCGACGCCTTCATTGGCATAGATGCGCGCGGGCAGCGGCGTCGTGTTGGAGAACTCGAGCGTGACGTGGCCCTCCCACTCCGGCTCGAGCGGCGTCACGTTGACGATGATGCCGCAGCGCGCATACGTGCTCTTGCCGAGGCAGATCGTCAGCACGCGGCGCGGGATCCGGAAGTACTCGACGGTGCGCGCGAGCGCGAACGAGTTCGGCGGGATGATGCAGACGTCCGACTGGATGTCGACGAAGCTGCGCTCGTCGAAGTGCTTCGGGTCGACGATCGTCGAGTTGATGTTCGTGAACACCTTGAACTCGTCGGCGCAACGCACGTCGTAACCGTAGCTCGAGGTGCCGTACGAGATCAGCCGGGCGCCGCCGTTCAAGCGCACCTGGCCCGGCTCGAACGGTTCGATCATGCCGTGCTGTTCCGCCATGCGGCGGATCCACTTGTCGCTCTTGATGGTCATGGGTAATGAGGGGCTAGGTACGAGGGGCGAGGGGCGAGGGGCGAGTGGGCGGACGAAGAGGGCTGAGTGCCGAGGGGTGGAAGTGCGGGCGCTCGAGGAATGCCCGCCTCTCATCCCTCGTCCCTCGCCCCTCGTCCCTAAGTATTCTGCACCACGATCTTCGGCATCCCGAACGCCTTGTTGCGCGCGCGCAGCGCGAGGCGGGCGGCCGCGTTGCGGGCGATCTCGCGGTAGCGCGCGGCGAGTTCGGAATCTGGCATTGCAGCGACCGTCGGCGTGCCCGAGTCGGCCTGTTCGCGGATGCGGATATCGAGAGGCAGGCTGCCGAGCAGCGGCACGTCGTACTGCGCGGCCATGCGCGCGCCGCCACCTTCGCCGAACACGTGTTCCTCGTGGCCGCATTGCGTGCAGACGTGGGTCGCCATGTTCTCGACGATGCCGAGTACCGGCACCTTGACCTTCTCGAACATCTTCAGCGCCTTCTTCGCGTCGAGCAGCGCGATGTCCTGCGGCGTCGTCACGATCAGCGCGCCCGAAACGGGAATGCGCTGGCACAGCGTGAGCTGGATGTCGCCGGTGCCCGGCGGCAGGTCGATCACGAGGTAGTCGAGTTCGCTCCAGTTGGTCTCGCCGAGCAGCTGCTGCAGCGCCTGCGTCGCCATCGGCCCGCGCCAGATCATCGCGGTGTCTTCCTCGACCATGAGCCCGATCGACATCGCCTGCAACCCGTGGTTGCGCTTGGGCTCGATGCGCTTGCCGTCCTTCGTGTCGGGTTTGCCCTCGAGGCCGAGCATGCGCACCTGGCTGGGCCCGTAGATGTCCGCGTCGAGCACGCCGACGCTCGCGCCTTCGGCCTGCAGCGCGAGCGCGAGGTTGGCGGCGACGGTCGACTTGCCCACGCCGCCCTTGCCCGACGCGACCGCGATCACGTTCTTGACGCCCGGGAGCGGCGTCAGGCCCTGCTGCACCTCGTGCGGAACCACGCGGAACGAAACACCCACCGCCGCGTGCGCGATCGCAGGATCCGCTTCGAGCGCACGCCTCGCGGCGTCCGCGATGCCTGCCTGCACCGACAACGCGGGGTAGCCGAGCACGATGTCGACCGACACGTCGCCGCCGGACACGCCGACGCCGCGCAGGGCACCGCCGGACACGAGGTCCTTGCCGGTATGAGGGTCGATCACGCCGGCGAGGATCTCGCGAGCGCGCGCTTCGAGGGATGGGTTCATTGCGGGGTGTGTCGAGGACAAGCCGCCATTATGCCATGCACGTTGCAGCGCGCCTTGACGATGGCAGGGCCGGTTGGCAACGTGCACGTTCCAACACGGGAGTCCGCGCCATGATCGCTCGTTGCCAAGCCGCCCTGTTCGCCTTCGCATTCGTGTTCGCCGCGCCGGTCTTCGCCGAAGGCTCGCCGGTCGGCACCTGGACCACGATCGACGACGCGACCGGCAAGCCGAAGTCGGTGGTCGAGATCAGCGAGAACAACGGTGAACTCACGGGCAAGGTCACCGAGGTCCTGCAATCGGACCAGGGCCCCAACCCGATCTGCAAGGCCTGCGACGGCGAACGCAAGGACCAGCCGGTCACCGGCATGACGATCGTCTGGGGCATGAAGCAGGACGGCGACAAGTGGGAAGGCGGCAAGATCCTCGACCCGAAGACCGGCAAGGTCTACGGCTGCATCATGACCCCGATCGACGGCGGCCAGAAGCTCGAGGTGCGCGGCTTCAAGGGCTTCTCGCTGCTCGGCCGCACGCAGACGTGGGTGAGGAAGAGCTGAGGGCGAGGGGCGAGGGATGAGGGATGAGGGACGAGTAGAAGCAAACGTCCCTCGTTCCCCAGTCCTTGCCCCTCGCCCCTCGCCCCTCGCCCCTCGCCCCTCGCCCCTCGCCCCTCGCCCCTCGCCACTCACCCCTCATGCAATAATTCCGCTTTGCAGCAGCAAAGCGGAAGTCGCGACGCATGAGTGCGCCGAGCAAGACCCTCCTCGTCACCCACGCCCTGCCCTACGCGAATGGCCCGCTGCACATCGGGCACCTGCTGGGCTACATCCAGTGCGACATCTGGGTGCGCGCGCGGCGCATGGCCGGCGACGTCGTGCATTTCGTCGCGGCGGACGATGCGCACGGCACGCCGATCATGCTCGCCGCCGAGAAGGCCGGCATCCAGCCGGAGGCGTTCATCCGCGGCATCCAGCGGGAGCATGAGCGCGATTTCGCCGCGTTCGGCGTCGCGCACGACTGGTACCACTCCACCCACTCGAACGAAAACCGCGAGCTCGCCGAGCATGTCTATGCGCGGCTGAAGGCCGGCGGGCATGTCGCTGCACGCTCGATCCGGCAACTCTACGATCCCGAGCGCGGGATGTTCCTGCCCGATCGCTACGTGAAAGGCACCTGCCCGCGTTGCGGCACGCCGGACCAGTACGGCGACAACTGCGAGAACTGCGGCGCGACCTATGCACCGACCGACCTGCGCGACCCGCGTTCGGTGCTCTCGGGCGCGACGCCCGAGCTGCGCGAGTCCGAGCACTTCTTCTTCCAGGTCGGCGACTTCGCCGCGATGCTGCGCGAGTGGTTCGCGGGCGGGCTCACCGGCGGGGATCCGGTCATGCACGCCTCGGTCGCGGCGAAGCTGCGCGAGTGGCTCGACGCCGATGGCGGACTGCGCGACTGGGACATCTCGCGCGACGCGCCCTACTTCGGTTTCGCGATCCCCGACGCGCCCGGCAAGTTCTTCTACGTCTGGCTCGACGCGCCGATCGGCTACCTTGCGAGCTTCAAGGCCTATTGCGAAAGCGCTGCCGGCGCGAAGGCCGGCCTCGCGCCCGACTCGTTCTGGCATTTCATGAACGCCGCTCCCGCTTCGGCGGATTCCGGATCCGGGAGCACGAATCCCGGCGCCACCGGGATGCACCATTTCCTCGGCAAGGACATCGTGAATTTCCACGGCCTGTTCTGGCCCGCGATGCTGCAAGGTGCAGGCTGGCGCACGCCGACCGCGCTGCACGTGAATGGCTACCTCACGGTCAACGGCGAGAAGATGTCGAAGTCACGCGGCACCTTCGTGCTCGCGCGAACCTACCTCGACGCAGGGCTCGATCCCGACCACCTGCGCTACTACTTCGCGACGATGCTGACCGCGGCGCCGCTCGACCTCGACCTCGACCTCAAGGCGTTCGAGGAGCGCGTGAACTCGCACCTCGTCGGCAAGTGGGTCAATCTCGCGAGCCGTTGCGCGGGTTTCGTGCACAAGCACTTCGACGGGCGGCTCGCGGCCGAACTGCCCGCGCGCGAGCGCAGCCTGTACGACGCCTCGGCATCGAAACTCGCCGCGTGCGCGGGCCTCTACGCCGCCTGCGATTTCGCAGGCGTCGCGCGGTCGCTGGTCGAAGTCGCCGACGAAGCGAATGCCTACGTCGCGGAGAACGCGCCATGGCAGCTCGCGAAGGACGAAGCGCGACGCGCGGAGCTGCACGTCGTCTGCACGCTCGCGCTGAACTGGTTCCGCCTGCTGTCGATCTGGCTGCAGCCGGTCGTGCCCGGCATCGCGCAGCGCGCGATGGGCTTCCTCGGGCGTGCCGCGCCGCGCTTCGACGACGCCGGTTCACCGCTGCTCGGCGCGCCGCTCGACGAGTTCGTCCCGCTCACCACCCGCATCGACCCGAAGAAGATCGACACGATGATCGAAGCCTCGAAGGAATCCCTGCAGCCGACGAATGCCACACCCGCCCCCGTCGCCGCAGCCCGCACGCCTTCCGCGCCCGACGCAGCGCCGTCCAGCCCTCAGTCCCAGGACCTCGGCCCGCATGTTTCGATCGACGATTTCGCCAGGCTCGACCTGCGCATCGGCAAGGTGCTCGCCTGCGACTTCGTCGAGGGCTCGGACAAGCTGCTGCGCTTCGAGCTCGATGCAGGCGAGCTCGGCACGCGCCAGATCTTCTCGGGCATTCGCGCCGCGTATGGCGAACCGGCCAGTCTCGTCGGCCGCAACGTCGTGTTCATCGCGAACCTCGCGCCGCGCAAGATGCGCTTCGGCGTTTCCGAAGGGATGATCCTCTCGGCCGGCAGCGGAGGAGCGGATCTGTTCCTGCTCGCGGCCGACGAGGGCGCCTTGCCGGGCATGCCGGTCAAGTAGCCACCGGACGCCGCGTTCCGTCATGCGAGAGGAACTCGCCCGCCGCATCGATGCGATCCTGCCGCAGACGCAATGCACGCGTTGCGGGTACCCGACGTGTCGCGCCTACGCCGATGCCATCGCGGAAGGCAGCACCGACATCGACCGCTGCCCGCCCGGCGGCGCGGCCGGTGTCGACGCGCTTGCGGCGCTGCTCGGTCGCGCGTCGAAGCCGCTCGATCCCGCCTGCGGCGTGGAAGCGCCACCGATCATCGCGCTGATCGACGAAGACGCCTGCATCGGCTGCACCAAGTGCATCCTCGCCTGCCCTGTCGACGCGATCGTCGGCGCCGCGAAGCGCATGCATGCGGTGATCGCGGCCGAATGCACCGGTTGCGAGCTGTGCCTGCCACCGTGCCCGGTCGACTGCATCCGCCTGGTGCCGACGCGTTCGTCACCGCTTGCGCGCGAGGAAGTGCTGGAGCGTGCGGCGCGCGCGCGCGCCCGATTCGAAAGTCGCCATCTGCGCCTTGCACGAGCGCCGCGCGAGCGTGCCGCCGCGCCGACGACGCGTGTCGCGAATGCAGCCGGCATCGACGCGCCGCCGACGGTCGCGCCCGCACCCGCGCCGATCACGCGCGAGGCCGTGCTCGCCGCGATCGCGCGCGGGCGCGCGCGGCGGAGCACGCCACGGGACGCGCCTTGAAGCGCACGGCCTCACGCAAGGCACCGGCTCCGCGGCGCTCGCGCGCCGAGCGGGAGCGTGCGGCGGCGGAGATCTTCCGCCGCTTGCGTGCGCTCAATCCGCGCCCGACGACGGAACTCGAATGGTCGACGCCGTTCGAGCTGCTGGTAGCCGTGATGCTGTCCGCGCAGGCGACCGACGTCGGCGTCAACAAGGCCACGCGCAAGCTCTATGCGATCGCAAACACGCCGCAGGCGATCCTCGCACTCGGAGTGGACGGCCTGAAGCGTTACATTTCCAGCATCGGACTGTTCAACGCGAAGGCGAAGAACGTGATCGCGACTTGCAGCCTGCTGCTCGAACGCCACGCCGGCGAGGTGCCGCGTACGCGCGAAGCGCTCGAGGCGCTGCCCGGGGTCGGACGCAAGACCGCGAACGTCGTGCTCAACACCGCATTCGACGAAGCGACGATCGCGGTCGACACGCATATCTTCCGCGTTGCCAACCGCACGGGCATCGCGCCCGGCAAGACCGTGCGCCTCGTCGAGGACGAACTCGCGCGCGTGGTGCCGCCCGAGTTCCGCAAGGATGCCCACCACTGGCTGATCCTGCACGGACGTTACGTGTGCAAGGCGCGCAAACCCGAGTGCCCGCTGTGCCCCGTCAACGACTTGTGCGCCTACCGTCACAAGACCGTCACGCCCTGAACGCGCAGGTTTCAGGATCGCGCACGCACGATGACGCATCGCGCGGGACTGTCATCGTTCGGTCATCGGTTGCAGCGACACTGCGCACCGTTTTCCGCACGCCCGAAGAGGCACCCATGAAACTGCGACTCGCGATCGTGGCCACCCTTGCCTGCGCAGCCGGCCAGGACGCGTCGGCCTACGACCTCCTCAACGATTGGCCGGTGAAGGTCAAGACCGACGCCGGCTACGAATTCGGCTTCAAGGGCCTGTACCAGTACGACCTCAATTCGTTCTCCGGCGACACCACGCATCCGCTCAGCGGCGCAGACCTGTTTCCCGACGCGAACGCGTGGCGCCGCAAGGAGTTCAACTTCTACGGCAAGACGCCGTGGGGCCTCGACTTCCAGATCGGCTACGACTTCACGTTCGCAAACGGCACCAGCGCGGGCTGGATCGACAACTTCGTGCGCTACACGAGCGAGTCGACCGGGGCGTTCCGCGTCGGCCAGTTCAAGACGCCGGTCGGCTGGGACGAATACGGCACCAGCTCGAGCGCGACCACGTTCATGGAACGCGCGTTGCCGGTGCAGGCCGCAGCCGCCGGACGCCGCATCGGCGCGGACTGGACCTATACCGGGATCAGGAACGTCGTCCTGCAGGCCGCATACTTCGACGGCGGTGACCTCAATGGCGACAACGACGGACACGGACCCGCCGCGCGCATCGCATGGGCGCCGTTCAACCGCCAGCCCGGTGGTGGCTCGCGCGAAATCGGCAACGTGCTGCACCTCGGCCTCGCGATGTCGCGCGAGGACCGCGAGGGAACCACGGACGGCCGTGGCGTCTACACGCCGCCGTCGGCACGCTTCCGCGCGCGCCCCGAAGCGAACCTGCGCGGCACGCGGCTCGTCGACACCGGCGGCCTCGCCGAGCCCGGCACGATCGAACGCCTCGGCCTCGAAGCCGCGTGGATCCGCGGCCCGCTGCTGGTCCAGGCGGAATACCTCACGTTCGGGGCTTCGCCCGCGGGCAAGCCCGAGTTCGACGGCGACGGCTACTACGTCGCCGGTTCGTACGTGCTGACCGGCGAGAGCCGTCCGTACAAGGCGGGTTCGATCGGCAACGTGCGGCCGGTCCGCGACATCGGTGCGTTCGAGGTCGCCCTGCGCTACAGCGAAGTCGACCTGAATGACGGCCCGGTGCGCGGCGGCAAGCAGCAGGACTGGACCGTCGGCGCGAACTGGTACCTCGGCCAGCACTTCAAGCTGCAGGCGAACTACGTCTGGGCCAACAGCGAGAAGTTCTATGGCGGCGACGTCAACGGCCTCGTCGACATCGACCCGCGGATCTTCGAGGTGCGCGCGCAGATCCATTTCTGACCGCTTGCACCCGCACGCACGCTGGACGAACGGACCACGAGGCACGCGAAGCCGACGAACGACTTCCGGAACCTGCCTCCGGCGGACTTCGCGTCCTTCGCGTCCTTCGCGTGCTTCGCGCGCTTCGCGGTTCGATCAAGCCATCGCCCGATCGGCAAGCATGTCGGCGAGTGTGTAGAGGCCAGGTGGTCGTTTCGCGAGCCAGCCCGCTGCCGTGAGCGCACCGCGCGCGAAGATCGCGCGGTCGGTCGCGCGGTGCGAAAGTTCGACGCGTTCGCCGTCTGATGCGAACAACACGGCGTGTTCGCCGACGATGTCGCCCGCGCGCGTCACCGCGAACCCGATCTCCGAAGGTGCGCGCCCGTCGGTCGCGATCCCGCTGCGTGCAAGCTTGGCCACGTCGTCGAAGGCGACGCCACGCGCCGATGCGACCCCGCGGCCGAGCGCCAGTGCCGTACCCGATGGCGCATCGCGCTTCGCGCGATGATGCGCCTCGCTGATCTCGCACTCCCAGCCCGCGAGCAGGCGCGCCGCATCGTCGACGAGGCGCGCGAGCACCGCGACGCCGAGGCTGAAGTTGGCGCTCCACAGGACCGGAATGCGGGTCCCCGCCCGCGCGATCGCCGCGTGCTGGGCCGGCGAAAGGCCGGTGGTGCCCGTGACGAACGCAAGCCCGCGCGACTGCGCGAGCGCCAACGCCTCATCGAACGCGGAAGCGAGACTGAAGTCGACGAGCACCTGCGCGCGGGCGCGCGGGTCGAGCGTCGACTCGCAAGCGAGGTCGGGTGCTTCGGTGATGCCGAGCAGGCGCGCAAGCGGTGCACCGAGCGAAGCGGAATGCGCGCCGACGAGCGCCGCGACGACCACGCTGTCCTCGCGCGCGAGTGATTCGCGCAACAGCGCACGCCCCATGCGCCCGGATGCGCCGTGGATCGCGATTCGCGTTGCCTGCATCGATGCGGGTTCCTGTTGGCTGTCGCGCTAGCCTAGCATTGCGTGGCGGCCATGCAGGGTGGCGGCGCGGCGACCCTCTTCACGTGCAGCACGACCCACCAGGACCCGGGCTTTCGTCGGTCGCGCCTGAGGCGCTCGCGCAAGCGGAACCCTTCCAGCGGCGACCAGCATCCTTGCGTCGGGCGTCCTGCCTTTCCCTTCTCCCGCTTGCGGGAGAAGGTGCCCCGAAGGGGCGGATGAGGGAAGCTCTTGATCTTCGATCGCGTCACGAAGGTCAGGATCAGGATCAAGAGCCGCCCCCTTCTGCCGCTGCGCGGCATCTTCCCCCGCAAGCGGGGGAAGCAGGAGCGCAGGGTCAGGACGTCACGCGATCCCAGAACCGCTTCACGCCATCGAGCCAGCTGTCGTTGCGCGGCGAATGCGTGGCGGCATCTTCGCCGCTGAAGGTCGCCTCGAACTGCTGCAGCAGTTCGCGCTGCTCGGCGGTCAGGCGCACCGGCGTTTCGACGACGGCGCGGCAGATCAGGTCGCCCGTGTGGCCGCTGCGCACGGACTTCACGCCCTTGCCGCGCAGGCGGAACACCTTGCCGCTCTGGGTTTCGGCCGGGACCCGGATCTCGGTCTCGCCTTCGAGGGTCGGCACGCGGATTTCGGCGCCGAGTGCGGCCTGGCCGAAACGCAGCGGGATCTCGCAATGGAGGTCGTCGCCGTCGCGCTGGAAGATCGGATGCTCGCGCACGCGCACTTCGACGTAGAGGTCGCCCGGAACGGTGCCGGCCGGACCCGCCTCGCCCTGCCCGGTCAGGCGGATGCGATCACCGTTGTCGACGCCCGCCGGGATCTTCACCGACAGCGAGCGTTCGTCGTGCACGCGCCCTTCGCCGCGGCAATCGCGGCACGGGTTGGCGACGACCTTGCCGGCGCCACCGCAGTGCGGACAGGCCTGCTGGATCGAGAAGATGCCGTTCTGCACGCGCACGCGGCCCTGGCCGCGGCAGGTCGAGCAGGTCGTGGTCTTGCCGTCGGCCGAACCGCTGCCGCTGCACGTATCGCACGCGACGAGCGTCGGCACCTCGATCTGCTTTTCGATCCCGAACACCGCCTCCTCGAGGTCGAGTTCGAGCAGGTAGCGCAGGTCCGAGCCGCGACGCGGGCGACCGCGTCCGCCGCCCATGCCGAAGATGTCGGAGAAGATGTCGCCGAATATGTCGCCGACGTCGCCGTGGAAGCCGCCATTGCGCCCACCCATGCCGTGCTCGAACGCGGCGTGGCCGTGCTGGTCGTAGGCCGCGCGCTTGCCGGCGTCGGACAGGATCTCGTAGGCCTCCTTGGCCTCCTTGAATTTCTCCTGCGCGGCCGGGTCGTCCGGGCACCGGTCCGGATGGCACTTCATCGCGAGGCGACGGAATGCCCTCTTGAGATCGTCGTCACCAGCGCCGCGCTCGACGCCGAGGACTTCGTAGTAGCAGCGCCTTGCAGCGTTCATCGCCGCATCGCCGACATGCACGCGCCTGCGCGAATGGCGTGAGCCACGCGGCCGCTGCTGGTTGCTGATCCACTCATGACCACCCCTTCGACGCCGCATGCGTCCGCCGCGCGCGCCGGAGCCACGGGGCTCCGGCGCAGCGTGCCGGGCGCGCCGGCAACGGCTTACTGCTGCTTGTCGTCCTTGACCTCGGTGAACTCCGCGTCGACGACATCGTCGCCGGCCGTGGAAGAACCCGATGCCGAAGGCGCGTCACCCGCGGGCGGGGTCTGCGAACCGGCCGCGAACAGCGGCTGGGCGGCCTGCTCGAGCGCGGTCGTGCGCGCCTCGATCTGCGCCTTGTCCTCGCCCTTCATGACCTTCTCGAGTTCGGACAGCGCTTCCTCGATGCGACCGATCTCGGCCGGCACCTTGCCGCCGTGTTCCTTCAGCGCGTCGCGCGTCGCATGCACGAGCTGGTCGGCCTTGTTGCGCACCACGACGAGTTCCTGGAACTTGCGGTCGTCTTCCTTGTTCGCCTCGGCATCGCGCACCATGCGCTGGATCTCGTCCTCGGACAGGCCCGAGCTGCCCTTGATCTCGATGCGCTGTTCCTTGCCGGTGTTCTTGTCCTTCGCGCCGACGTGCAGGATGCCGTTCGCGTCGATGTCGAACGTGACCTCGATCTGCGGCATGCCGCGCGGCGCCGCCTGGATCCCGGTGAGGTCGAACTTGCCGAGCGACTTGTTGTAGCGCGCCTGCTCGCGTTCGCCCTGCAGCACGTGCACGGTGACCGCGGACTGGTTGTCTTCGGCGGTCGAAAACACCTGCGACGCCTTGGTCGGGATCGTCGTGTTCTTCTCGATGAGCTTGGTGAACACGCCGCCGAGCGTCTCGATGCCGAGCGAAAGCGGGGTCACGTCGAGCAGCAGCACGTCCTTGACCGTGCCGCCGAGCACGCCGCCCTGGATCGCCGCGCCGACCGCGACCGCCTCGTCGGGATTGACGTCCTTGCGCGGTTCCTTGCCGAAGAAGTCCTTGACCGCTTCCTGCACCTTCGGCATGCGCGTCTGGCCGCCGACGAGGATCACGTCGGAGATGTCGCCGATCTTGAGGCCCGCGTCATTGAGCGCGGTGCGGCACGGCACGATGGTCTTCTCGACGAGGTCGCCGACCAGCGCCTCGAGCTTCGCGCGCGTGAGCTTGATGTTGAGGTGCTTCGGACCCGAGGCGTCCGCCGTCACGTACGGCAGGTTCACTTCGGTCTGGTGCGCGGTCGACAGCTCGATCTTCGCGCGCTCGGCGGCGTCCTTCAGGCGCTGCAGCGCGAGCGGATCGTTCTTGAGGTCGACGCCCTGGTCCTTCTTGAATTCCTCGACGAGGTAATCGATGACGCGCTTGTCGAAGTCCTCGCCACCGAGGAAGGTGTCGCCATTGGTCGCGAGCACCTCGAACTGCTTCTCGCCGTCGACCTCCGCGATCTCGATGATCGAGATGTCGAAGGTGCCGCCGCCGAGGTCGTACACCGCGATCTTGCGGTCGCCGCCCTTCTTGTCGAGGCCGTACGCGAGCGCGGCCGCGGTCGGCTCGTTGATGATGCGCTTGACCTCGAGGCCCGCGATGCGACCCGCGTCCTTGGTCGCCTGGCGCTGGCTGTCGTTGAAGTAGGCGGGGACCGTGATGACCGCTTCGGTCACCGGTTCGCCGAGGTAGTCCTCGGCCGTCTTCTTCATCTTCATGAGGACCTTGGCCGAGATTTCCTGCGGCGGCATCTTCTTGCCGTCGGCGGTCTCGGTCCACGCATCGCCATTGTCGTGCGCGACGATGCGGTAGGGCACCATGTTGATGTCCTTCTGCACCTCGGCGTCGGTGAACTTGCGGCCGATCAGGCGCTTCACCGCATAGAACGTGTTCTTCGGATTGGTGACGGCCTGGCGCTTGGCGGTCGCGCCGACCACGACTTCGTTGTCCTTGAACGCAACCACCGACGGCGTCGTGCGGTCGCCTTCGGCGTTCTCGATGACACGCGCGGTGTTGCCCTCCATGACCGCCACGCACGAGTTCGTCGTGCCGAGGTCGATGCCGATGATCTTGCCCATTTCTGTACTCTCCCGCTCTCGAATTCGATGCGGCACGTGGGCCGCGAATGACGCGAAATCTGGGGTCCGGCGCGTTCGATTCAAGCGCCGGTGGCCGCCGGATCGCTATTTCGAAACGCTCACCAGCGCCGGCCGCAGCAGGCGGTCGTTGAGCACGTAGCCCTTCTGCATGACCGATACGATGCGCCCGGAGGGTTCGCCGGCCGCCTCGACCATCGCCATCGCCTGGTGCCGCTCCGGGTCGAACGCCTCGCCGACGTTGCCGACCGCCTTCATCCCGTTCGCGCCGATCACGCGGACGAACTCGCGCAGGGTCAGGCCGATGCCGTCGCGCATCGCTCCGACGTCGCTGCCTTCGACCGCGAGACCACGCTCGAGGCTGTCGATCACCGGCAGCAGGTCGCCGAGCAGCTTCTCGTTCGCGAAGCGGCGTGCCTGCTCGAGGTCGCGCTGCAGGCGCTTGCGCTGGTTGTCGAGTTCGGCGCGCTCGCGCAGCACGGTTTCGCGCATCTCGGCGAGCTTCGCCTCGGCCTCGCCGAGCTGGCGCGACAGGTTCTCGAGTTCGTCGACCTGCTCGTCCGGCGGCGCCGGGTTGGCGCCCATCGCGTCCGCAGGCCTCGGATCAGTGCTTTCCATTCGCTTCTCCATGCATCAATAGCCGGCCGTCCACCACGCGGCGGATCGGGATCGAACATGTCATTGGCCCGCGCGCGCCCCTCCCCGGGTCGACGCGTGGCCGAGACTCCGCCATGCAGGCTCTATGAGGGCGCCTGCCCCCGCTTCAAGGCGCCGGAAATGATCTGCGCGGTCACCTGCACGACCGGAATGACCTTCTCGTAGGCCATCCGCGTCGGCCCGATCACGCCGAGCACGCCGAGCACGCGCGTGCCGACGCCATACGGGGCGGTGACGAGGCTGTAGCCGTCCAGCGCGGTGAAGCCCGATTCCTCGCCGATGAACAGGCGCACGCCCTGTGCGCGCGAGCAGCGCTCGAGCAACTGCAGCAGGTCGCGCTTGCGGTGGAACGCCTCGAACAACTCGCGCAGTCGGTCGACGTCGGAGCCGTCCTGACGCCCCATCAGGTTGGTCTGGCCCGACACCAGCATGTCGTTGCCCGCGCTGTCCTGGAACGCGTGCTGCGCGACTTCCACCGCGGCGGCGAGCAGCGCATTGAGGCGCTTGCCCTCGTCCTGCATCTCGCGCAGCAGGCGCCGGCGGATCTCGTCGATGCGCAGGCCCGCGTAGTGGGAATTCAGGAAATTCGCGACCTGCTCGAGCTCGCCCGGCGTGTACGGACGCTGCGCGGTGATCACGCGGTTCTGCACCTGGCCGTCCGTGAACACGAGGATCACGAGCACGCGCGCGCCATCGAGCGGCACGAAATCGATATGGCGGAACGGAAACTCCTCGCGCCTCGGCACGCTGACGACGCCGACGAAATGCGTCATCTCCGACAGCAGCGAACTCGCGCTGCCGAGCAGGTCCGGCGTGGCGACGTCGGTCGGGAGTTCGCGCCGCAACTGGTCCACCTCGGGCTCGCCGAGCGGCCGCATCTCGAGCAGGCTGTCGACGAACACGCGATAGCCCTGCGAAGTCGGTATGCGACCGGCCGAGGTGTGCGGAGCGGACACCAGCCCGATCTCCTCGAGATCGGACATGATGTTGCGGATCGTCGCGGGACTCACGTCGAGTCCGGACGCCTTCGCGAGCGTGCGCGAACCGACCGGCTGCCCCTCGGCGATGTAGCGCGAGATCAGGGTGCGCAGCAGTTGCCGCGCGCGCGCATCGAGGGGTGGCTGGAACGAGGCGTTCATCGGCTCTTCGGAGCGGCGCGGAGCGCGCCATCACGCCGCACGCTAGCAAGCGGCACCCACCACTTCAATAGGGTCCGCGCGGCGGGTTTCAACGAATAAAGAGCGCCGGCCGCGCTGCGCGCGTCCAGCCTACGAAAGCGGCACGCGGTTCGTCGTCTCCTGCAGGCTGGACGGCCGCAGGCCGGCCGGCGCCTTTCGCTTGATCGCAGCCGTCAAGAGCGCCGGCCGCGCTGCGCGCGTCCAGCCTACGAAAGCGGCCCGCGGTTCGTCGTCTCCTGTAGGCTGGACGGCCGCAGGCCGGCCGGCGCCTTTCGCTTGATCGCGGCGGGCGAAGAACGCTGGCTGCGATGCGCCTCGATCGTACGAAGCCGATCGCCGATCACCGATCCCCAAGCCGCGGCCATCTGGCTATCATGCCGCTCCCGCGAACACGGGCCGCGCACCGGCATGCTCGAAAGTCTCTACGTCAAGGATTTCGCGATCGTCGGCGAAGCCGAGGTCGCGTTCGGCCCCGGCATGACCGTCGTGACCGGCGAAACCGGCGCCGGCAAGTCGCTGCTCGTCGACGCGCTGATGCTGCTCGCGGGCGGGCGCGCCGACGCGACGATGGTGCGCCACGGCTGCGAACGCGCCGAACTCGCGGCGTCGTTCGACCTCTCGACGCGCGCCGACCTGCGCGAATGGCTGGCCGCCGAGGACCTCGACGAAGACGGCGCCTGCCAGCTGCGCCGGGTGATCCGCAGCGAGGGCAGCTCGCGCGCATGGATCAACGGCCGTCCGGTCGCGGTCGGCCAGCTGCGCACCTTGGCTGCCCGGCTGCTCGAGATCCACGGCCAGCACGAGCACCAGGCCCTGCTCGACCGCGGCCAGCAACTGGCCCTGCTCGATGCATTCGGCGCCCACGGCAACGAGCTCGCGAATGTCGCGCGCAGCGCACGCGCATGGCGCGACGCGACCACGCGCATCGCCGAGCTCAGCCGCGGCGCGGACCATGCCGAGCGCATCGAATGGCTCGCGCACCAGCTCGAGGAACTGGACGCGCATGCGCTCTCGCCCGAGGACCTCGAGGCGCTCGAGGAACGCCACCGCCGCCTCGCCAACTCCGGGCAGCTGCTGCAGGGTGGCGCCGCGCTGGCCGAGCGGCTCGATGGCGACAACGAGTTCGCGCTGCTGCGCGGGCTCGCGCGCGCGCAAGCGGAGATCGCACGCCTCGTCGCGCTCGACGCGCGGCTCGCGCCGGTCGGCGAACTCGTCGACGCGGCGCAGATCCAGCTCGCCGAGGCCGGCGATGCGCTCGCGCGCTACCAGAGCGCGCTCGACCTCGACCCGGACGCACTCGCCGAGACCGAAGAGCGGCTCGGCCGCCTGCACGAACTCGCGCGCAAGCATCGCGTGCGCATGCCCGAACTCCAGCCGCACGCGGACAGCCTGCGCGAGGAACTCGAGCAGCTGCGCGGCGCGGGCGCGAGCATCGCATCCCTGCGCGAGCAGCAGCAGCGCGAGGCGCAGGCGTGGAACGAGGCCGCACGCAGGCTTGGCGCCCGCCGCGCCGAGACCGCCGGCGCGCTCGGCGCCGCGGTGACCGCGCTGATGGCCGAACTCGGCATGCAGGGCGGACGCTTCGAGATCCTGCTCGAGCCCGCGGGCGGCGAGGAACCCGATCCGCAGGGCGCCGAGCGCTGCGAGTTCCTCGTCAGCGCGAATCCGGGACAGCCGCCGCGCGCGCTGCGCAAGGTCGCCTCGGGCGGCGAGCTCTCGCGCATCAGCCTCGCGATCGAAGTCGCCGCGCTCGGCAGCGACGCGGTCGCCACGATGGTGTTCGACGAGGTGGATTCCGGCATCGGCGGCGCGGTCGCCGAAGTGGTCGGCCAGAAGCTGCGCGCGCTCGGTTCACGCTGCCAGGTGCTCTGCGTGACCCATCTCGCGCAGGTCGCGGCGCAGGGTCACGCGCACCTGCGCGTGGCCAAGTCCAGCGATGGCGACGCGACGACGACGCGCATCGACACGCTCGTCGGCAAGGCCCGTCAGGAAGAAATCGCGCGCATGCTCGGCGGCATCGAGATCACGCGCGAGACGCTCGCGCATGCGCGGCAGATGTTGGGGAAGCAGGGCTGAGGGCTGAGGGCTGAGGGGCGAGGGCGGTGTCAGGGTCCTCGCCGTGCTTGCTGTTTCAGGAAAGACCTCGGTCCCGATGGCGTGATGGAAAGGCTCGATGCTGAAGCCCTCAGCCCTCGGCCCTCACCCCTTTCTTCTTCCGCACATACAACACGAGGCTGTGGTCTTCGATCACGTAGCCGTGGCGCGCCGCGATCTCGTGCTGGAGGCGCTCGATCTCTTCGCTCGTGAACTCGATGACCTTGCCCGACTCGACGTCGACCATGTGATCGTGGTGCTTGCCGCGATCCAGTTCGTAGACGGCCTGGCCGCCCTCGAAGTTGTGCTTGAGCACGATGCCGACTGCTTCGAACTGCGTCAGCACGCGGTAGACGGTCGCGAGGCCGATGTCGTCCTCGTGTTCGAGCAGCTGCCGGTAGATGTCCTCGGCGGACAGGTGCCTGCCGTCATGCCGGTCGAGGATCTCGAGGATGCGCATGCGCGGATGGGTGACCTTGAGGCCGGCCTTCCTGAGTTCGGTCGATTCCACGTTCATGCTCCTGCCCCCGATCCTCGCCCGCCCCTTGCGCTTCAGGCCTCTAGTGTATCATCCGGTGCTTTCCGACCCCGCCGGACCGATACCGCATGCGTCTTCGCTGGCTTGCCCCACTCGCCTTCCTTCCGCTCGCCGGCTGCGGCGTGATCTACAAGGTCGACACGCAGCAGGGCAACCTGTTCGACAAGGCCACGGTCGAGTCGCTGCAGCCTGGCATGAGCAAGCGCCAGGTGCTGCTCGTGATGGGATCGCCCGCGGTCATCAGCCCGTTCAACCAGGACCGCTGGGACTACGTCTCGACGATCCGGCGCGGGCGCAACAAGATGGAAACCAAGGATCTCACGCTGTACTTCGAGAACGACCTGCTCGCGCGGATCGACGGCGACTACTTCCCCGAAGATCCGGACCAGCTCATCAAGGATGCGCGCAAGTACAAGCGCCAGTACGACGACAAGGCGGCCGCCGAGGAACGCCGCAAGCGTCGCCGCGAGAAGGATCAGGGCTGACGCCGCGCCGCGTTGCGCTCCGCGCGGCGCCGTCGCGATTCCTTCGGGTCGGCCTTGAGCGGCCTGTAGAGTTCGACGCGGTCGCCCTCGCGCAGCGGTGCATCGCGCGGCACCGGTTTCGACCAGATGCCCGCATCGAAGCGCGCGGCATCGACGCCGAACGCGGCCTCGATGCCCGACGCGCGGATCGCATCCGCGACGCAGGCGCCCCGCGGCAAGCTGAAGCGACGCAGGAACTGCCGATCGGCCTCGGCGTAGGCGAGTTCGACCTCGATCGTCGCCGGATCAGGCACGTTCGCGCATCGCGGCTGCGCAGAAGTCGTCGACCATGCGGTTCGCGAGTCCCTGGAAGCCGAGGCGCAGCGCCGCCCCGGCGAGGCGGCCCGAATAGTCGAAGTCGAGCGCGAGCGCGATGCGGCAGCCGTCCTCGCCGAGCGGCGTGAAGCTCCACTCGCCGTCGAGCGCACGCAGCGGCCCGTCGACGAGGCGCATCGACAGGCGGTGCGGGCGGTCGAACGTGTTGTGGGTCGTGAACGCCTGGGTCATGCCCGCGAAGCGCAGGTCGAGCCTTGCTGTCAGCGCATGCTCGCCTTCGCGCGCGAGCACCGCGGCGCCGGCGCACCACGCGAATCGCCTCGGGTATGCTTCGACATCATTGACCAGATCGAACATGCGTTCTGGCGTCTGGCGCACGATGGCCTGGCGGCGGATCTGGATCATCCCCGAACAATAGCAACCCGATGGCCAAACAGAAATCCACCAGCAAGCCCGGCAGCTCGACGATCGCGCAGAACAAGCGCGCGCGCCACGAGTACCACATCGACGAGCACTACGAGGCCGGCATCGCGCTCCAGGGCTGGGAGGTCAAGAGCCTGCGCGCGGGGCGCGCGAACCTCGGCGATGCCTACGCGATCGTCAAGGGCGGCGAGATCTGGCTGTTCGGCGCCTCGATCATCCCGCTGATCTCGGCCTCGACCCATGTCGTCGCCGACGACCGCCGCACGCGCAAGCTGCTGCTGCACCGCGAAGAGATCGACAAGCTGATCGGCGCGATCGAGCGCAAGGGCTACACCCTGATCCCGCTCTCGATGTACTGGAAGAACAACCGCGCCAAGCTCGACCTCGGCCTTGCGCGCGGAAAGCAGGAACACGACAAGCGCGACACCGAGAAGGAACGCGACTGGAACCGCGAGAAGCAGCGCGTGATGCGCGCGAAGAACAAGTCCGCCTGACCTGCCGGTTTCCCGCCTGAATCCCGTAGGAGCGCACCCTGTGCGCGATCGCGGTAGCCCGGATTCCCGCGCGCAACCCGTTTCCTGCGCGGATCTCGTAGGAGCGCACCCTGTGCGCGATCGCGACATATCGCATGCCTGCGCCCAACCCGTTTCCTGCCCGAATTCTCGTAGGAGCGCACCCTGTGCGCGATCGCGCCATATCGAATACCCGCGCCCAACCGGTTTCCTGCGCGGATCGCCCACAGGGTGGGCTCCTACAGTCCCCCAGGCGCCGCCGCTAATACCCCGCCGGCACGTACCCGAACCGCTTCATCTGCTCGCGATGCGCGTCGACCACGCGCTGCACCTGCTCGCGGCTCATCGCCTCGCGCCATTCGTTGACGCGCCCCTTGCGGAAGAACCGCGCGCCCTTCCCGCTCGCCTCGACGAAGCCGTGCTTCTTCTCCATCGACGCAAGGCTCTGGAACCCCGCATGCCGCACCGCACGTTCGACGCGCGCGCGGTCCTGGCCAAGCCCGACGAGCTTCGCGAGCTTCATGAACCCCTTGAGCGGTTTTTCGGCGAGATCCTCGTAGCGCAGCACGAGCACGCGCTCGTTCGCCATGTCGGCCCAGCCCTTCACGTGCATCGACCACGATCCGAGCACCTGGCTCACGAACAATGCGTCGTTGCCCGTCGCGACGTTCGGATCGCCGAGCCGATCGATCGCCTCGTCGAGCCCGATGCCGAAGTGATGCGTCATGCTGACCGCGACATCGAGCGGATTGCGCACGACATAGACCGCGCCCGCGCTGACCTGCCAGTTGTGCAGCGGATGGCCGTCGAAGCTGCCGGCCATGTTGTGCGTCTTCACGAAACGCGTGCCCTGCGCACGACGCGCGATCGCCGCGTGCACCTCGGGCCGCAGCGCCGCGATCTCGCCGAGCTCGAGGCCCGCGCTCGGCCGCCCCGCGATCGCCGAGAACAGATCCGGGTTTGCCTCGTCCTCGGCGAAGCTCGGCAACTCGTCGAGCGGAACCGGATCAGGCCGGTTCGCGACGAGGTTCGCGAGGAACGCGCGCAGCCAGGTGTTGCCCGATTTCGGATAGGACGCGAGCCAGACGATGTTGCCCATGCGCGTGCGGGAAGCCGTGGAAAGCCTTCGATCGTAGCAGCTCCCACCCACGCGGCGCGCCGGGACTTGTATTCGGACCCCGCCACCACCACTATGTCCTCGTTCCCCGGGGGCGATCCGGTTTCGACGGGGGACGCGAAGTAGCTTGGAGCATGCCGAGGGCGTCATCTTCCTCGTTAATCCGGTGGCAAAAAACCTAGACGCGAACGACGACGTCTACGCTCTGGCCGCTTAAGGCCTAGCCCCGAACCCACTTGTGCCTGTGCTCGTGGATGTAGGGTCATTATCACGGGATCGCTCGAAGCCGGCGCCTTTCGGCAAGAGCCAAAACCCAAGAGGCTGGTCCTGCGGTGCGCTTCGCACACCGTGTTGCCGCGGGACGAGATCAAACGGTGAGCTAAGCATGTAGCGCCGGGCGCGGAGCGCCTTCGGACGCGGGTTCAATTCCCGCCGCCTCCACCACTCCACAAAATCGGCCGCCGCAAGGCGGCCTTTTTTGTGGAGTGGTGGAGGCGGCTGGGTTGCGAAGCCCAGCGCGCGCGCAGCGCGCCGGGTTCACTGCGAAGGCAGGATGCCGAAGCGGACAGCGCCAACGGCGCTGGCCCTCGCGCGCAGCGCGAGGGTGAGGGCCATGGATGGCCCGAACCATTCCCGCCGCGCGCGACAACATGGCCACCCTTGCGGCGGCCTTTTTTGTGGGTTGGTGGAGGCGGCGGGTTGCGAAGCCCAGCGCGCGCGCAGCGCGCCGCGGGTTCACTGCGAAGGCAGGATGCCGAAGCGGACAGCGCCAACGGCGCTGACCCTCGCGCGCAGCGCGAGGGTGAGGGCCATGGATGGCCCGAACCATTCCCGCCGCGCACGACGAAGGCCACCCTTGCGGTGGCCTTTTTTTGGGTCGGCGGAGGCGACTGGGTTGCGAAGCCCAGCGCGCGCGCAGCGCGCCGGGTTCTCTACGAAGGCAGGACGCCGAAGCGGACAGCGCCAACGGCGCTGGCCCTCGCGCAACGCGCGAGGGTGAGGGCCATGGATGGCCCGAACCATTCCCGCCGCGCGCGACGATGGCCACCCTTGCGGTGGCCTTTTTTGTAGGTCGCACCAGCAGTGGCACCAGCACAAGCGCACACCCCGCGCCAGACAGCCCCCAGTCGGTTTCGCATTGCTATCGTCCCGCGACCCAACGGGAGGCATCCATGCCCTGGCAAACCGAACTCATGACGATCGCGATCGTCGGCTATGCGATGGTGCTCGGAGGCGTCGTCGGCTTCGAGCGTGAGCTCAAGAACCGGCCCGCGGGTTTCCGCACCCACATGCTCGTCGCGGGCGCGGCGGCGTTGCTGGTGGAGATCGGGCAGCTCGTCGTGCAGGGGTCGAGCGGGGGTGACGCGGGCACGTTGCGCGTCGATCCGCTGCGCCTCGTCGAGGCGGTGATCTCGGGCGTCGCGTTCATCGGCGCGGGCACGATCTTCGCTCGGCGCAGCGAGGACAGCGTCGAAGGCATCACGACGGCCGCGTCGTTGCTGATGGTCGCGGTGATCGGCGTCGCGGCGGGCTTCGGTCACCACGCGGTCGCGATCGGATCGACGGTGCTGACCCTGCTCGTGCTGACCGTACTCAACATCGTCGAGAAGGCGCGCAAGGTCGCGGCCAGCGCCACGAAGGACTGATCCGCGCGCGTGCGCCGGAAAAAGACCCGCGGCGCAACCGTCGCGCCGCGGGGTCCCCGCTCCAATCAATCGAACCCGTTCGCGAAGATCGCGTCGTCGAACATGCACTCGACCGGCACGTTGTCGCGATCCCACGCGGTCGCGCCGGTGTCCGGCACGATGTAGTCGACGACGTAGATGTCGTGCGCGTAGCCGGTGTTCGAACGGTCCTTGAGCCGGAACGCGTACGGCCGCGCGTTGTACGAACACTGGTTCACGAGTTCGGCGTACTCGGGCGCGAAGCCCTCCATCGCGCCGCCCATCTCGAGGCCTTGGCTCCAGTAGGTCGTGCTCTGCGTTTCCTCGGTCACGCCGGTCGTGTACTCGTAGGCGCCGCCGGCCTGCACCGTCGCGATGAAGCCGGCCTCGAGGTCGAACTCGGCACCGACGCGCGTCGAGCTGTCGAAGCTGAGGTCACTGCCGATCAGGGTCGTGCCGAGCGTGCCCATGTTCCAGTTCGACTGCGATTCGGCACCGAGCGCGCGGCTGCTCCAGATGTTCGCGCTGTTCGCGCCGTTGGTGCAGCCGTCGGGCGTCAGGTCCTGCGCGCCGCTCCAGAGCAGGTCGCCCTGCACGTCGATCGTGCGGAACGCCTGTTCGAGCTCGTTCCAGACCGAGACCTGGAAGCGCTCGTCGTTCGGATCGGTGTCGCACACGCTCTGCGGGAACGCGGGCGGATCGACGTGCACGTCGCCGAACACCTGCACTTCGGCGATCCGCAGGGCCTGCGGCTGCGACGCGCCATCCGGATTCTGCAGGCGCAGGTAGCGCGCCTTCAGCATCGCATGCGGGCTCGCCTGCTCGCGCGTCCAGATGTTCCAGCGATCGAAGCCGGCGCCGTCCTCGGTCTCGGGCGCGTACGTGCGCACCAGGCCGCCCGACGGAATGCCGTCACCGCTCATCGGCGTCGCGGACGCGTACAGCCGGAAGCCCTGCAACGAAGCGGCTTCGCCCGCGAGCGGGAATACCCGGATCGTCGCGATGTCGCGCACGCGGCCGAGGTCGATCTGCAGGTAAGGCTGCGCGGGCGCCGTCGTCGTCACCACCGCGGTGTCGAAGCGGCCGTCGGTCGCCTTGTCCGGACCTGCATTCGGCTCGAACGCGGTCGCGTTGCTCGACGCCGCGCGGAACAGCGACACGCTGCTCCACTCGCGATGCAACGGAATCCACTGCGCGGGCGGGTGGTCGGGCGATGCCGCCGCGATCGTCGTCGACCAGGCGCGCGCATGCGTGCCCTGCACCTGGCGGCTGTCGCGCTCGATCTCGCACAGGCGCGCGTCGCTGCCGGGCGCCGAGCCGTCCTCGCCGGTGAACACCTCGTAGCCGTAGCAGTTGAACGTGTTCTCCTCGAACACCACGAGTGCCTCCCCGGTGGACTGCGAGAAACCCTCGCTGATCTCGTAGCTGTTCTCGCTGCCGTGGATCTGGCCCATCGCGGTCTGGTAGTTGTAGCCCGCGGTCGCCTTGACCGACGCGCTGACACCGACGAGATCCGAACCCAGCGAGATGCCGAGGTAGGCCGAGAAGTCGTGCGAGCTGTAGGTGCCGAAGCGGTGTTCGGACGATTCGCCACCGCCCTGCACGTCACCGAACGCGGCCTGCATGTCGACACTGCCCTGCAGGCGCGCGAAGTACGGTGGCATCCAGACCACCTGGTGCAGCTTCGGCTCGTCGACGCGCCGGCAATCGGTGCCGATCAGCGCCTTGATCGAGTCGCCGTCAAAGTCGGCCGCGACGAGGTCCATCGCGGTCATCGAGTTGAACGCGCCCGCGTTCTCGAGCTGGTGCCGGCCCACGATCGGATACGGCGGCTGGCCGGGCGGATCGGCCACGACCTGCCAGACCGAGCGCAGCACGTCGTCGCTGGTATCGCGCGCGAGCGTGAGGATCTCGGCGCGGCCGTCGCGGTCGAGGTCGCCGGTCGCCACGTTGACGAAGTGCAGGTCCTGCGCGCTGTCGACCGTGCGCTCGCCTCGGTACGTCGGATCGGTCGCCATGTGGTACATGTAGGTCGGCAGCGTGCCGCCCTGCGCGGTCGAGGCGACGTCGACGAGCAGGCTCAGCGAGCGCTGCGCGCCGTCGCGGCCCGTGACCGTCAGCGTCACGTTGCGATCGGTGTCGCTCGTGAACACATGCGTCGGGCTGCGCTCGGTGCTGGTCTCCCCGTCGCCGAACGCCCAGGACGATGACTGCAGGTCGCCGGTCGAGGTGTTCGTGAACGTGACGACGCGGCCGTTCGCGCGCCACTGGTAGCCGGCCACGAGGTCGATGTCGGCGCGGTAGCCTTCGACGACGAGCCGGTTCTGGTACTCGGCGCGCGCGATCACCATTTCCGAGGGCGGGCGCCGGTCGATGTCGGCGATCGTCGCCTCGAAGTTGACCGGCGCGGTTTCGCTCGCGCCGTTCAGCACGCGGCTCGAGTCGTATTCGCGGCCCGTCTCGCCGGCGCCGTTGCGGTTCGCGAAGCCGATCGCCGTGATCGCATCGCCGCTGCGTTCGACCGTGAAATGATGCAGGCGCCGGCCGATGTACTCGACCGAGCCGCCGCGGAACTGCGTGTGCACGACGAGCTCGGCCGCGGCGCCGTCGACGACGTCGCCCGCATCCGCTTCGACGCGGTGGATCTGGTCGAGGTCGCTGCTGCCGTTGTCGTGCTCGAACACGGTGCCGAGCGGACTCTGGAAGGTCTTGCTGCCGATCGCGGTGTTGCCCGCACCGATCGGCAACTGGTTCGTGGTCGGCTGGTACTCGAGCAGGTGAAAGTCGAAGCGGCGGTTGCTGCCGCCGTCGGCCTCGTTGACGACGGCGAGCTGCGCGCGCCCGTCGAGCAGGAAGTCGCCCGCAGCGAGATCGAACGCGCCCGGGGATTGCGGCCAGTTCCAGTTTCCGGCCGACGCGTTGTCAGCCTGCGCGATCGCTCCGCTGCCGTTGCCCGTCAATACGTGCACACGCATGCCGCCACCGGTCGGGCGCACGAGCACCGCGAGCTCGAGCTGGTCGTCGAGGCTGCCGTCGAGATCGGCCGCAACCAGCGAGACGGTCGAGAACGGCACGTCGAGCGTCCAGGTGTCGACGAGCGTCGCCGCCGGTGCGGCCGTGCGCGCGAACACGCCGAGCCTGAGGCTGCCGCCCGAGGTGCGGTTCGCGGTGACCACTTCGTCGGTACCGTCGCCATCGAGGTCGGCTGCGACCGCCCTCAGGAACGTCGAACCCGCGAGCGCACCCGGGTAGAGCCCGTCCTGGAAACTGCGCACGAGCGGATCTGCGCCGGTGCCGGGCTGGTACTCCTCGAAGGCATTGAAGCCTCCCGCCGCGAGCAGGTGGATCGCCTCGGCCTCGAAGCCGAGCGTGACCTGGTTGCCGAATGGTGTCGCGAGGCAATCGATCGGCGTGCTTCGCTGCGCGGCGAAGCGCGGCAGCGGCTCCGGCGAGGCCGTCGCGGCGAGCGAGCAGAGGCCGGCCAGCGGCAGCGCGAGTCGCATCCGGCGGACAGTGGAATCGGGTCGTTTCATCGTACGCCTCCGGGCAATGATCGAGATCCGACGACCCGCCAGGCGCCCGCCATGCGACGGTTGCGGGGTCGTCTGCCAGGTCAGGCGTGAAAAGGGCCGCGAAGCCATCACGATCCGCGGGAGTGCCTTCCCGAGCGACACCGGCGACGCCGCGCCGATGGCCGCCGCCGTGGAACCTGGCCCTGTGCGCGATTTCGCAGGAGCCCACCCTGTGGTCGATGCGCGCAGGAAACCGGCCATCCGCGCGAATCCGGCCTCGCGCGATCGCGCACGGGGTGCGCGCCTGCGCAAGACCTTCTGCATCCCCGCGATCGTGCACGGGTGCAATTCGGCGGGACGGGCGGCTCAGCGCGCCGATGCGCCGAACAGCTCGCCGATCCCGAGCGCAAGCCGATACGGCTCGGGATCGTTGCGGTTGCTGAGCACGATCACGGTCAGGCGCCGCGCGGGCCAGCGCACGATCACGTTGCGGAACCCGATCGATTCGCCCGAATGCCAGAGCGTGTCGCCGGTGATGCGCCAGCCGTAGCCGTAGTGCGCCTGCCACGGCTCGCCGACCGATGCCACGTGCGGCGCGAACGCGAGCGCGCGCGAACGCGCATCGAGGAGGCGATCGTCCTGCAGCGCCGCGTCCCACTTCGCGAGATCGTCGATCGACGAATAGATGCCGCCGTCGCCGAGCACTGCGCTCGTCGTGCTCTGGTCCGTGCGTTGCCAGTGTCCGTCGACCTCGCTGTAGCCAAAACCCCGCTGAGGGACCGGTGGTCCGCCCTCCACGCGCGCGAGCGTCGAATGCATGCCGAGCGGCAGGAAGATGCGCTCGCGCAGGAAATCCGGATACGCGCGTCCCGATGCGCGTTCGACGATCAACGCGAGCAGCGCGTACGCGCTGTTGCTGTAGCGCCAGCCCTGCCCGGGTTCGTACAGCGTGCGGTTCTCGCGCTCGAGCAGTCGCAACACGCCCGCGTCGAGGATCTGGCCTTGCCAGTCCTCGCCCATGAGATCTTCGTAATCGACGAGGCCCGCGCTGTGCGTGAGCAGCTGGTGCAAGGTGACCCGCGCGCTCGCGGGCGGCAGGCTCGGCAACCAACGGCCGGCGGCATCTTCGAGCGAGAGCCTTCCATCCTGGACCAGCAGCAACACCGCGGCCGCGGTGAACTGCTTGCTGACCGAAGCGAGCCGGTAGTTCGTTGCGGGCGACGCAGCGACGCCGGCTTCGAGGTCCGCCATGCCCCAGGCGCGGCGCACGATCGCTTCGCCATCGCGCAGGACGAGCAGCGACGCACCTGGAACGGCGCCGTCGTAGGCCTGCATCATCGATTCGATCCGGTCCATTCGCGGCTCCCGGCCTGCACAGGCAGCGAGCACCCCGGCCATCAACCCGATCAAGATCGTTCGCATGCGGAGCCCTTTGATGTCTAGCGCACCGGCACGTCGTACTGGAGCTTGCCGATGCCGGGCGATGCGTAGGTGTAGTGCCACCATTCGAGCGGATAGTTCGCGAATCCGCCCTGCTCCATCGCGGCGCGCAGGCGATGCCGATGGTCGCGCTGCGCCGCCGTGATCGCGGGCGAGTCCGTGTGCGCACGCGGGTCGAAGAAATCGAAACCGGTGCCCATGTCGAGATCGACGCAGCCGCCGCGCTCGTCGCAACGCATGAGGCCGAGGTCGACGGTCGCCGCGCGGCTGTGGCCCGATACGGGCGCGATGTAGTCGCCGAGCAGCGCGGACTTGTCGAGGTTGGGGTAGTAGTGCGCCTTCATGCGCTGGTCCGCGTGATCACCGGCCCATTCGACGAAGTGGCGCACCGCGCGCACCGGCCGGTAGCAGTCGAACAGCTTCAGGCGAAAGCCCTGCGCACGCAGCGCAAGCTCGACCTGGCTCAATGCACGTGCGGCCGATGCGAGGAGGTAGCAGCGCGCCGCGTGGTAGCCGTCGATGCGCTGGCCGACGAAGTTGTCGTCGCCCGCATAGCGCAGGTCCAGCGCGATGTCGGCCACGAGCGAGGTGATGTCGACCAGGCCGGCTTCGGCCACGGTCTTCGCTTGCGACAGACGCGGCGCCTCGTCGGCAACCGCCCGCGCGACCCGCGTCGCGCACGCGGGCAGCAGCATCGCGACGCACGCGAGCGCGAGCAGTCGACGCGCGCGCAGCGGTGCACATGCGACCCCCGCGGCCGTCGCCTCAGTCACAGTCGCGCACCCGCGTGAACGCGAGGTCCTCGTAGTCCGAGCTGAAATCGCCATCCGGGTCGACCTTGGCCATCGCGAGCGTCCCCGCGCGCTCGCCGCTGCCGAAGTCGAGCCAGGCTTCGACGTCGGCTGCGTCGCTGTCCCAGTCCACCAGCGCGCGTTCGCCGACCTGCATCACCGTGCCGGCGAGCTGGGGCGACTTCGCCGCGACGAATCGCACCCGCGCATCGCGCGCACAGATCGCGACCTCGCCGAACCACGGATCTCGCCAGACCCCGAGCCGGCCGCGCATCGCGCCCGGCTTCACCGCCACCCGCGCGGACGTATCCGGCGCGCGACTGCGCGTCGGGGCCGCGGCATCACGCGCGAGATCGGCGGCGTAGTCGGCGACGCGGCGCGTGTCGCGGGGCCTCGTAAGCGATTTCAGCAAGGCCTCGGTGCCGACCGTGCGCGCCTGGCTGCCCTCGCCGTTGATGAGGATCACGAAGCCGCTGCGGCGATCGGGCAACAGCATCATCACCGAATACATGCCGGACAAGGTGCCCGTGTGCGAGACCGTCCATTCGCCGTCGCTGTCGGCGACGCGGAAGCCGAGCGCGTAGCCGTGGTAGTGCGTGTTCTCCCACGCGCGCTTGCGCGCCGAGACCGGCATCGTCGTGCGCGGGATCCACATCTCCCTGCGCTGCGCCGCGGACAGCCATTCGAGCTGGCGCGCATCGGGCGCGAGCCAGTTGCGCGCCCATGCGAGCATGTCCTCGAGGCTGCAGCGGATGCCACCGGCCGCGGCCGACGTAATCGCGGGGACGATGTCGCGGTCCGCGCCGAGCACGACGTTGCGATCGCCCTTGCGCATGTGCGGTTGCGCGACGTCGTCGCCGGCGCGACTGCGCCAGCTGCCGACGCGGCAGCCGAGGCCGAGCGGCTCGAACAGCTCGCGCCTGACGAGGTCTTCGTACGACGCGCCGCCTGCCGCGGCCGCGACTTCGCCGGCCACGACGTAGAGCAGGTTGTCGTAGGCGTAGCCCGAGCGGAAGCTGTAGGCGGGCCGGATATGCGCGAGTCCGGCCAGGATGTCCGCGCGCGTGAACGCATTCGGCTCCGGCCACAGCATGAGGTCGCCGCCGCCCTCGGGCAGGCCGCTGTTGTGAACGAGCAGGTCGCGCACCTGCATGTTGCGCGTGACCCAGGGGTCGAACATCCGGAACTGCGGCAGGTGCCGGGTGACCAGGTCGTCCCAGCGCAGCTTGCCCGCGTCGACGAGCCGCGCGAGCAGCGCGGCGGTCATCGCCTTGCTGTTCGACGCGATCTTGAACAGCGTGCGCGGCGTGATCTCCTCGCCCGAGCCCACGATGCGCTCACCCGCGGTGCGGAGGTAGGTGACCTCGCCGTCCTCGATCACGCCGACTGCGAGGCCGGGAAGCGCGTAGCGTGCGACGAGGTCGTCGAAGATCCGGTCGATCGCGGCGCGCTCGGCGGCCACGGCCCGGGAAGGCAGGCAGGCGAGCGTGGCCGCGAGAGCCGCGATGCACAGCGCGCCGACGCGGCTCACCGCGCGACTCCGCGTTGCATCTCGCGACCGATGCGTTCGGCGTCCGACCACACGCGCAGCAGGTTGCCGCTCCAGATCTTCGCGATGTCGGCCTCGGAGAACCCGCGTCGACGCAGGCCCTCGGTGACGTTGCGGGTTTCGGAGGCGTCCATCCAGCCGGTCACCGCGCCACCACCGTCGAAGTCGGACGCGATGCCGACGTGGTCGATGCCGGCGACCTTCGCGATGTGCTCGACATGGTCGAGCAGGTGCTCGAGCGTCGCGAGCGGATGCTGCGCCTCGATGCGTCGCATGCCCTCGACATGGGCGGGCAGTTCGTCGTGCTTCTCGCTGTCGTACTCGGGATCGCCCACGAGCCGGGCGACGTCCTTGCCGAGCGCCTCCTCGGCCGCCTTGCGTGCAGGATCGACCTTGAGGAACTCCTTGTAGGCGACGGCCTGCACGACGCCGCCGCTCGCCGCGATCGCGCGCAGCAGGTCGTCGGGCAGGTTGCGCGGGTGGTCGACGAGCGCGCGCGCGGACGAATGCGAGGCGATCACCGGCGCGGCGCTCGCCGCGAGCACGTCGCGCACGCAGGCGTCGGACGCATGCGAGACGTCGACCATCATGCCGAGCCGGTTGGCACGCCGCACGACTTCGCGGCCGAAGCCCGTGAGCCCGGTCATCGCGATCGCGGCCTCGCCATGCTCCACGTCGGGCTGGGAGCTCGTGCAGACATCGTTGTCGCCAACGTGGACGAGGCCGACATAGCGTGCCCCGCGCGCGTAGGCGGCATCGAGGCGCGCGAGTTCGTGGCCGAGCGAGTAGGCGTTCTCGATCCCGATCATCGCCGACAGGACGCCGGCGGCATGGTTGGCCGCGACATCCGACGGCGAGCGCGCGGCCCGGATGCGGTCGGGATGGCGTTCGAGCATCAACGCGATCGCGGAATACTTGCGCTCGGCCTGCGCGACCGCGTCGGCATAGCCGGCCGGGTCCAGCGCGCCCTGCCCCACGTAGACGACGAAGAACGCGGCGTCGAGGCCGCCGCGTTCCATCTTGCCGAGATCGACGCGCAGCGCGCTGTCGCGGCCGACGTCGTACCGCGCATCGCGCATGTAGTCGGACGGGATGTCGACGTGGGTGTCGAGCGTGAGTGGTGCGGGAACCGCACGGCGCGTGCGCGCGCCGCAGCCGGATACGGCGCACGCCAGCACCAGCGCGGCCAGCCATCGGAATGCGTGGGTCATGTCGTAAGCCACTCCTGCGCCGGCGATTCGCCCGCGATCATCTGCTCGAAGGTCTGGCGCGCGCGCACCACCGCGTAGCGGCCCTGGTCGAGCATCACCTCCGCGGCCAGTGGTCGCGAATTGTAGGTGGAGGCCATCGATGCGCCATAGGCCCCGGTCGTACGGAACAGCAACAGGTCGCCGGCGACGCACTCGGGCAGTTCGCGATCCCGCGCGAAGGTGTCGCTGGTTTCGCAGATGGGCCCGACCACGTCATAGCGCAGGCGCCGCGAGCGCGCCTGCACGGGCTCTAGCTCGTGCCAGGCATCGTACAGGCTCGGGCGCTGCAGGTCGTTCATCGCAGCGTCGACGACGAGGAAGTGGCGTCCGCCGTCTTCCTTGGTACGGATCACGCGCGTCAGCAGCACGCCTGCCTCGGCGACCAGCCAGCGACCGGGTTCGAGCAGGAGGCGGCCATCGAAACCACGGAACGCCTCGCGCATCGCATCCACCTGCACGCTCGCGGCCGGCGTGCGCTCGCGATCGCGGCGATAGGCGACGCCGAGGCCACCGCCGACGTCGATGCTGCGGATCGCATGACCGTCGGCGATGAGCTCGCGCCAAAACGCGGCCACGCGCGCGTAGGCATCGCGGAACGGCTGCGGGTCGAGGATCTGCGAGCCGATGTGCACGTGCAGGCCGTCGAGACGCACGTTCGGGCGCGCGGCCGACTCGTCGAACCACCGCCGCGCCTCGTCGATCGCGACGCCGAACTTGTTGCCGGACCTGCCGGTCGAGATGTTCTCGTGCGTGCGCGCATCGACGTCGGGGTTCACGCGCGCGGACGCGTCGGCCACCATGCCCATGCGCGCGGCCACGTGCTGCAGGGTATCCAGCTCATCGCGCGACTCGACGTTGAAGCGCAGGATGCGCGCGGCCAGCGCTTCGGCGATCTCGCCCGCGGTCTTGCCGACGCCGGAGAACACGATGCGCGAGGACGCGATCCCGGCGCCCAGCGCACGCCGCAGTTCGCCGGTCGAGACGATGTCCGCGCCGAACCCGGCCTCGGCGACCAGGCGCAATATGGCCATGCTGCCGTTCGCCTTGACGGCGTAGCAGGCAAGCGCGTCGAGGCCGCGCAGCGCACGCTGCAGCTCCGCGATGCGCGCCTCGACCGCGGGCGCCGAATAGGCGTGCAGCGGCGTGCCGAGTTTCGCGGCGAGCGCGTCGAAGTCGATGTCGAAGTGGTCGACGCACGGCTGCGCGCCCGCGGTCGCCTCCGAGCCCTGCCTCGATCGGGTCATCCGGGCCTCGCCATCGTGGTCCCGCCGCGTCACGTGCGTTCCTCGCGTGCCGCATGCAAGGTTCCGCGAGCGGCAAAAAAAAAAGCGGCGGCCCACCCCGGGCCGCCGCGGAGAGCAACCCTCAGAAGTCCAGCGTGACAGTGAACTGTGCGTAGCGCGGCGACTGGTAGCTGGTGCCGCGCCGATACGTCGGGTTGATGAAGCCGATGTCCGATTCGAGTTCGTCGTCGACTTCGATCACGCGCTGCTGGTCGAGCAGGTTGTAGACCGCGAGCTTCGCGCGCAGGTTGGTGTCGCCGAACGAGTGCAGGTAGGTCACGTTGAGCCCGAGGTCGTAGGTCCACGGCAGGCGGCCGCCCGAACCGCGCGGACTGCGCTCGTACACGCGCTCGGACGGATTGTCGGCCGTGCAGTTCGCCACGCAGATGAAGTTGCTGTGGTAGTTGGTGCCGTCGAACGGATTGCCGACGCCGAACGCATTCACCGGGCGACCCGACTGCGCGACCATCGTGCCACCGAGCTGCCAGTGCTCGCCGAGCGCGTAGGCGCCGCGGAACTTGAACGTGTGGCGTCGGTCGTTCGGCAGGTAGCCGTATCCGCCGTAGTTCACCCACGGGTCGTCGAAGTTCTCGGTGCGACCGGTGTCGGAAAAGTCGGTGTCGGAATTGACCGGGCCTTCCGCATTGCCTTCGTTGAACGCGAGCGTGTACGAGGCGTTGAACGCCCAGCGGTCGTCCCAGATGCGGTCGATCTGGAACTCCAGCGCCTTGTAGGTGCGCCGCGGTTCGGAAAAGCCGGTCTCGCCGATGTAGTTGCCGTCGTCGTCGTACAGCGCCCAGCCCGCGCGCGAGGTATCGATCGTGACGTAGCCGTCGGGCTCGCCGTCGCAGTCGGTATCGGTGTAGACCGTCGCGTCGCGCCCGGGATTGCCCATGATGTAGCCGATGTAGCCGGGCTCGCCGTCGCAGAGGATGCCGTTCGAGGTCAGCTCGAGATCGTCGATCGCGTTGTGCAGCTTGCGGTAGGTCCCGCGCACGCCCCACGACCACTTGTCGTCGATCATCGACTGGAAACCGAGGATCAGCTCGTCCTGGTAGACCGGATCCATGTCCCGGTCGACTTCGCCGCGCAGGTCGCCGACGGTGCCGTCACCCTGCGAGTTGTCGACCGGGCCGATCTGTTCGCCGAGGATCGGGCGCTGGTAGGTGTTGCCGTTGTACTCGAATTCCTCGAGCCCGTTGAACGCGTAGAATGTGCGCTCGTCGAAGAAGCCGCCGGCCTGCTTGATGTTGATCACGTTGGCGACCGGCAGGAAATAGCGCCCGAGGTTGCCGAACAGCTTGGAACGACCGTCGCCGCTGGTGTCCCACGAGAAGCCGAACCGCGGCGCGACCATGTCGTCGATCTTGATGTAGCTCGCGCCATCGGAGTTCTTGTTGTCGAATGCCTCGAGGCGCACGCCCGCGTTGAGCACGAAGTTGGGCGTGATGGACCAGTTGTCCTCGAGGTAGTACGCGCTGTTGATCGACTCGAACTCGCCGTTCACCTCGTTCGTGCGCGTGCGCACGTACGCCGTCACGCCGTCCGGGACGACGCCGCCGTTGGCGAGCGTCGCGCCGGGCGAGGTGTCGCGGATTTCATAGAGCAGGCGGTCGCCGGGGTAGTACTGCTGGTGGTTGGAGGTATTGACCTCATGGTCGAGCCCGAAGCGCAGCAGGTGGTCGCCGAGCGTCCATTCGAAGTCGAGGCGCGCGGCCTCGCGGTCGTCCACGCGTTCGGCCACGGTCGAGCTGCTGGTGCAGCCGATGTCGCCGTCGCCGACCTCGCGCAGGTCGCGGATGCGGCTGCAATTGATGTCGTTGAGGCTCGACTGCGCGAATTCGCGTTCGTTCTTGCCGTACATCGCCTTCACCGAGAACGTGTCGGTGAGGTAGCCCGTATAGGTGCCCGACCAGTTCTTGCCGCCGTTGTCGATGAAGCGCGTGTTCGTGTACGCGCCGCGCTCGCCCGAATCGACGTCGAAGCGGTAGATGTCGGTCGCTTCGCTGTTGCCGTCGGAGAATGCGAGCAGCTCGAGCAGGTGGCTGTCGCTGATCTGCCAGTCGACCTTGGCGCCCCAGAACCCGTCGTCGGAATCGCCCTTGTTCAGCAGGTTGCCGGTGCTCGTGGTGTTGGTCGGCTGGTAGTCGCGCATCTCGTAGAGCGCGAAGAAGAACAGCTTGTCCTTGACGATCGGACCGGACGCGTAGAAGTTCGCGCTGTAGCGATCGTACTCGTCGTGGCTCGCGATGTAGTACGGGTTGCCGTCGGCATCGTAGTGGTCGTCGCCCTCGGCCTGCGCGAACGCGGGCTCCCACACGACCTCGGTGCCGAACTCGAACTCGTTGGTGCCCGAACGCGTGACCGCGTTGATGACGCCGCCGGTGGTGCGGCCGAACTCGACCGAGTAGCCGCCGGTCTTGACCTGGAACTCCTTGTAGAACGCGAACGGCACCGACGAGAACCCGACGCGATTGTAGAAGTCGGTCACGTTGAGGCCGTTGATGTAGACCGAGTTCTCGGCGACCGAGGAACCGCCGAACGAGACGCCGCCGAACTCGCCCTTGGTCAGGCCCGGCGCGAGCAGCGCGACCGAGAGCGGATCGCGTTCCACGGGCAGGCGCGCGAGTTCCTCGCGCGTCACGTTGGTCGCGCTCTCGACCGAGGTCACGTCGACCACCGCGGCCACGCTCGAGCCGGTGACGGTCACGGTCTCGAGCGTCGCGGCCGAGCCGATGTTCACCGTGGTCGCGTTGCCGAGGCTCACCGTCACCGGGATCGTGGCGCCGCCGGCCGACTGCAGCTCGTATTCGCCGACCGGCAGGAACGGGAACCGGTAGTTGCCCTCGCTGTCGGCGGTGACCGAGCGCGTGAAGCCGGTCGACGGGTTCGTGATCGTCACGGTGGCGCCCGATGCCGTGCGACCGACGACCGAGCCATCGTTGTTGGCCGCCAGCGCGGGCGGAACGGCGAGTATCGCAAGGCATGCGCCGAGCGCGATGCTGAGTGCGGTCTTGCGCAGAGCGCGTGTTTCGTTGCCCATCTCGATCCTCCCCTCGAAGTGTGGATGCCGCGTCTTGTGTGCCGCTATTCGCCCGCTTCGCCCGCAGGGTCGCCCGACGCCGGAATCAACCTGGCGTCGAAGGCGTAATCCCACTGGTCGTAGTACAGGTTGCCGTCGCGCCACTCGACCTCGCCGCGTTGCGAGTCGACGGTGTCCGAGCGGAAATGCGTCTTGCGCGGCGTGAAGTCGCCGCCGATGTCGTCGTTGAATGCAATCCGGTAGGCGTCGATGCCGCCGAGGTAGAACCCCGCGATCGCAGGATCGTCGCTTTCGAGGCGCCCGGTCGTCACGTCCATCGGGATCCAGCCATGCGGCTCGATCCAGAGCTGGCCCCAGTCGTGCAGGTTGTCGTAGTCGCCATCGGACCAGACCATGCCCGATTGCCAGCGCGCCGGTATGCCGTTGAGCCGGAGCAGCGTGATCAGCAGCAGCGTCTGCTGGCCGCAGTCGGCGTGCCCGGCGTGCAGCGCGTAATCGCTGATGTTCGTGATCGTCGAATACTCGCGCGCGCCGGCCC
>JAEYZH010000111.1 GCA_023430685.1 Pseudomonadota bacterium | reverse complement strand
CCGGAGTCGAAGGGCCAGCCCGCGCGACGTCGCACGCGGGCGCTTCGACTTCGCACCCTGCGGGTGCTGCGCTCAGCGCGAACGGAACAATTGCATGCGGGTGCTGCGCCCGGCGCGAACGGGTGCCTCCATCTCCGTTCGCCCTGAGCGCAGGCCGAAGGCCGGAGTCGGAGGGCCAGCCAGACGCAACGTCGCACGCGGGCGCTTCGACTTCGCACCCTGCGGGTGCTGCGCTCAGCGCGAACGGAAGAACTGCATGCGGGTGCTGCGCCCGGCGCGAACGGGTGCCTCCATCTCCGTTCGCCCTGAGCGCATGCCGAAGGCCGGAGTCGAAGGGCCAGCCCGCGCGACGTCGCACGCGGGCGCTTCGACTTCGCACCCTGCGGGTGCTGCGCTCAGCGCGAACGGAACAATTGCATGCGGGTGCTGCGCCCAGCGCGAACGGGTTCCTCCATCTCCGTTCGCCCTGAGCGCAGGCCGAAGGCCGGAGTCGAAGGGCCAGCCCGCCGCAACGTCGCACGCGGGCGCTTCGACTTCGCACCCTGCGGGTGCTGCGCTCGGCGCGAACGGAAAATCGACGCGAGCCCGGCGCGCGCAACCTTCACGCGCGCTGGCGGCACCCATGGAAGGAGTACGTCGATCCATGCAGGCATGCGCGGCCACTGGCCGCGCGTCGCGCCTTTCGCATCCGGCGTACACGACAGCCGATCGACCGGAGGCGAACATGCGAACGAATGCAGTCAGCACATGGCCTGCCCTCTTGCTCCTGCCGCTGGCGGCGGGTGCGTGGGCAGCGGATCATCGCGTCGAGGTCGGTGGCACCACCGGCGGCGGAGAATACGAATACCCCGTGATGAGTTTCAGCCCGGCGCAGCTCACGATCGCGATCGGCGATACCGTCACGTTCGTGAACAAGGGCGGCGTGCACAACGTGTACGCCGACGACGGATCGTTCCGTTGCGCGCGCGGATGCGACGCCGACGGCGGCAATGGCGCGCCGAGTGGCGAGCTGTGGTCCTCGACCGTCACGTTCGATGCCGCCGGCAGCTTCGGTTACGTCTGCCAGGCGCACGCGGGCATGGGCATGCGCGGCACGATCGTCGTGGAAGGTTCGCAAGCCACGCAATTCAACCTCGACCAGCATGGCATCAGCGGGTCATGGGCCGACACGACGACGGACAGCCAGGGCTTCGTGATGGAGCTGTTTCCGGACGCCTATGGCGAGGGCCTCGGCCTGCTGTTCGGAGGCTGGTTCACCTTCGACGTCACGGCCCCGGGTGGCCAGCGCTGGTACACGATCCAGGGCACCGTGACGAACGACGACGACACGGCCACGATGCCGATCTACCTCACGCAGGGCGGCGCGTTCGACAGCGGCCAGGCTACCGACACCCGCACGGTCGGCGAAGCGGTGCTGCATCTCGAGAACTGCAACGCGGGCACCCTGCAGTACGACTTCGACGACGGCCGCACCGGCACGATCGAACTGTCGCGCCTGCTCGCGAACATCAGTTGCACGCCCGAGGGCGGCAACGGCGCAACGGGCCGCCACCTGCTCTCCGGCGCCTGGGCGGATGCGGGCAACAGTGGCCAGGGTTTCGTGTTCGACGCAAACACGATCCAGAACGTGTTCTTCGCCGCGTGGTACACCTTCCTCGGCGATGCGGCACCGAACGCGGGTCCGTCTGGACAGCACTGGTACACGCTGCAGGCCGCGCTGACGCCGGGCTTCACGCGGCTCGACGACGTCGGGATCTTCGAAAGCACGGGCGGCGTGTTCGACCAGGGTGCCGATACGACCACGGCGCAAGTCGGCACTGCCGACATCGAGTTCCAGAGCTGTGGCGCCGCGACGATGAGCTATGCATTCACGAGTGGCGCGCACGCAGGCACCACCGGCGAGCTCGCGCTGTCGCGCGTCGGCCCGATTCCCGAGGGCTGCTCGCTGTAGCCATGCAAGCGCACGGGCCTGCCGGGGCAATCTGCAAGGGTTGTCCCGGTTCGCCCGCGATCGAGGAATCGCGTACAGGGTGCGCTCCTACGCAAGACGAGGTGTAGGAGCCCACCCTGTGGGCGATCCGCGCAACAAACCGGTTGCTCGCAACCATCGAATCCACGCGATCGCGCACAAGGTGCGCTCCTACGCAAGACGGGGTGTAGGAGCCCACCCTGTGGGCGATCCGCGCAGCAAACCGGTTGCTCTCAACCATCGAATCCACGCGAATCGCGCACAGGGTGCGCTCCTACGCAAGACGAGGTGTAGGAGCCCACCCTGTGGGCGATCCGCGCAGCAAACCGGTTGCTCTCAACCATCGAATCCACGCGAATCGCGCACAGGGTGCGCTCCTACGACGCGGGTTGCGGGCGATAAGGGGCGAGCAGGGTTTCGGTCGCGAACAACGCGTCCGGTACGAGCCAGCGCGGGTCGCGGCCGGCGGCGAGCAGGGCGCGGACCTGGCTGGCCGAGATCTCGAGCGGCGTCACTTCGATCTGCAGCACGCGCCCGCACGGCGATTCGCGGATCGCGGCGGCGTCGCGGCAGCGGCGCGAGGCGATCTTCGTGCGCAGTTCGTTCGGCAGGGTGCCGACGTCGTGGCCCGGGCGCGTCAGCACGCCGATGTGCGCGAGGTCGAACAGTTCGCGCCAGCGGTGCCACTCGGGCAACCCCGCGAAGGCATCCGCGCCGACGAGCAGCACGAGCGCGCGCACGGGGCCGATCTCCGCGCGCAGTTCGAGCAGCGTGTCGATCGTGTAGGACGGACCATCGCGCTGCAGTTCGCGCGTATCGAGCACCAGTCGTTCCTGCCCGACCAGCGCCGCGCGCACGAGGGCGGCGCGCTGGCGTGCGCTCGCAAGGGGCTGGTCGCGATGCGGCGGAACGCTCGCGGGCAGCAGGCGCACATCGGCGTCGAGCGCCTCGGAGGCCTCCCATGCGACGCGCAGATGCGCGTTGTGGATCGGGTCGAAGGTGCCGCCGAAGATCGCGAGCGGCCGGCTCATCGACACGCCTTCGCCGCCGCAGCGCATCGGTCGCGACGCGTGCGCGTCATGCGATCAGCGCGGCGGCGCGCCGCGGCGCCGAGATCGCCGCGATCAGGCGTTCGAGTTCGCGCCAGGCATCGCCGTCGGCGCGTCCCTTCACGATGCGGTCGATGCAACCGGCCTGCTGCACGCAGCGTTCCCAGTGTGCGCGGTCCCCGCCCTTGAGCGCACGCCGGATCAGCGATTCGCGCCCCGCGGGCCAGATCCGTTCGCTGCGCAAGGCCGCATCCGGGTTCGGCGCGGATGCGATCCGCGCGAGCATGCGCAGCTGCAGCAGCAGCCAGCCGAGCATCGGGATCAGTTCCTCGCCTTCCGCGCGCAGGCCGGAGACGATGTGCAATGCGCGCGCGGCATCGCCGCCGAGCGCCGAGTCGGCGAGGCGGAACACGTCGTAGCGCGCGTCGTCGGCGACGCTGGCTTCGAGCGTCTCGGCATCGAGCCGCTCGCCTGCATGCAGCAACGCGAGCTTGTCCACTTCCTGCGCAGCCGCGAGCAGGTTGCCCTCGACGCGCGCCGCGAGCAGCGCGATCGCGTCCGGCGTCGCATCGAGTCCACGGCTGGCCATGCGCGCACCGATCCACGCCGGCAGGTCTTCCGCTTTCATCGGCCACAGCACGACGACGGAGCCGGCGCGCTCGATCGCGTTCGACCACGCGCCCTCGTGCTTGCGGCTCCAGTCGTTCGCGGTGACCAGCAGCACGGTGTCCGGCGGCGGCGACTCGCACCACGCGACCAGTGCTGCGCTGCCGTCCTTGCCGGGACGGCCGGTCGGCAGACGCAGGTCGATGAGCTTGCGACTCGCGAACAGCGACATCGAACGGCTCGCGTCGGCGAGCTGGTTCCAGTCGAAATGCGCATCGACGTCGAACACGATGCGCTCGTCGTAGCCGAGTTCGCGCGCACGCGCGCGCAGTGCATCGGCGGCTTCGATCACGAGCAGGTGCTCGGCACCGGCCAGCAGCCACGCGGGGGCGAGCTCCGTCGCGGCGAGCTGTTTGCGGAATGCCGGCAGACCGGTCGCCATCGCGCGCTACGGCTGGGTGCCGCCGATCGCCTCGAGCCTGCGCATGATCGCCTGCACCATGTCGCGCTCGAGTTCCTTCGTCAGCAAGTCGGTTTCGGATGCGACGCCGAGCGCCTGGCTCGCGTCGAACGTGAACTCGCGCGTGAGTTCGATCACCTGCATCGGCATCAGCACGGCGCCGGCGGCGTCGCGCACTTCGAACTCGACGTGGTGGCGCAGCGTGTACTCGGTCGCGCGCGCGTTGCCGCCGACCGACAGCACGTCGGAGGTCACGCGGTTGGCAGGGATCTTCATGACCGCGATGCCGGCGCCCGGCGCGGGTACCACGTCCGCACCGGATCGCTCGATCGCGGCCGTGAGGTCGCGCGCGAGCGCGCCCGAGCGATCGTCGATCTCGATGTGCAGTTGCTGCATCGAAGCCGGCAGGTTCACTTCGCGACGCAGGTGGAAGCCGCAGCCTGCGATCAGCGCGGCCAGGGCGAGGACGGGGAGGATCCGGTGAAAGGTCATGTGCGGGTTCCGCTCGCGATCGGGGGCGTCTCGACCAGCAGATCATACGGGGCCTTCCACCCCGGCAGCGAGCGGATGCGCTCCAGCCAGGCCATGATCGCGGGCCAGGGCGCGGGATCCACATTGCCCTGGTCGAGCCAGAACAGGTAGCCGCAGCAGCTCGCATCGGCGATCGTCACGCGTTCCCCGAGCATGAACGCATGCGTTCGCAGGTGCTGGTCGAGGCGATCGAAGTCGGCCTGCATGCGCGATGTCCACCAGGCTTCGAGCGCTTTGCCGGCCGGCGTGAAGCGCCGCGAGAATCGCAGGTGCGGAAAGCTCATCGCGAGCCGGTTCGCCTCCCACGCGAGCCACTCGCGCACGCGCGTGCGCTCGGCCGGCGTGCGCCCGTCGAGCTTGCCGTAGCGGCGCGCGAGATGATCGAGGATCACGTTCGACTGGCAGACCGCGAGCCCGTCCTCGTCGACCAGCGCCGGCACCTCGCCGAACAGCGAGGCCGCGCGGAAATCCGCGTCGCGTTCGGCGCGTGGCAGGTTGAGGTCGACTGGCCGCTGCTCGAACGGCACCGCCATCAGTCGCAGCGCGAGCGCGACCTTGTAGCTGTGGCCGGATTCGCGGTTGCAGTAGAGGATCGGGACCTTGGGCATCGGCGAAGTGTAATCAATCCGGGTGCGAGGTCGCGTCGGCCGCGGCGACGAACAATGACGCGGGAATGTCCCTGCGCGGGGTGCCGCCATGGCGACGGCACCACGCGAAGGCAGCGCGCCGCCCGGCACCTCCGGCGCGGACGAAGCACGTGCTCAGAGCACGATGTTCACGATCTTGCCGGGCACGACGATGATCTTCTTCGGCACCTGCGCGCCGACGAACTCGGCGACCTTCGGTTCCGACAGCGCGCGGCGCTCGACCTGTTCGCGATCCGCGCCGACCGGCACCTCGATGGTCGCACGCAGCTTGCCGTTGACCTGCACCGCGAGCTTGAGCGCGTCGCGCTCGAGCGCGGCCGCATCGACCTTCGGCCACGGCACGTCGTCGACGAGCGTTTCGGCGTGGCCGAGCACCTGCCAGAGTGCGTGGCACGCATGCGGCGTGACGGGATTCAGCAGCAGCACCATCGTCTCGAGCGCCTCGTGGCGCACCGCGCGACCCTGTTCGCTCTGGTCGTCGAAACGGCCGACGGCGTTGAGCAGCTCCATCAGCGCGGCGATCGCGGTGTTGAACGCATAGCGGCGACCGAGGTCGTCCGTCACCTTCTGGATCGTCTCGTGCACCTGGCGGCGCAGCGCTTTCTGGCCTGCGTCCAGGCGCGCGGGATCGACCGTCGCGTGGTCCGGCCCGGACGCGTGCGTGGTGACCTCGCGCCAGAAACGGCGCAGGAAACGCGCCATGCCCTCGACCCCGGCCTCGTTCCACTCCAGCGACTGCTCGGGCGGCGCCGCGAACATCGAGAACAGCCGCACGGTGTCGGCACCGTACCGCGCGACCATCGTCTGCGGGTCCACGCCGTTGTTCTTGGACTTCGACATCTTTTCGGTGCCGCCGATCTCGACCGGCTGGCCATCGGTCTTGAGCACCGCGCCGATGCCGCGTCCCTTCTCATCGCGGCACACCTCGACGTCGGCGGGATTGAACCACTCGCGGTTGCCGGTCACCGATTCGCGGTAGAACGTGTCCGCGATCACCATGCCCTGGCACAGCAGGTTGGTCGCGGGCTCGTCGCTCGCGACGAGTCCCGCGTCGCGCATCAGCTTGTGGAAGAAGCGGAAGTACAACAGGTGCAGGATCGCGTGCTCGATGCCGCCGATGTACTGGTCGACCGGCAGCCAGTGGTTCGCGCGCGCATCGACCATGTCGGTCGCGCCGGGCGAGGTGTAGCGTGCGTAGTACCAGCTCGATTCCATGAAGGTATCGAACGTGTCGGTCTCGCGCTCGGCCGCTCCGCCGCACTGCGGGCAGGTCGTCCTGCGCCAATCCGGATCGGCCTTGATCGGCGACTTCACGCCGGTGAACGCGACGTCCTCGGGCAGCCGCACCGGCAACTGGTCTTCGGGCACCGGCACCGCGCCGCAGGCCGCGCAGTAGATGATCGGGATCGGACAGCCCCAGTAGCGCTGGCGCGAGACACCCCAGTCGCGCAGGCGCCAGTTCACGCGACGCGCGCCGCTGCCGTCGCGTTCGAAGCGGGCCGCCAGCGCATCGAACGCGCCGCGGAAATCGAGGCCGTCGTAATCGCCGGAGTTCACGAGCGTGCCGTACTCCGTGTAGGCACCCTTCTCGACGATATCGCGCTCGAACTGCTCGAGGATGCCGAGCGCCGCGGTCGGCTCGTACGGATCGATCGCGCGGCTCTCGCCGAGCGCGGCCGACATCGGATCGGGATTGCGCGACGCATCGCGGCCGAGTTCGGCGATCGCGTCGCGTACCGCGTCGCTGACGATGACCATCTTGATGAACAGGTCATAGCGCGTCGCGAACTCCCAGTCGCGCTGGTCGTGCGCGGGCACCGCCATCACCGCGCCGGTGCCGTAGCCCATCAGCACGAAGTTCGCGATCCACACCGGGATGCGCTCGCCGGTGACCGGATGGACCGCGCTGAGCCCGGTGTCGATGCCCTTCTTCTCGGCGGTCTCGATGTCGGCCTGCGCGGTACCGCCGTGGCGGCATTCCTCGATGAACGCCGCGACCAGCGGCCGCGTGGCCGCCGCCTTCTGCGCGAGCGGATGCTCCGCCGCGATCGCGAGATAGGTCACGCCCATCAGCGTGTCCGGGCGCGTGGTGAACACGGTCAGCGGCTCGGACTCGCCGTCGACCGCGAACGCGATCTCGAGGCCTTCCGAGCGGCCGATCCAGTTGCGCTGCATCGTCTTGACCGCGTCGGGCCAGCCCGGCAGGCGGTCGAGGCCGTCGAGCAGTTCCTGCGCGTAGTCGGTGATCTTGAGGAACCACTGCGGGATCTCGCGCTTCTCGACGAGCGCGCCGGTGCGCCAGCCGCGCCCGTCGATGACCTGCTCGTTCGCGAGCACGGTCTGGTCGACCGGATCCCAGTTCACCACCGACTGCTTGCGGTATGCGAGGCCCTTCCTGAACAGGCGCACGAACATGCGCTGCTCGTGCACGTAGTAGTCCGGGCGGCAGGTCGCGAACTCGCGCGACCAGTCGATCGCGTAGCCCATCGCCTGCAGCTGCGCGCGCATGTGCTCGATGTTCGCGTAGGTCCACGTCGCGGGCGCCGTATGGTTCTTGATCGCGGCGTTCTCGGCCGGAAGACCGAACGCGTCCCAGCCCATCGGCTGCAGCACGTTCCTGCCCTGCATGCGCTGGAAGCGGCTGATCACGTCGCCGATCGTGTAGTTGCGCACATGCCCCATGTGCAGCGCACCCGAGGGGTACGGCAGCATCGACAGGCAGAAGAACTTCGGCTTCGGCGAGGCTTCGTCGACCTGGAAGGCCCGGGTCCGGTTCCAGTAGTCCTGCGCGGCGGCTTCGAGCGCCTGCGGTTCGTGGTTGTCCTGCATGGGTGGCGTCGCGCGGGCGCGCTTCCGTGGATCGGATGGGACCGCGAGCCTAACGCAGTGCAGCATGCGATGAAAGACGCGCTTCGGAACGCGGCCTCGCGCGCATCGCATGGCCGCCTTGCAGTGCGTCAGTCCGCGTCGAAACCGTCTGCGAAGATCACGTCGCCGATGCCCGCCATGTAGACAGCCCCCGCACGCCCGTCGACCGGCGCGCCCACGGCGAGCCAGTCCGTGGATGCCGCCACGGAAACGCCGAAGCCATCCTCACCTGCAGATGGTGGCGCGTTGCCCGCGAGTTCCGCGCGTGCTACCCAGCCGGTTTCCCCGTGTTCGAACACGAAGGCGCGGCCGCTCGAGCCGGGCATATGGCCACGCGGTTGCCCAACGACGATGCGGTCGGCCGACTCCGTGATCGCGACCGCGCTGCCGAAACTGCCCGATGCGTCCCAGCCCGGGGCGGGCATCAGTCGCTCCAGCAGCGTTGGCACGCCTTGTTCGAGCGCATACACATGCGCGGCGCCCCGCGTCACGTCGCGGTCCACGCTGCCCACGACAAGCGTAGCGCCGGCGAGCGCGACCGCGCTTCCGAATCCGGCGCGCTTGGCCGAAACCGGGGCCGTCAGACGCGCCACCTGGGCCCAGTTGCCCCCATCGTCGATGAAGACATACACCGCGCCGGCATCCGTCTCGATTCCGATGTCGGCAGCGGGCGCTCCGACGACGAGTACGCCGTCGCCAATCGCAAGCGCGGCACCGAAGCGGTCACCCGCGGAGCCGTCTGCCGCCGCGAGGACGACCTCCGAGAACCAGGTCGTGTCCGTGCGCTCGAAGAGGTGCACGCGACCTTGCCCCGGGTCGGTCGGCTTGCCGGTTTCACCGACCGCGATCCGGTCGCCGCGTACGGCGACCGCCGCGCCGAATGCGACCGAATCCTCACTGTCGCCGGACAGGCGCGCCTGTTGCGACCAGTCGGCGCCATCGCGCACGAACACGTAGGCCGCGCCGCCGAGATCGGTCATGGATCCCGTCACCCGGCTCACGCCGACGACGGCCGTGTCGTGATCGAGCGCGACACTCCCCCCGAAACCGTCGCCATAAGGCACGGCGGGTGACAGCCGGGCTGACTCGATCCAGGTGCCCGCGACTGGTTCGAAAATGAAGGCTGCCCCTTTGACGAAGGGCTGGACGGTTTGCTCTGCCGGTGCGCCGACCAATACGGTCGAACCCGACACGGCGACTGCCCGGCCGAACTGTGCCTGGCGGTGATCATCACCCGCGTCCAGTATCGCGACGTCGGACCACGCGCCGGCATCCTCGACGAACACCGTGGCGTCGCCTGTCGCGCCTGCTTCGGTGTCGGCCCCGGGCGCGCCGACCAGCATCGCATCGCCATCCAGCGCGACCGCGCTGCCAAACTGGTAGTTGTAGTAGTACACGCCCGCATGGGCGACGTGCGCCATCCGGCTCCATGTTCCGTCCTGCCGCTCGAACACGTACACGGTGCCAGCAGCGGCCCAACCGTAGACGGTGTCCCCCGGCGAAGACGCCAGCGCGCGGTCGCCGTCGAGCGCGACACGCGCGCCGAAGCCCGGAGCGGACGTCAGCGGGTCGAACACGCCGTCGACCGCCCAGGTGGTGTCCGGCGCGCGGACGTAGGCGGTCACGACGCCTTGCCACGAGATCAGCGCGGTCCCATCGGACAGTGCGAACGAAGCGACCGGGAAGTCGAACGCTCCCGAGTTCCCCAGCTCGATGCGCGCCTCGCGCACCCAGTCGTTTCCGGTGCGATGGAACAGGTACGCGTAGTTGTGGATTTCGAAATTGTTGATCCACCGGCGCGACCATGCCAGTGCGAATTCGCCATCGACGACGGAAGACGCGATCGATTCACCCTCGTCCGCCAGCAGCTGCGCCTGGACGGCCCAGCCGGTCCCGGCGCGCCCGTAGATCGTGCCGCCAACCGCGAGCGTGTCGCCAGACAGCGAGATGTCGCCCACGCCTTCGAAGCGGTCGACTTGCTGCCAATTGCCACCCGCGCGTTGGAACGTGTAGACCGCAGTGCCGCCCAATCGCGGTGCCGCCGCGACGAGCACATCGGATCCGAGTGCGAGACCACTGCCGAAGCGCATCTGTTCCGCCGCATCGGAAGGCAGCAGCACGGCTTCGCGCTGCCACTTGGCGCCCACCAGGCGATAGACGTTGACGCTGCCGCTCCCGACCATCGGTACGGGCTGGGCGCCTGGTGCCGCGACCGCCGCAGTGTCGCCATGGATCGCGACCTGCGTGCCCAGCTCGATGCCGGAACCCGGAATGCCGGTCGAAGCGGGCTCTATGCGCGTCAGAGCGACGCTCGCAGGGGCGTGCAGAGCGCATGCCGCCGCGATGGCGAACAGCACGTCGCGGGGTGCCGCCTTGAACAAAGCCGGTACCATTTCATCGCCTCCTGCTGCCCGATGGGTGCATCCTAGCCCCAACCGCGATACGGATGCGCGCGCTTCCGCTGGGGAGCTCGCGGTAAGGCGTTCTATGATCGTGTCCTCCCCACCGACGGAATGCCCGATGACAGGCTCCAAGCGAATCCTCGCCCTGACCGTCGCCTTCGCGGCCAACCCGGCATGGGCCGACGGCTCGACCGTCGTGCACTGCGCACGCCTGTTCGACAGCATGACGGGCACGATGCGCGGACCGTCCACGATCGTGATCGAAGGCGACCGCATCCGCTCGATGGAAGGCGCGGCGGCGCAGGCGCACGGCGCGCGCGTGGTCGACCTCGGCGACGCGACCTGCCTGCCCGGTCTGATCGACACCCACGTGCACCTGACCGGCGAGACCAGCCCGACCGGATTCACCGACCAGTTCCGCTGGAACGTCGCCGACTACGCGATCCGCTCCACCGTGTACGCGCGCCGCACGCTGCAGGCCGGGTTCACGACGGTGCGCAATCTCGGCGACAACGTCGGCGAGTCGGTCGCGCTGCGCGATGCGATCAACGCGGGCGTGGTGGCAGGACCGCGCATCTACACCGCGGGCACCGCGATCGGCTCGACCGGGGGCCACGCCGACGGCAGCGACGGCTATCGCAAGAACCTCGCCGGCGACCCGGGTCCCGAGGTCGGCATCATCAATGGCGTGGACGATGCCTGGAAGGCTGTGCGCCAGCACTACAAGGACCATGTCGACCTGCTCAAGATCATGCCGTCCGGGGGCGTGCTCGACGAAAGCGCGAGCGTCGACAATGCGCAGATGACCGATGCCGAGATCGCGGCGGTGGTGGCGGCCGCGCACGACTACGGGTTCAGCGTCGCCGCCCACGCGCATGGCGCGGAGGCGATCCGGCGCGCGGTGCGCGCGGGCGTCGACTCGATCGAGCACGGCACCTTCATGGACGAGGAAGGCATGCGCCTGATGAAGCAGCGCGGCACCTGGTACGTACCGACGATCATCGCGGGCCGCTTCGTCGAGGAAAAAGCGACCACACCGGGCTACTACCCTGCGCGGATCGCCGAGAAGGCGAAGCAGGTCGGCCCGCTGATCCAGCAGACTGCCGGGCGTGCGTACAAGGCCGGCGTGCGCCTCGCATTCGGCACCGACGCGGGCGTCTACCCGCACGGCGACAACGCGAAGGAGTTCGGCTACATGGTCGAAGCCGGCATCCCGGCCGCGTACGCGCTGCAGGCGGCGACCCTGCATGCGGCGGAACTGCTGCGCAAGTCCAGGGACATCGGCAGCCTCGAGGCCGGCAAGCTCGCCGACATCGTCGCGGTCGATGGCGATCCGCTGCAGGACATCGCTGCACTGCGGCGGGTGCGATTCGTCATGAAGGGAGGCGTCGTGTACCGCGAGAACGGCCACCCGGTCGGCGAATGAGCGAGCACTGGCTCGGCGCGATCGCGGCGACGCTGACGACGATCGCATTCGTGCCGCAGGCGATGAAGGCGATCCGCAGCCGCGAGACGCGCGGGATCTCGCTCGTGATGTACGCGGTGTTCACGCTCGGCATCGCGTTCTGGTTCGGCTACGGCATCGTGCTCGGATCGTGGCCGATGATCGTCTCCAATGCGGTGACGTTCGCGCTTGCGGCGACGATCCTCGTGCTCAAGCTGCGCTACGGCTGATGCATCCGCCGCGGCCCGCGGCTCGCGGGCGCATCACGACGCAGCGGCATCCGCGGATCGACTACGCGCCGCGCTGGAACACGTCTTCGACGCCGACGCCGAACGCATGCGCGATCCGGAACGCGAGTTCGAGCGAGGGCGCATACCTGCCGGCCTCCAGCGCGATCACGGTCTGGCGCGTGATGCCGCAGGCGTCGGCGAGCGCCTGCTGCGTCATCTCGCCATGCTCGAAACGCAGGCGCCGGATTTCGTTGCGGATCGCGGTGCCCGCCATCGATCAGCGCCGGTCGCGCCAGTAGGCGACTGCGGTCACGCCGTACTCGACCACGCAGGAGAGGATGAGGCCGATGACGAGCAGGTGCGCGATCATCGGAGGCGGTGCCCATGCGAGCTTATCCGTGGAAGAGAACGCGAGCATCACGGCGAGGCCGATCACGTAGACGCCGAGGCTCGTGCTCGCGCACGACGCCGCGCACGCTTCGATCGCGCGGTCGCGCTCGTCCGCCTCGACCTTCGCACGCCATCGCGCGCCGAGCACGCGCGACAGCACCATCCACGCGATCACGAGCATCGCGATGTTGCGACCGACGCGCCCGGCGTCGGGGTTGCGAAACAGCGGCGGCCCCTGGAACACCGCTGCATGCGCGATCGCATACACTGCGATCGCCGCGGTGAAGCCGAAAGCGAGCCATGCGCGCCATTCGCCCGGAGAGACCGCTTGGCCGATGCCTCCGTCGGGCATGCGGCTGATCGCGTACAGCGACACCCACGCGGCCGTCATCAGCAAGGCGACGCCGGCATTGCCGGTGTCGATGCCGAGCACGGTCGCGGGTCCGGCAAGCAGCAGCCAGAGCGCAATCGAAGCCACGATCACCAGTACTGCGAACACTCCGCGGTTTCCGCGCACGAGGTCATCTCTAGCGGACTAAATGTAATGCATACATTACATTCATCCGCGGCCGAGTCAAGCCCTGCGAGTTCGGCCATACGGAACGTGTTCCGTTCCTGATCGAATCCGTCCGCGAACACGCGGTCGCCGGGTCCGTCGCAGCCCTGGAGGCTGCACTTGGCGACCTTGAGGCTCTGCTCGTCGACATCGTGGTAGCTGATCACGGCGCCGCCGTCGCTGCCGATCGCGATGTCGGTGTCCACCCCGGTGATTTCCCCGGCGCGTTCGTCGACGACGACCACGCGCACCTCGCCGGTGCAATCCATCGTCGAGCATTCGGCGACGCGCAACGCCGATCCGCCGGCGCCGCCGAGCGCGTGCCGCTGGTAGCTGATCACGGGCGTGCCGTCCGGCCGGATCGCGATCGCGCAATAGCGCCCGGCGTCGCCATTCGGGCGGTCGTCGATGAGGCTGACGGTCTTCGGACCGGCGCAGGCAGGGTCGTTGCAATGCGCGACCTTCAACGCGAGGTCGTCCTCGTCGAAGAAGGCGATGATCGGATTGCCGTCGGCGGCGATCGCGATCGCCGGGTCTCCGCCGATCGTGGTCGGAACCTGCGGCTCGACGAGGGTCAGCAAGGCGCTGGTGCAGGCTTCGTCGAGGCATCGCGCCAGTCGCACGGAGTCCGCCGTAGTGTCGAGGTAGGCGATCACCGGGAATCCATCATCTCCGAGCACGAGGTGTGCGCCGGTGCCGCGCGAGTTCCCCGAGTCCGCGTCGACTTCGGTCACGGTTGCGGTCACGCACGAGGGCGTGTCGCACCGGGCGAGCTGCAGCGTGTGATCGGTGCTGTTCACGTACGCGACGAGCGGGCGCCCGGTGGCATCGAGCACCATCGAGGCTTCACGTCCCGTGTCTTCGATCGAAGGATCCAGCGTGCGCAGGATCTCCTCGCCCGAGCAATCGGCGTTCGCGCAGCGCGCGATCACGAGGTCGTCGCCATCGGTGTCGTAGAACGCCACCAGCGGATTGCCGTTTGCCGAAAAACCGAGCGACAGGTATTCACCCCGCGCGAAGCCCCCGGCATCCTCGATCGTGTCGCGCACCGCACTGGCGCAGCCGGCGTCCTCGCAGCGCGCGAACTCCAGCGTGCCGCTCGCGCCATTCTGGTACGCGATCGCGGGCAGCCCGCCGGTGCCGATCGCGATCGAGGAGTATCGACCGACCGAACCCGTGTCCACCGTGACGACATCGGCAGCGAAGACCGGGGCACAAGCGGAAAGACCCGCGAGGATGAATCCTTGACGGCTGTACTTCATGTCCACTCCTTGAAGGGTATTGCGCGGCCTGCTCGCGGCCGCCCGGCCATGCGCCCGCCGGAGCGGAAGGGGCGTGAACGCGCCATTGCATGCGGCACGTTCCCTCTCCTCGATCCTCGGTCCTGTCCCTCTGTCACGAGCAAAGCGCGCGGTTCCCGCCACGCCCCCTGAAACGAAGCCCGCGTGGAGCGCCGGCGGCGTGCAAGCGCGCATTTCCCTTGCGTTCTGCCCGGACTGGCACAATCTGCGGCTGACCCTCGAAGGAATCCGCCATGTCCGCTGCCGCGCCCTCCCCGCACGTGTTCGACGCCACCGAGGCGAACTTCGAAAGCGAGGTCATCAATGCCTCGTTCGAGCAGCCGGTGCTGGTCGACCTGTGGGCGACCTGGTGCGGCCCGTGCAAGACGCTGGGCCCACTGCTCGAGAAGGTCGTCGACGAGTTCAACGGCGCGGTGCGCCTCGCGAAGATCGATTGCGACAAGGAACAGGCGCTCGCGGCCTCGTTCGGCGTTCGCAGCATCCCGACCGTCGTGCTCGTGCGCGAGGGCCAGCTCGTCGACGCATTCACCGGAGCGCTGCCCGAAGGCGCGATCCGCGAATTCCTGCAGCGCCACGTGCAACCCCGCGAGGCGGCCGAGCCCGCGCCCGCCACGCCGCTCGTGCAGGAAACGCCCGAACAGGCGATTGCGCGCATCCAGCAGGAGATGGCCGCGACGCCGGATCGCGCCGAACTCAAACTCGACCTCGCGATCGCGCAGATGCAGGTCGGCAATGCGGCCGCGGCCGAGGCTGAACTCGATGCGCTGCCGGCCAACCTGGCCTCCGACGACCGCGCGCGACGCCTGCGCGGCCAGCTCGACTTCGCGCGCTCGCTCAAGGACGCGCCGCCGGAGGCGGAGCTGCGCGCGCGGCTCGCGCGCGATGCGTCCGACCACGCCGCGCGCGACCTGCTCGGCGTGCGCCTGCTGATCGCAGGTGCGACCGAGCAGGCGCTCGAGCAGTTCCTGCGGGTGCTCGCGGCCGACCGCGACTGGGACGACGGCCGCGCGAAGAAGCGCCTGATCGCCGCATTCAGCGTCATCGACGACGAGGACCTGGTCGGAACCTACCGGCGTCGCATGTCCTCGCTGCTGTTCTGAGCCGCGCGATGCGCGCACCCTCGGCGCGCACCGTGCGCCGCCTGCTGGACTGGTATCCGCCGTTGCGCTTCGCCGGCGTGCGCGTGCTCGAGATCGGCGACGACTGGCGCGACGCGCGCGTCGTGCTGCGCCGGCGCTGGTACAACCGCAACTATGTCGGCACGCACTTCGGCGGCAGCCTGTTCGCGACGACGGACCCGTTCTGGATGCTGCTGACGCTGCGCTGCCTCGGCGAGGACTACATCGTCTGGGACCAGGCCGCCTCGATCGAGTTCGTCGCGCCGGGACGCGAAGACGTCTACGCCCGGTTCCATGTCGACGACGCGATGCTCGACGAGATCCGCGCCGCGACCGAAGGCGGCGCGAAGCATCTGCGCTGGTGCGAGACTACGGTCGCGACCGCCTCGGGCGAGGTCATCGCGCGCGTGCGCAAGCAGCTCTACGTGCGTCGCAAGCGCGGCGCCTGAGCGCACGCGGCCACGCGCCCACGCGCGCGGATGCCCCCTCTCCCGCCGGCGATCCAGCGCGCTTCGAACGGGATGCGATTGGCGGAACCGCTGCCAACGGGTTCGCATTGCATCCGTGACAGCCTGCCGCAGACCCGACGCGCGCGATGCGCCACAATCGGCGCGGGCCGGACGCCCGGACCATGCAACGCGCCATGTCGGTATCCGCGCATTCTTCCGTATGTAGGGTGGCGGCACGCGCGCAACCCGACGCCGGCTATCGGGGCCGCAATGGCACATTCGAAGGAGGAGCTCACCCATGATGATGGACGCAGGGCGCCGTCGCCGCTTGCACGGTAACGTGCCGGCGCTGGCGGCCCCGAAACGGGGAATCGGCGGAAGCATGGATACCACACGCAGTTCAACGGCGGATTTCGCATTGATCACGACCGGGAGGCCGGAATGAAAACCGACGCATCGATCAAACGCCGTCGCGTACGGCAGACCTTGCTTTCGTCGAGTCTCGCTCTTGCGCTTGCCGCCGGAACGGGCATCGCGGCACCGTCGCCGGGCACCCTGGGCTGGACGGCGGGCGCACCTGCACCCAGGAGCTTCGCCCTTGCGCCGCGCGTGAATGCGCGCGCCGAGGAGTGGAAACGGCTGCATCCACCACCTGCGCCGCACCCGCAGGGCGCCACCACACATCTGGTCACGAACTGCAACGACGGCGGCGCGGGCAGCCTGCGCGACGCGGTGACCGCCGCCGCGGACGGTGACTCGATCGACATGACGTCGCTGGCCTGCAGCTCGATCACCCTGACCACGGGGGCACTCGCCACGGGGGCGGCCAACCTCACGTTCAATGGACCGGGACGCGATGCGCTCACCGTCAGTGGCGCGAACACGACGCCGGTCATCGTGCACGTCGGCGACGGCCAACTGACGCTCAGCGGCCTGACGGTCACCGCAGGCGCCAAGTACTCCAATGGTTCCGACCCCGCGCCCGGCGCCTGCGTCTACTCGCAGGGAACCGTGGCGATGATCGACGCAGGCGCGAAGTACTGCACCGCGCGCGCGAACGGCAGCGGCGATGCGCTCGGCGGCGCCGTCTACGCGCGCGGAGGCGCCGCGCTCATCGCGAGCACGATCAGCGGCAGCTCGGCAAGTTCGGCCACGGGATTTGCGGCCGGAGGAGGTCTCTATACACCCGCCGATACGGTCGCCAAGTACAGCATCTTCCGCAACAACTCCGCTTACACAGACGGCGCGGGCGCTTTCGGCGGCGCCGCGTTCGTCGGCGGCGACGCGAGCGTCACGCGTTCAACCGTCCAGGGCAACAGCGCGGACCACGTGGGAGGCCTCGTACTGACGGGCGCGACGGCGACGGGCGACCTCCTGATCGACACCAGCACGATCACCGACAACTACGGCGCCGCCTCGTCCTTCGGCGGCGCCGTGTATCTCGGCGGCAATGCGCGGGTCATCAACAGCACGATCACCGGCAACGTCGAGGCGAACACGACCGACACCAAGTACGGCGGCGGCCTGTCGGCGAAGTACGGCACCACGATCGAATTGACGAGCAGCATCGTGTCGGGCAATTCACTCTTCGACGGAAGCACGCACTTTCCTTCCGACATCGCGTCGTCGGGCGGGTCGAATCCGCCGGCGATCATCGGCTCGCACAATCTCGTCGGGGTCAGCGAACCTGCGCTGCCGGCGGATACGCTGCTGGCGATCGATCCGCACCTGGGCCCGCTCGGCAGCAATGGCGGACCCACGCCGACGATGGCCTTGTTGACGGGGAGCCTCGCATTCAACGCGGGGACCGGCGGCGGGGAGTACGACCAGCGCGGCCCGGGCTCACCGCGGATGGTGGGGGCCAACGTCGACATCGGGGCGTTCGAATCCGACGCACTGTTCATCGACGGCTACGACTGACGCCATCCGGCCTGAACGCCCCAGCCCCCCGGACACGGGGGCTGCGGGCGCGATCGGTGGAGGATTCGATCGCACCCATCGCGCGGCGGCGCTGCGCGGCGGGTGCGGATCGCAGCATGCGACCGCGCCGCACTATGATGCGAACCGGGTCGCCTGCCACACTCGCAACGGAAGCCTCGATGAATTCGAATCCGCCCGATGAAAGTGCCGCGGAGGGCGCCGCCGAAGCGCAGGCTGCGCCGGCGGACGCCGCCGCCAGGGTGCAGGAAGTCCTCGGCAGCGTCCACACGACCAACTTCCCCGACCTGCTGCGCCAGCTCGGCGGCTGCCTCGTCGTCAGCACCTACCAGGCCGGCAAGCTCGTGATCCTGCGCCCCGACGGCGCGAGCATCAACACCCACTTCCGCAGTTTCAACCGGCCGATGGGCATGGCTGCCGACGGCGAACGCATCGCACTCGGCGCCTACATGGAAATCGCCGAATTCCGCAACATGCCCGCGGTCGCGAAACGGCTGCAGGATCCGCCGCGGCACGACGCGGTGTTCCTCGCGCGCCGCGCGCACGTCACCGGCGCGATCGACATCCACGAGATGGCATGGGACCGGCATGGCGAACTCTGGTTCGTCAACACGCTGTTCTCGTGCCTGTGCACGCTCGACACGAAGTCGAGCTTCGTGCCTCGCTGGCGACCGAAGTTCGTGAGCCACTATGCGCCGGAGGACCGCTGCCACCTCAACGGCCTCGGCATGCGCGACGGACGCCCGCGCTACCTGACCGCGCTCGGCGAGACCAACACGCCGCAGGGCTGGCGCGCGAACAAGCGCGACGGTGGCCTGCTGATCGACATGGCGAACGATCGCGTGATCACGCGCGGCCTGTCGATGCCGCATTCCCCGCGCTGGTACGACGAGCGGCTGTGGGTGCTCGAGTCGGGCCGCGGCAAGCTCGTGACGATCGACCCGAAGACCGGCGCGAAGACCGATGTCGCGAACGTACCCGGGTTCGCTCGCGGCCTCGACTTCATCGGGCCGGTCGCGTTCATCGGGCTGTCGCAACTGCGCGAAACCAACGCATTCACCGACATCGAGATCACCGAGGACAACCGGGATCGCCAGAGCGGGGTCTGGGCGGTGCACATCGGCACCGGCAACACGATCGGACTGCTGAAGTTCACCGGCGGCGTGCAGGAGATCTTCGCGGTGCAGGCACTCAAGGGCACGCTGTTCCCGGAAATCATCCACGAAGGCGAACACCTCGCGACTTCATACGCGCTGCCCGACGAAGCGCTGCGCGAGGTCGGCTACTCGCCGCAGCCCGTGGCGCAGGCCGTGCCCGACGCGACCCCATCGGCGGACTATTCGGGGGGCGGCGCATGAGCGATGCCGGCACGGCGTTCCGCATCGTCGACGACTGGCCCGGGGCGAGCCCGGAATCGGCCGCCGCGGTTGCGGCGTTCTGGCTCGCCGAAGGCGCGTTCGACCAGCACGCGCAGGTGCAGCAGCGCCTGCCGCAACTGGTTGCCCATGCGCTCGCTCCGGATGGCAGCGTCGCCGGCGTGTGCACCGCGCATGCGATGACGCCACCGCAACTCGCGCAGCCGATGTACTACTGGCGCACCTTCATCGGCGCGCGCTGGCGTTCGACGCCGCTCGTGATGCAATTGCTCAAGCACTCGTGCCGCCTGCTCGAGGCCCATGCGCGCGCGCACGACTTCCCGTGCATCGGCGTGCTGCTCGAACTCGAGAACACGCGTTTCCGCGAGCGTGGACGCGCGGCGCAATGGTGGAATCCACGCTTCACCTACATCGGCCGCAGCCCGCGCGGCCTCGACGTGCGCGTGCTGTATTTCAAGGGCGCGCGGCTGCGCTGAGGCTCGGGCATCCGGAGGCGCAATTCGCGCACACGGTGCGCTCCTGCGCAAGCATGCGGAAGCGTTGCCTCCGCAGGAGCCCACCCTGCGGGCGATCCGCGCAGAGAGCCGGTGCGCGCGGGCGTTCGGGCTGCCGCGCATCGCGCCCACGGTGCGCTCCTGCGCAAGCGTGCGGAGGCGTTGCCTCCGTAGGAGCCCACCCTGTGGGCGATCCGCGCAGAGAGCCGGTGCACGCGGGCGTTCGGGCTGCCGCGCATCGCGCCCACGGTGCGCTCCTGCGCAAGCATGCGGAAGCGTTGCCTCAGTAGGAGCCCACCCTGTGGGCGATCCGCGCAGAGAGCCGGTTGCACGCGGCCATCCGCATCGCGCGAGCGCGCACAGGCTGCGCTCCTGCGACGACGATGTTCGCGGGCTCGGCAGGCATCCACCCAGTGGCATCACGAAGCGGAAGGGCCCGCAGCTGCCGCACCCGCGGCCATGAAGGCCTCGCGCGCGAGCCGCAGCACCTGTTCCGGCGGCAAGCTCGCATCGATGCGCAATGCGTCGGCGGGCGGCGGCGCGAAACGCGCCGCAACGGAATCGACGAGGTCGACGGTACGGTCGCCGGCCGGATGCGCGCGCTGGTCGCGGTCGATCCGCACGCGTTCGCGCGCGATGTCGACCGGGCAATCGAGCATCAGCATGGACAGGTCGAACGCGTGCCTGCGCGCGAGCGCGACCACGCGGCGGCGATCCTCCGAGCGCGAGAACGTGACGCCGTCGATCACGCTCGACGCGCCCAGCAGGCCGTTGATCTCGACCGCGAGCATGACGCCGTGCAACGCAGCCTGCTTCTCCGCGAAGCTGTGGTCGCAGCGCGGGAACATCGCCGCGCGGATCGCATCGCGCGACACCAGGCGCAGGTCGAACTCGCGCTCGAGCATGCGCGCGACCATGCTCTTGCCGGCACCCGGCAACCCCATCAGCGCGACGATGCGCGGCTTGCGATCCCGCGCAACCGCCGGCAGCCCACCCTCGTCGCTCGGACCCATCAGCCACTCCCGTACTGGAGTGCGCGCGTCACGTACCGGCCAGCGCCACCGGGCTAGAATTGTCGCGCTGTCGCCCGTTGGCCGCCATGACGTACCTGAAGCTCCCCTTCCAGATTCCCGGCTATCGGATCCTCAGGCGCCTGGGCTCGGGCGGGATGGCGACGGTCTGGCTCGCGATGCAGGAATCGCTGTCCCGGCCCGTCGCGATCAAGGTGCTCGCAGGCGAGCGCGCGGACGAGGAACTCGTGCACCGGTTCGAGAACGAGGCGCGGGTGATCGCGCAGCTCGTGCATCCGCACATCGTCGGCATCTTCGATGTCGGGCGCACCTCGAACGGCCAGATCTACTACACGATGCCGTACCTGCCGGGCGGCGACCTCGCCTCGCGCAACCTCCGCGACGACCCCGAAGGCGTGCTCGCGATCGTGCGATCGCTCGCCGAGGCGCTCGCTTGCGCGCATGACCACGGCATCGTGCACCGCGACGTCAAGCCCGAGAACGTGCTGTTCGACTCGCTTGACCGGCCACTGCTCACCGACTTCGGCATCGCGCTCGGCGGCACGCGCCATCCACGCATGACGCGCGAAGGCGCGACGGTCGGCTCGTCGGGCTACATGAGTCCGGAACAGGCGCGCGGCCAGCCGCTCGATGGTCGCTCCGACCTCTACAGCCTCGGCGTGGTCTGCTACGAACTGCTGACCGGCGAGCTGCCCTTCACCGGACCCGACGCGCTCGCGGTCGCACTCGCGCACGTGGAGAAGCCGGTGCCGCGCCTGCCGATGACGCGGCGGCTGTGGCAACCCCTGATCGACAAGGCGCTCGCCAAGCAGCCCGACCTCCGTTTCCAGAGCGCCGAAGAACTGATCGCCGCGATCGACGTGATCGAACGGCGCCTGCGCGCACCCGCGCGCGGTGGCGCCTCGCGCAAGTGGCGCATGCTGCTGCAGGGCGCGCTGGCGGTTCCGCGCCGCACGCGCGCGCTGCTGCTCGGTGCCTCGCTGTTCGCGCTGCTCGTGCTCCTGCTCTCCCTGATGCCTGCCCCGGATCGCACGGCCTCGGCACCCGTGCCGGCGAATGCATTCGTCGACGCGGCTCCCGCGCCTGCCTCCGCGCCCCCGCCTGCACCCGCGGCAGTGACCGCGGACGGCACGGCGCCCGCAGACACCGCCGACCCGCTCGCGCAGGCGCGCCTCGCACGCCTGCAGCGCGCAACCGAACTGATCGCACGCGACCAGCTCGCGATGCCTGCCGGCGACAGCGCGGCCGACGAATACCTCGCGATCCTCGCGATCGAGCCGGTCCAACCCGACGCCGTGCGCGGCCTCGAACAGGTGCTCGGACTACTCGCGCAACGCGCGACGATCGCGATCGACCGCAACGACGACGAGGCCGCGCGCGCCGCGGTGGGGGAATGGCACACGCTTGCGCGCACCGCGAAATTCGCACCCGGCCCGCTGTCGGATGCGTTCGTTTCCACGTTGCGCGCCGCTGTCGAGGCGGAACGCGCGACCCATCCCGCGCGCGTGCGCAACAGCGTGCTCGCCGGCGTCGACGCGACACTCGCGCAGCTCGCGGCGTCGCCGCCGCCTGGTTTCGCGAAGACGGTTCGTCGGAACGCGGATCCGCCGGTCGCGGCGCCGCGTGCAGGGCCCGCTGCGAATGGCCCGGCCGTGGTGTCGCTGACCGGCAGTGACGGCCATGCGTTCGCCATCATGGTGAACGAGGTCACGCGCGGCGAGTGGCGTCTCTTCGCCGAAGCGACTGGCCGGCCGGCAGCGCGTTGCCGCGCGGGCAACACGCTGCTGTCGTTCGTGCGCGCGCGCAAGCCGGACTGGCGCGATCCGGGTTTCGAACAGGGTGACGCGCATCCGGTGGTGTGCGTGAGCTGGGACGATGCGAACGCGTACGCGCAGTGGCTCGGCGCGCGTACCGGGGCGAGCTGGCGCCTGCCGAATGCCGATGAATGGCTCGCGGCGGCGCGCGCGGCCGGAGCGGGCACGGCCTGCGGCAGCGCGAACATCGGCGCGCGCTCCCGCGATGGCTGCAATGATCGGCACGAGTACACCGCACCGGTCGGCCGACACGCAGCGACGCCGCCGGGCCTGCACGACATCGCCGGCAACGTCAGCGAGTGGATCGACGTCTGCGCGCGTCCGGGCCGTGCGCGACCGGCCTGCGGCGAGCATCGCTACCGCGGCACGTCATGGCGCGATGATGACGGCAGCGCGAACGGCTCGCGCGAGGGCAGTGCCGGCGCGACCACGGGCCTCGTCGACGTCGGCTTCCGGCTCGTGCGCGACGTGCCTGCGCCCGGACCCTGAACGAACAGCGGGGCGTTCGCGGGAAAACACCCACGCAACGCTTGCCGACGCGCGCGCGCAAGCGCAGCGTGCGCACATCCGTTCCGGGAGACGCCGCGTGAAACCCTCGACCCTCGCCCCATGGCTGCTCGCTGCGATCGTCGGCGACGCGCAGGCCGACCAGCGCCTGTGGCACAACGACATCGACACCTGGTCGATCACGCGCCCGAGCGTCGTCGTCACCGGCGCCTCGCCGACCGATGTCGAACTCGCCGACGACTTCGAGGTGACGGGCCTCGTTCGGCGAGCCATCGTGCACGGCCACGATTGCTGGCAGTGCGCCGGCGTGTTCTCGACCGGCGTGCGCGTGCGGATCTACGAGAAGACCGCTGCCGGCACGCCGGGGGCCGAGCTGCATGCGTTCCGCCTCGATGCGGACGACCCGGGTTTCGTGCACGACCTCAACCACACCGGGCACGACGAAACCATCGACGTGCTGTTCCCGCAGCCGTTCGCCGCGGACGGCAGCTACTTCCTCTCCGTGCAGCTCGAGTTCGCCGAACCCGCGTCGTGGCCGCTGTGGTCTTCCAACCACGCCAGCCGCTTCGGCAGTCCGGTGCAGATGCGCGACAACCTCGCCGGCGGCGACTGGCAACAGCACGAAGACCTGTTCGGACCGAGCGAGTTCGACTTCGCGTTCTCGCTGTACGGCGATGCCCCGGGCGAACCGCCGTCGAACACCGTCGCCGGTTGCGGCGAATGGCACAGCCGGCAATTGCCGCTCCCGCAAGGCGCGACCGGTACCTGGGTCAATGCGGGCCGGAGTTTCGGTTCCGCGGAGAGCTGGCTTGTTGGTGGCTATGAACGCGGCACGATCGGCAACAGCGAGCAGCTGTCGGCGGCATGGCATCGCGTCGGCGACGGTGCCTGGACCCTGGTGCCGACGCCGAGCCCCGAACCGTGCTCGCCGAACGCGTCGTGCGCGCAGGTCTGGTTCAACGCAATCGACGGCGTCGCGCCCGACGATGCATGGGCCGGCGGCTGGCGGCGCGGGCAGAACCAGGAGGGCTTCGTCGGCGGGCAGCTGTTCCTCGCGCACTGGGACGGCGATGCGTGGCAGCAGGTCGACGCGCCCGTCACGAGTGGCGGAAGCGGCGCGGAGATCACCGCGATCAAGGCGTTCGCGAGCGACGACGTCTGGTTCGTCGGTTCGTGGATCACGCCGCAGGGCTGGCCCGCGCTCGCGATGCATTGGGACGGCTCCAGCCTCTCGATCATCGAAACGCCGTTCCCGCTTCCGGGCACGCCGGGCTGGTCGCTGGCCGCGATCGACGGCGACGCGAGCGACGACGTCTGGGCCGTCGGACACGGCAGCGACGGCGACATGTCGGGGATTCCGTACCTGATCCACTGGGATGGGCAAGCGTGGCAGCTCGCCGAAGCGCCCGCCCCGGGCGACAGCGTCGGCTTCGGAGCGGTACTCGCGCTCGGCGCGGGCGACGTGTTCGCAGCCGGAAGCTGGTTCACCGCGGGCACCGGCCACGGGCCGATGATCCTCCATCACGATGGTCTCGCGTGGTCGCTCGCGACCACCGACGGCGGCGGTGGACCGATGATCGCGTTCGGCACCGGCAGCGTGCTCGCACTCGGCAACCCGACCCTGTACCACGACGGCAGCAGCTGGACGCCGCAGCCGGGCTTGCAGGGCTACGAATACCCCGTGATCGCCGCACTCGACGCGACCGGACCCTGCCACGCGGTCGGCGGCGGCTTTGCCGACATCGTCGGTGCGCGACGCGCGATCGCGGTGGAGTTGCGGCCGATCGTGTTCGACAACGGATTCGAATAGCGACCTCGGTCGTTCCCCACGGGCGCCGCGCGCGCGGCACGCCGTGACGTTGTCGTACCATCGGGCGACCCCATCGAAGGCCGCCCGCATGCGACACCCGCCTCCGCGCCTCGCGCGCCTGTTCGCGGCGAGCCTGTCGCTGCTCGCCACGCACGCCTGCATCGCCGCCGACTGGACCACGCCCGCCGAAGCCGCGCGGTTCGAAACCACGCCGTCCTACGCGGAAACCCGGGCCTACCTGCAGCGGCTCGCGAGCGCCGCGCCCGGCCGGCTGCATCTCGGGCGCTTCGGCGTATCGCCCGAGGGCCGCGACCTCATGCTCGTCGTAGCGGCATCCGACGGCGAGTTCACGCCTGCGGCGGCGCGTGCCTCCGGCAAGCCGATCGTGATGGTGCAGGCCGGCATCCATGCGGGCGAGATCGAAGGCAAGGATGCCGGGCTCATGCTGCTTCGCGACCTCGCGGTCGGCGACCACCCCTCGCTGCTCGATCGCGTGATCCTGGTCTGGCTGCCGATCTTCAACGTCGACGGCCACGAGCGTTCGAATCCGCACAACCGCATCAACCAGGATGGCCCGCGCGAGATGGGTTACCGCGCGACCGCGCAAAACCTCAACCTCAACCGCGACTACATGAAGGCCGACGCACCCGAAATGCGCGACTGGCTCGCGTTGTTCGATGCCTGGCAACCGGACCTGTTCCTCGACATCCACACCACCAACGGCGCCGATTACCAGTACGACCTGACCTGGTACCTGGAGGATTGGGGACCGCTCGACGACGGCGTGAAGCGCTGGCAGAAGAACGCGATGGAAAGACACATCCTGCCGGCTTACGAAAAGCGCGGCCACCTCGCCGCACCCTATCTCGACCTCGTCGACCACCGCGACATCCGCAAGGGCATCGGCAACTTCGGCTCGGGGCCGCGCTACTCGACGGGCTACGTCGCCCTGCGCAACCGTGCCGCGGTGCTGGTCGAAACGCACATGCTCAAGCCCTACGCGACGCGCGTGCGCGCGACGCGGGACTTCGTCGTCGCGACGCTGGCCGAAGTCGGTCGTGACGGCGCAGCGCTGCGCAACGCGGTCGAGCGAGCCGACGCGGCGATCGTCGCGCGTCGTGCCGGGGCCAGGCTCGCGGTCGCCTTCGAGACCTCGAAGCAATCGGTGCCATTCGAACTCGCCGGCTACGCGTCCTCGCAAACGCCCAGCGAGGTGTCCGGCGACTCGTGGACGCGCTACGACGACCGGCGCCCGCAACGCTACGGCGTGCCGTTCTTCCGCGACCTCGTCGCTACCGAGACGGTCGTGGTGCCCGCTGCCTACCTCGTACCGGCTGGTTGGCCGCAGATCGCGGACAAGCTGCGCGAGCACCACCTGCGCCTCGAGCGCATCGACCGGCCGCTGCGCCTGCGCGTGGACCGCTATCGGCTCGATGCACCGCAGTGGAACGGCCCCTCGTACGAGGGTCGCCACCCGTTGCGCGAATTCGGGCTGCGCGTGGAGCGCGTGGAGCTCGCATTCGCGGCAGGCGCGTTGCTGGTCGCGCTCGACCAGCCCGGCGCGAACGTCGCGGTCAACCTGCTCGAGCCGCGCGCGTCCGACTCGCTGTTGCGCTGGGGCTTCCTCGATGCGCTGTTCGAACAGAAGGAGTACCCCGACGCACGTGTTGCCGAACAACTCGCGCGCACGATGCTCGAGCGCGACCCCTCGCTGAAGGCCGCCTTCGACGCGAGGCTCGCCGAAGACGCGGCATTCGCGGCTTCGCCCGCGCGACGGCTCGCGTGGTTCTACGAACGCTCCGACTGGTACGCAGCGCAGGAGGTCGGCGCGTATCCGATCGTGCGCCTCGATGCGGACGCGCTCGCGCGCGTGCGCGCACGCTGAGTGCGCGCGCGCCGATGTTGCCTAGGACGCGGGCGCGGCGCCCTCGCACCGGCGCACGAGGTATTGGCCGCCGTCGCGGTATGGCGTGCAAACAAGCTCGTCGACGATGTGGCCCTTGCGCGACGCATTCTTGCGGCAGCTGATGCGCGTCGCCCCGATGCCGTAGAGGTCGGCGAGCTTGGACGCGCCCTCGCGCGCGATCGCGAGCTGCGACGCATCCATCGCGGATTCGAGTTGCTTCACGATGCGCTGGTAGCCCGGGAAGATTTCCTCCGCTGCGAGCTTGAGCCACGCGTAGCCGGTGAGGTGGTCCTGCGGGGTGCCCTGCCCGAGCAGGTACATCCGTCCCAGCGCCGACTGGCTCGACTTGTCGCCCGCGCAGGCGAGCCGCTCGAACAGCGGGAACGCGCGCGCGTAGTCCTCCTTGCCGTACGCGAGCCGCGCGTCGCGCAGCATGTCGTCGAACGCGGACGGATGGATGCGGTCGAATGTCCCGGCCGGCGCGGGCGCGGCCGTCGCGTGCGCCGCGGCGCATGCGCATGCAAGGGCAAGGAGCGCTGCGGACACGCAGCCATGCCTGGCGTTCATCGGAGGCCTCCGGGGGGTCGCCCCGCGAGCATACGGCCGCCGCGCGCCGCAGGCGAGCGGATTGTGGCGATTCGTGTCGCCGCGCGCCCGGATCCGCGCAGCCGGCGGCTGCACCGGGCGCAATGACCTTTGACACTTGGCCGCACCGATGCCGCGCCGCCAGGATCCGCGCGCCTGCCTGCGCGCTCGCGCGCGGCTCCCCTCCGCGTCGCGTACCCCGCGCCCTCGCCCACGACCCGAAACCTGGAGACCCCGCATGCCCCTTCCCTCGAAGCGCTTCCTCGCTCTCGCGATCTCGACGTGCCTGGCCGGCGCGGCGCACGCCGCCGCCCCCTCGTTCGACGTGCGTGAACTGGATCCCGCTATTTCACCCTGCGCGGACTTCGACGGATTCGTCAATTCGAAATGGGTCGCGGCCAATCCGATCCCGGCCGACCGCACGCGTTGGGGCGCCTTCGATGCGCTGCGCGAGCACAGCCTCGTGACCCAGCACGCGATCGTCGACAAGGCGACGCGCACCGCCGACACCGCGAAGGCCGGCTCGATCGAGCAGAAGATCGGCTGGTACTACCGCTCGGGCATGAACGAACAGGCGATCGAGAAGGCCGGCCTCGCGCCGATCCAGCCCGAACTCGCGCGCATCGACGCGCTGCGTTCGGGCGCGGACGTCGCGGCCTACCTGACCGCGGCATTCGCGCAGGGCCAGGGCCGCGTGTTCGGGCTGTTCCCGGCCGCGGACTTCAAGAACTCGAAGATGCAGATCGCGTACGCATTCCAGGACGGCCTCGGCCTGCCGACGCCCGACTACTACGAACTGGCCGAACACGCGGCCAAGCGCGACGCGTATCGCGCGCACGTGGCGAAGGTGCTCACGCTCGCGGGCGCGACGCCGGCCGATGCGAAGGCCGCGGCCGATCATGTACTGGCGTTCGAGACGCGCCTCGCGAAGGCATCGTTCAAGCCGGTCGAACTGCGCACGCCGGAGAACCAGTACCACTTCACGACGCTCGCCGAAGCCGACCAGGCCACGCCGAACTTCTCGTGGACGACGTTCTTCGCCGCGCAGGGCATCGACATCAAGGGCGGCTTCTCGCTCTCGCAGCCGAAGTTCTTCGCCGAGTTCAACCGCATGCTCGCGGACGTGCCCGTCGATCAGTGGCGCTCGTACCTGCGCTTCCACGCGCTCGACTCGGCATCCCCGTACCTGACCCAGGCATTCGCGCGCGAGAACTTCGAGTTCTACAAGAAGACGCTGAACGGCCAGAAGGAGCAGGAGCCGCGCTGGAAGCGCGTGCTCGAATCCGTCAATGACACGATGGGCATGGCGCTCGGCGAGCTCTATGTGGCCGAGGCTTTCCCGCCGGAGTCGCGTCGGCGCGCGCAGGAACTCGTGGACAACGTGAGCGCGGCGCTCAAGGCGCGCATCGAGAAGCTCGACTGGATGAGCGACGTGACGCGCGCGAAGGCCCTCGAGAAGTGGTCGACGTTCCTGCCGAAGATCGGCTATCCCGATCGCTGGCGCGACTGGTCGGGCCTGTCGATCAAGCCGGACGACTACTACGCGAACGTACTCGCGTCGACCCGCTACGACCACGCCTACGAAATGGCGAAGATCGGCAAGCCGACCGATCGCACCGAATGGGGCATGACGCCACAGACGGTGAATGCGTACTACAACCCGACCGACAACACGATCAATTTCCCGGCCGCGATCCTGCAGCCACCGTTCTTCGATGCGAAGGCCGACGACGCGCTCAACTACGGCGGCATCGGCGCGGTGATCGGGCACGAAGCGATCCACGGCTACGACGACGAAGGCAGCCAGTTCGACGCACAGGGCAACAACACCAACTGGTGGTCGAAGGCCGATCGCGAGAAGTTCGAGGCGCGCGCGGCCAAGCTCGTCGAGCAGTACGAGGGCTACGAGCCGCTGCCGGGCAAGCGCATCAACGGCCGCCTGACGCTCGGCGAGAACATCGCCGACCTCGGCGGCACCGCGATCGCACTCGACGCGCTGCACATGGCGATCGCGAAGGATCCGTCGAAGGCCGCGAAGATCGACGGCTATACGCCGGACCAGCGCTTCTTCCTGAACCTCGCGCGGATCTGGCGTGGCAGCACGCGGCCCGAGCGCCTCGAGGTCCAGCTCAATTCCGACCCGCATTCGCCTGCGAGCTATCGCGCGGTCGGCGCCGCCTCGAACCTGCCCGCGTTCGCGAGCGCATTCGACTGCAAGGCCGGCGACGCGATGGTGCGCGTGGAGGACAAGCGCGTGAAGATCTGGTGAAGAAGATCGGGTGAGACCGCATCGCGGGGCCGCCAGTGTGGCGGTCCCGCGTCTTCTCGGCGCGCGCCGACCGGGCGCGCTGCTGCTCGATGTCTTCTCTTTCGTCGCCGCGTGCGGTTCCCGCGGCGCGCCTCGCGTGCTCGGTGTTGCGCGCTCGGACGTGCGCATGCTGCGCGCGGCGCACTTAACGAAATGCGGCGCAGGTCTTGTGTAAGGTCGGGGATCGGGTGGAGTCCACCGACCGACACGAGGCATTGCCATGACCGGATTTCCCGCACGCACCCTGCTCGCCGCCGCGCTCGCCGCCTTGTCCACGACGACGGCCGTTGCGGGCACGCCGGGCTACGACACGATCGAACTGCAGGCGCGCAGCAACCTGATCGTCAACGACAACGGCTGGAACGTGCCGCCGGGCACCTCGTTCAACAGCATCAGCGCCGCCGTCAGCGACGACCAACAAGTGGCGTTCACCGCGGGCGTCGTGCCGATCAACGGCAACCTCTCCGACACCGGCGCAGGCCTGTGGGTCGGTGGCCATGCACAGGGCGGTTTCGTCGCGATCCACGATCCCGGCAACGATCCGAAGGCGACGATGATCATCTCCGATCGACCGTCGATCAATGCCGCGGGCCAGGTCGCCTATTACACGAGCAACGACGGCGCGCCGTACGTGCTGCGCAAGTACGATCCGCTTGCGGGCGGCTCCGACGTCGTGTCGCTGCTGCCGCTGTCGCCGTCGTCGATCGCGAACCCGCGCATCGCCGACGACGGCACCATCGGCCTGCGCGGCGGCTTCAACGGTCCGTATGCGTTCGTGCGCGCGGTCCCGGCCTCGCCGGCCGAACTCATCGCCTACGACACCGGCTATGGCGCCGGCAGTCCCTATGCCTACCTGTACTCGCCCGACACCAACAACGCGCGACAGATGGCCTCGAAAGTCAGCACCAGCGACTTCAACCACAACGAGATCCGCCTGTTCGACGGATTCGACGACAGCCGCCTGCTGGTCGCCGACGCCGCGACCGACGCGGCCTCGCCTTTCTCGCGGTTCGACAACGGCCTCGGGCTCAACGACCACGGCGCGATCGCGGTCGGCCTGAGCCTCGCCGACGGCAACGTGCGCGCGATCTACCGCTTCACGCCGGTCGGCGACACGGTCGAGGCGGTCGAGATCGCGCGCGTGGAGGCCGCGGGACCGGTGCGCGCGATCGACGCCTTCTCGCCCGACATCAACAACGAGGGCCTCGTGGTGTTCCGCGGCCAGGACGCGAATGGCCAGGCCGTGTTCGTCGGCGACGGCACCATGCTCGTGCGCGTGGTCGGCAAGGGCGACGTCGTCTCGACCGACCTGGGCCCGGCGCAGATCGGCCAGCACGTCGACGATCCGAGCGGCTGGCCGATCTTCAGCGGCTCGCCCACGCTCAACAATGCGGGCGACGTCGCGTTCGTCGCGGCGTTGCATCCGGAAGGAGATCCCGGCGAGGAATGGGGCACCGGCGTGTTCGTCGCCTACGCAACGCCACAGGTCGACGACGTGGTCTTCGCCGACGGCTTCGAAGGCCCCGCACCGTAGGTGCGGCATCGAGTCCGTCGAGCCTCGGCGAGACTATGATTGCCCGGCCACGGCCGCGATAATCGCGTTCCCCTTCGCCGCGACCGCCATGGCCTTCGTACCCGGACAACGCTGGATCTCGAATGCCGAACCCGAACTCGGGCTCGGCACGGTCGTGCGCCTCGAAGGCCGCACCGTGCAGGTGTTGTTCGCGACCGCCGGGGTGCTGCGCCAGTACGCGATGCATGCAGCGCCGCTCACGCGCGCCGAATTCCGCGTCGGCCAGAAGGTTTCGGGCCAGAAGCGCAGCTTCGTGATCGAGCGCGTGAGCACCCAGGACGGCATGCTCGCCTACCACGGCGGTGGCATCACCCTGCCTGAGGCCGAGCTCGACGACACCCAGCCGATCTCGCGTGCGGACGAACGCCTGCTGTCGGCGCGCATCGATGGACCCGACCGCTTCGATTTCCGCCGCGAAGCGCTGTCGCGACGTGCAGCCGCGATGCGCTCGCCGGCCTGGGGCCTCGCTTCCGCGCGCATCGACCTGATCCCGCACCAGTTGCGCGTCGCCGCGGTGGTCGCGCAGCGCAGGCCGCCGCGCGCACTGCTCGCCGACGAAGTCGGACTCGGAAAGACGATCGAGGCCGGCATGGTGCTCGCGCGGCTGCTCGCGAGTGGTCGCATCGCGCGCGTGCTGGTGCTGGCCCCGGCGAGCCTGACGGCGCAATGGTTCGTCGAACTGCTGCGCCGCTTCAACCTGCCATTCGCGCTCTACGACGAGGAGCGCTGCGAGGCGATCGAAGTCGGCGACGGCGCACGCAATCCGTTCGAGGACGAGCAGTGCGTGATCGCCGACGTCGACTGGCTCGCCGGCGATCCGAAACGCGCCGCGCAGGTGCAGGATGCGGGCTGGGACCTCGTCGTCGTCGACGAGGCGCATCACCTCGAGTGGACGCCGGCGGGCTCGAGCCGGTCCTACCAGTTGGTCGAAGCACTCGCGCAGCGCGCGCCCGGACTGATCCTGCTCACCGCGACGCCGCAACAGCTTGGCCGCAGCGGACACTTCGCGCGGCTGCGCCTGCTCGATCCCGCGCGCTACACCGATCTCGATGCCTACATCGCCGAGGCGGACGGTTACGCCTCGCTGTCGCTGGTCGCCGCGACGCTGCTCGAAGCGGCGCCGCTCGGCGAGCCCGCGCGTTCGCTGCTCGACCAGCGATTCGCGGCCGACGCGGAACTCGCGGGACTGCTCGCGCGCTACGACGAAGACCGTGCCGCGGTCGCGCCGCTGCTGCTGGACGCGTTGATCGACCGCCACGGCACCGGCCGCGTGATGTTCCGCAATCGTCGCGCGCGCATCGGCGGCTTCCCGCAGCGCATCGCGCGCATCCAGCGGCTCGATCGCAGCGCGCTCGACGACGCCCAACGCCAGCGATTGCTCGCGGAGTTCCATGCCGATGCACAGGTGCGCCCGCACGAGGGCGAGATCGACTACGACGCGGATCCGCGCCTGCCCTGGCTGCTCGCGCTGATCGACTCGCTCGCGCCGGCCAAGCTGCTGCTGATCTGCCGCACCCAGGCGAAGGTACTCGCGCTCGAGGACGCGCTGCGCACGCGCTGCACCGCGAAGGTCGCGCGCTTCCACGAAGGCATGACCATCCTGCAGCGCGACCGCAATGCGGCGTACTTCGCCGAGCCCGATGGCGCGCGCATCCTGCTCTGTTCCGAAATCGGTTCGGAAGGCCGCAACTTCCAGTTCGCGCACCATCTCGTGCTGTGGGACCTGCCGCACGACCCGGACCTGCTCGAGCAGCGCATCGGCCGCCTCGACCGCATCGGGCAGCGCCACCCGATCGAGATCCATGCGGCGGCGTTCGAAGGCACCGCCCAGCATGCGCTGCTGCGCTGGTACGACGAGGGGCTGGACGCACTGCGCAGCAGTCCGGCGGATGGGCGTGAAATCGTGCGCCGCTACGGTGCACGCCTGCTGGTGGAAGCGGAGCGCCACGCGCACGCCGCCGAGGATCCCGACGTCGAGATCGATGCGCTGGTCGGCGAAACCGCTGCGACCCATCGCGAGCTGACCGCGCTGGTGCAGTCGGGTCGAGACCGCCTGCTCGAACTCGCGAGCGAGCGCGACGCGCGCGACCTGGACCTCGGCGACGCACTGCGTGCGCAGGACGCCGACGAATCGGCCGACGCGTTCATCCTCGGCCTGTTCGAGCAGTTCGGCATCGACAACGAGGAGACTGCCGCGCGCACGGTCGTGCTCGACCCGGAATACCTCAGCACCGACGGCTTTCCGGGACTCAAGGACGGCCCGCAACAGGCTACCTTCGACCGCGCGGTCGCGCTCGCGCGAGAGGAGTTGCCGCTGCTGCGGCTCGACCATCCGCTGGTGACCGGCGCACTGGACCTGTTGATCGAAAGCGAACAGGGCAATGCGGCGGTGCTCGTGGACGCTTCGCTACCGCCGCGCACGGCCCTGCTCGAATGCGTGTTCGTGCTCGAATGCGTCGCCGACCGCCGCCTCGATGTCGGCCGCTTCCTGCCGCCGCTGCCGCTGCGCGTGGTGGTCGACACGCGCCTCAACCTGCGCAGCGACTACCAGCCGCACTCGGCGAGCATCGCGCGTGCGAAGGAGCAGCCCGCCGACGCGGCACGCTTCCGGCCATTGCTGGCCAAGCTGGTGCCGCCGATGCTCGCGGCCTGCGAGACCGAGGCGCGCCGCCTCGCGGCGACCGAAACCGGCGCCGCGCTCGATGCGGCACAGCGCGAGCTCGAAGCCGAGCGCGCGCGACTGGTCGCGCTGGCGAAAGTCAATCCGGCGGTCCACGAGGAAGAGATCGATGCGATCTCGACCGAACTCGAAGACATCCGCCATGCGCTGTCGACCGCCGCGCCGCGGCTCGACGCGATCCGGTTCGCCTGCAGCCAGGACATCGCAACGCGCTAGCGCGTGACCCATCCCCGCAGGGTGGGTCGCAGCCGCGCAGCGGCGAGCCCCACCGTCGCGCACGCACTGCATGCGCGGCACGCGCGGCACTCGCGGCACGCGCGCCGACGATCGATGGGCCCGTGCTCCCGCGCGCCAGCCGGAACGTGTCGCGCAGCGCGAGTCGCCGCGCCGCGGGGACGCTTGGGCGCGGATTCTCGCGCTCAGGCCGCCTTGGGCTGCTTCATCAGCAACGCGAGCAGCGACGCGAGCTTGTCGCGCATTTCGCGGCGGTCGACGATCATGTCGATCGCGCCATGCTCGAGCAGGAATTCCGAGCGCTGGAAGCCTTCGGGCAGGGTCTCGCGCACGGTCTGTTCGATCACGCGCGGTCCGGCAAAGCCGATCAGCGCCTTCGGCTCGCCGATGTTGATGTCGCCGAGCATGCCGAGGCTGGCCGACACGCCGCCGGTGGTCGGGTGCGTCAGCACCGACACGAATGGCACGCCCGCTTCGCGCAGGCGCGCGATCGCCGCGGAGGTCTTGGCCATCTGCATCAGCGAGAACAAGCCTTCCTGCATGCGCGCGCCGCCGGTCGCCGACCAGCACACGAGCGGCATGCGCTGCTCGAGCGCGAGTTCGGCGCCGCGCGTGAACTTCTCGCCGACCACCGAACCCATCGAGCCACCCATGTAGGCGAAGTCGAAGGCGCACGCGACGAGCGGATTGCCCTTGAGCAGTCCGCGCATCGCGACCATCGCATCCTTCTCGCCGGTCTGCTTCTGCGCGGCGACGATGCGGTCCCGGTACTTCTTCGAATCACGGAACTTCAGCGGATCGGTCGGCTCGAGGTTCGCGAACAGTTCCTGCGCGCTGCCTTCGTCGAAGAACGTGTTCAGGCGATGTCGCGCGCGGATCGGGTGGTGGTGTGCGCACTTCGGGCACACCATGAGCGCGGCGTCGAGCTCGGGCTTGTACAGCACCGCGCCGCAGCCATCGCACTTCTCCCACAGGCCCTCGGGCACCTTGCCCTTCGCCGTGGGCGCCGTGCGCGCGCGTGGACCAACGAGTTTCTGCAACCAGTTCATGGCGTTCTTCCGCTTGCCGGCCGCCGTGGCGAACCGCAATCTGCATCAAGATCAAGAGGGTGAAACTCGAAGGACACGAACAGCGCCAGGAACAGCAACGCAAGGATCGCACCACGCAGCAACGGCGTGTCCCGGATTGTTCGCGTTGTCCCTCGAGTCTCCTCTTCGTGTCCTTCGTGTCCTTCGTGTTTCAGGCTTTTTTGCCTGCGCCGTCGAGCGCCGCACGGATGGGCTCGAGGAAACCCCGCGCGCGCGCGCGCAGCTCGGCTTCGCCCTCCGCACCTGCGAGCCGTTCGACGAGCGCGCTGCCGATCACGACCGCGTCCGCGAACCCGCCGATCGCGGCTGCCGAGGCCGCGTCGCGCACGCCGAACCCGACCGCGATCGGTACCGCGCTGCGTTCGCGTACCTGCGCCACGCGCTCGCGCACGCTGTCCAGGCTGAGCCGGTCCGCGCCGGTGATGCCGGCGAAGGAGACGTAGTATAGGAAACCTCGGGTCGCGGCGCAGACGGCGGACAGCCGCGGCTCGACCGTCGTCGGTGCCGCGAGCAGCACCTGGTCGAGGCCCGCGGCTCGCAGGGGCTCGGCGGCCTGCCATTCCTCGATCGGACAATCCACGAGCAGGATCCCGTCGACGCCGGATGCGACCGCATCCTGCCCGAAGCGTGCCGCGCCGTGCACCTCCACCGGATTCATGTACCCCATCAGCACGACTGGCGTGTCGTCGTCGCGAACACGGAACTCGCGCACCCAGTCGAGTACCTCCCGCAAGCCGACGCCCTTGGCAAGCGCGCGTTCGCTCGCATGCTGGATCACCGGCCCGTCCGCCATCGGATCCGAGAACGGCACACCGAGTTCGATCAGGTCGGCGCCGGCATCGACGAGCGCGTGCATGAGCGCGACCATGCACTCCGGCAGGGGGTCGCCGGCGGTCACGAACGGCACCAGGCCCGTGCGCCCGCGCGCCGCGAGCTGCGTGAAGCGGCGGCCGATGCGGCGCGCGTCCGCGCGCGTCACAGCACGATCCCCTCGCGCGCGGCGATCGTGTGCACGTCCTTGTCGCCGCGCCCTGAAAGGTTGCAGAGCACGAGCGCGTCGACCGGAAGCTCGCGCGCGAGCTTGATCGCCTGCGCGATCGCATGGCTCGATTCGAGCGCGGCGAGGATGCCTTCGCTGCGCGCGAGCTGGTGGAACGCCGCGAGCGCTTCCTCGTCGGTCACGCCGACATAGCTCGCGCGGCCCGCATCCTTGAGGAACGCGTGCTCGGGGCCCACACCGGGATAGTCGAGACCTGCCGACACCGAATGGGTCTCGGTGACCTGGCCGTCGTCGTCGCAGAGCAGGTAGGTCCGGTTGCCGTGCAGCACGCCGGGGCGGCCCGCCGACAACGAAGCGGCGTGCCGTCCGCTCGCGATGCCCTCGCCGGCGGCCTCCGCGCCGACGATGCGCACGTCGCGGTCCTCGAGGAACGCGTGGAACAGGCCGATCGCGTTCGATCCGCCGCCGACGCAGGCGGTCAGCACGTCCGGCAGGCGGCCGTACTGCGCGAGCATCTGCGCGCGCGCCTCGCGTCCGACCACCGCGTTGAAGTCGCGCACCATGCGCGGGTACGGATGCGGGCCGGCGACCGTGCCGATGATGTAGAACGTGTCGGCGACATGCGTCACCCAGTCGCGCATCGCCTCGTTCAATGCGTCCTTGAGCGTGCGCGAGCCTGAAGTGACCGGCACGACCTCGGCACCGAGCAGCTTCATGCGGTAGACGTTGATCTTCTGGCGCTCGATGTCGGTCGCGCCCATGTAGACGACGCAGTCGAGGCCGAAACGCGCGCACACGGTCGCGGTCGCGACGCCGTGCTGGCCCGCGCCGGTCTCGGCGATGACGCGCCGCTTGCCCATGTGGCGAGCGACCAGCGCCTGGCCGATCGTGTTGTTGATCTTGTGCGCACCGGTGTGGTTGAGGTCTTCGCGCTTGAGCAGGATCTGCGCGCCGCCGACGATCCGCGACAGCCGTTCTGCGTGATAGATCGGCGACGGGCGCCCGACGTACTGCGCGAGGTCGCGTTCGAACTCGGCGATGAAGGCCGGATCCGTGCGCAGCGCGTCATAGGCACGCGCCAGCTCCGCGAGCGGCGCGACGAGCGTCTCGGCGACGTAGGACCCACCGAATGCACCGAAGCGGCCATGCGCGTCGGGCCAGGCGTGGAAGTCCTCGATCGCGGTGGATGGCGTCACGGGTTGTCCTGGCCTGCTTGTGGGACGGAGGGTGGATGCGCATCGGTGCCGCGCGCACTCATGCGCGCGTGGCGCGGACCGCCTCGACGAATGCGCGCATCGCCGCGGCGTCCTTGACGCCGGGCGACGTTTCGATGCCGCTCGACACGTCGACTGCATAGGGTCGCACGACTGCGATCGCCTGCGCCACGTTGCCCGCATCGAGCCCACCCGCGAGGATGACCGGACGCGCGAGCCGCGGGGCGCGCCTCCAGTCGAACGACTGCCCTGCCCCGCCCGCATCACCGGGCGCATGTCCGTCGAGCAGGAAGCCCGCGGCGCCCGCGTGCTCGGCTACGACGGCCTGCACATCGCCCCCCTGCATCGCGATCGACTTGAGGTAGGGACGCGTGAAACGCGCGGCGTGCTCCGCCGATTCGCTGCCGTGGAATTGCAGCAGGTGCGGCTGCACCTGCGCGACGACCTGCTCGATCCAGGCCGGCTCGTCGTCCATGAACAACGCGACAACGCTCGCGAACGGCGGCAGCGCATCGCGCATCTCGCGCGCCTGTGCGATGTCGACGAAGCGCCGGCTGCGGCGCGTGAACACGAAGCCGAGCGCGTCGACACCGAGTTCGACCGCGGCGCGCGCGTCCTCGATGCGCGTGATGCCGCAGAACTTGATGCGCACGCTCATGCGAGCACCATGTCCGGCAGCGGCCATTCACTCGGATAGCGCGGAGCGACGAAGCACAGGCCCGAGGCCGGCGCGGTGGGTCCGGCCACGCTGCGGTCGCGGCCTGCGAGCAGCGCCGCGATCCATTCCGGATCGCGCTCGCCGCGCCCGACCGGCAACAGCGAACCGACGATGTTGCGCACCATGTGGTGCAGGAACGCGTTCGCCTCGACTTCGATCGCGACCTCGTCGCCTTCGCGTGCGACCCGGATCTCGTGCAGGTTGCGCATCGGCGACCTCGCCTGGCATTGCACCGTGCGGAACGCGCTGAAGTCGTGCTCGCCGACGAGCGCCTGCGCGGCCGCGTGCATGCGCGCGGCGTCGAGCGGCACGCGTTCCCAGGTCACGAAGCGCGCCGCGAGCGCCGCGCGCACCGGGCGATTGAGGATCGTGTAGCGATAGCGCCGCGCACGCGCGCCGAAGCGCGCGTGGAACCCGCCAGGCACCGCGCGCGCCCACAGCACCGCGACGTCGCGCGGCAGGCGCGAATTCGTGCCGAGTGCCCATGCGCGTTCGCTGCGCTGCGCATCGGAATCGAAATGCACGACCTGGCAGCGCGCGTGCACGCCCGCATCCGTGCGCCCCGCGCACGTGACCTCGACGGTGTGCGCCGCGACGAACGACAACGCGGCTTCGAGCTCGCCCTGCACGCTGCGCCCATGCGAGAGCCGCTGCCAGCCGAGGAAATCGGTGCCGTCGTATTCGATGCCGAGGGCGTAGCGCATTCAGCGGGGAATGGGGAATGGGGAATGGGGAATGGTACCGGGGAACCGAACATTCCGGCCCGTGCGCGGGCCGGCGTAGCACGGCCAGAAAAGAGAAAACCGCGCAGCAAGGAGCTGCGCGGTTTCCAATCCCCTTCCCGATCCAGAATGATCCGGCGCGGCTCCTGGTATTCCCTATTCCCTATTCCCTATTCCCTGCCCTCAGCGCAACTCGCCGATCAGCCGGTGCGCTTCGGCGCGCTGGGCCTCGTTGCCTTCGGCGATGACCTCGTCGAGCATCGAGCGGGCGCCGTCGGGATCGCCCATGTCCATGTAGGCCTTCGCGAGGTCGAGCTTGGTGCCGATCGCGTCTTCGCCGGTGAAGAAGCCGTCGTCCACCGGCACTTCATCGGGAACCATCGGGGTGGCTTCGATCTTTTCGTCCATCGGCACCTCGAGCGGCGGAAGATCCTCGAACGTGAACGTGTCGGCGGTGGAAGTCGCGGTCGGTGCCGGAGCCTGGACGTCGAACACGTCGTCAGCGGGCTCGAGGTCGCCGAACGCGTACTCGTCGCGCGCCGGTGGCGGAGCATCGTAGTCGCCGACCGGCGCGTACGGATCGTGCGCGGGCAGTTCCTCGGTGACCGCGTGCTCGGGCACGTAGTCCGACTCGTACGCGAACATCGGGTTGTGCGGCGCGAGTTCCTGGCCCATCGCCTGCGCCTCGAGCCATTCGGGCGCGTTCGGATCGGCGACCTGCACATGCATGTCGGCCGCGGCTTCCTCGAATGCGGCGACATCGCGCTCGGCGTAGAACACGCTCAGCAGCTCGAGGTGCAGGCCGAGGTTGGCCGGATCGTCGCGCAGCTGCTCGCGCAGGCTGTCGGCTTCGGCTGCCATCGCGCTGGCGCCGCCTGCGCCGAGCGGCGAAGTACCGAACGAGTCGGCGATCGAACCGCGAGCGGCGGGAACAGGCTTGCGACGACGCAGGCCGAGCAGGCCGCCAGCGAGCAACAGCACGCCGGCGCCGATCGCTGCGGGCTTGACCCAGGGCGCGTCGTACCACGGCGCCGCGACGCGCGAAGGCGTCGGCGTGACCGGGCGAGTCGGCGCCGCGGCGGGCTTGGTCGTGGCTGCGGGCGGGGTGGTCGCCAGCGGCGTGACTTCGGCCTTGCCGCTCGGCGTCGGCGGCTGCTCCGCGGCCGCGGGCGAGGCGGTCGTCTCGCCGCCTGCCGCAGAAGTCTCGCCAGGCGTCGTCGACGCGGCAGGCGACGCGTCAGGCACTGCGGGTTCCGTCACCGGAGCGCTCGCGGACGAGGGCGTCGCGGGCTCGGGTGCGGTGTCGCCCCAGATGTCCTTCCTGTCGAGCTTGGCCTGATCGTCGACGGACGGCGTCGCCGTGACCGTGGTGGTGGGTGCAGCCGGTTCGGCAGTCGCGACGACCGGCGCCTCGACCTCGGGCGCAGGCGGCTGCGCATCCGGCGCAGGTGGCGCGACGGGCGCCGCCGCGGTCGCTGCAGCAGCGGATTTCTCCTGCGCCTGCAGTTCGCGCAGCCTGCGCTGCAGGTCGGCGATTTCCGAATCCTTGAGGCTGATCAGGCGATCGTTCTTGCTGCCGATGTCCTCGAGCTCGCGCACGCGCGACTTGAGTTCGCCGGTTTCCTGCTCGCGCGTCGCGAGTGCTTCCTTGGTGCGTGCGAGTTCGGCCTTGAGCGCGTTGCTGACCGCCGCGCCGGACGCGCCACTGCCAGGCTGGTCGGCCATCGCGAGATTGCCCTCGCCGGCCTTCGGCGGCACCAGCTCGAGGCGTTCGTCGTCGGCGCCGCGCGCCGATTCGCGACTCGGGGACGCCGTGCTCGCGACCGCTCGCGGTTCGACCGCGCGCGCGCCTGCGTCGGCGATGCGGGTCGGACTCGCCCTGCCGCCGCGCCAATCCTCGATCTGCCCCTGGATCTCCGCCGCTGCCTCGCGCGCGGAGCCGGTCGCCGCGATTTCGCTTTCGGACGGGATGCGCAGGATCGCGCCCCGCTTGAGCGCATTGACATTGTCCTTGTAGAACG
>JAEYZH010000090.1 GCA_023430685.1 Pseudomonadota bacterium | reverse complement strand
GTCCGAGCACCGCGCGCACCGCAAGCTCGAAGCCGTCCCAGGCGCCCGGCAGCCGCTGGCCCGGCCAGCGCCGCACCAGCGGACCGAGCACCGCATCGGCGCGGAACGCAGCGGCGAGCGCACGCGGATCCGCGTCGAGGTCGAACATGCGCTTGGCGCGCGCCGCGATCGCGCCGAGTGCGCCGCTGTCGGGATGGTGCACGCGCAACGAGAGCGCCGAGTCGCCGCGCGTGCCCGGCGCGACCTCGAACCAGCCGGGCACGCCATCGACGACGATGCTGCGCCGGTAGCCGCGTTCGTCGACCGCTTCGACGCCGGGGATCATGCGCCGCGCGTAGAACGCGAGCAGCTGCGCGAAGTCGTACGGCGCGCGGTACGGCAGGCGCAGTTCGATCGCGGCCGGATCGCGTGTTGCAGGCGCGGCATCGACCGTCGCGCGCCGCGATCGGCGCAATTCGCGCGGCGGCCTGCCGTAGCTCGCGACGAACGCCGCATTGAAGCGCCGCAGGCTGCGGTAACCGGCCGCGTCCGCGATACGCGAGATCGGAAGGTCGGTTTCGACGAGCAGCTGTCGCGCGAACAGCAGCCGGCGGATCGCGGCGACATCGAGCGGACTCGCGCCGAGTTCCTCGGCGAACACGCGCCGCAGGTGGCGTTCGCCGACGCCGACGCGCGCGGCGAGCGCCGGCAGCGTGCCCGCGTCGAGCGCGCCCTGCTCGATCAACCTGAGCGCGCCCGCGACGAGATCGGATTTCGCGCGATGCAACGGCGAGCCGGGCGCGGCTTCCGGCCGGCAGCGCAGGCAGGGCCGGAAACCCGCGGCCGCGGCGGCCGCGGCGCTGTCGTAGAAGCGCACGTTGCACGCCTTCGGCGCGGGCACCGGGCAGACCGTGCGGCAGAAGATCCGGGTCGAGGTGACCGCGATGAAGAACAGGCCGTCGAAGCGCGGGTCGCGCGCGCGGCGCGCGCGTTCGCAGATGCGCAGGTCGAGCGTGGTGGCGTGCGCGAGCAGGGACATGGCGCGATGCTAACGCCGATCACGGCGCCCGACTCGCCGTTTCCGGCTGTCGATGCGCGCGCTCGCAGCGGGCCTCCCGCGCCGCGCGGAACCCGGCGTGCTACCTCGCGAGCGCGAGGAACGCGCGCGCCTGCCCGGTATCGACCCGATCGGCCAGCAGCAGCTCGCGCGCGCGCGCGTCGCGCGTCGCGTCGGCAGGCCCGCCCGCGAGCCGCCGCGCGGCCCAGGCACTGGCCCAGTGCGTTCCATCCGTTGCAGGCGCGAGCAGAGCGAGCGCCTCGTCGGCGAGGCGCATGGCAACCACGTCCAGTCCGGCCGCCTGCGCCGCCTGCGCGAGTTCGCTCGCGATCCATCCGAGCTCGGGCTGGTTGCGTCCCGGCGTGTCGCGGTATTCCGACAGCGCCTGTGCGGTGAGGCGCTCCAGCGACGCCACGTCGCCGCGCGCGCCCGCCAGTTGCGCGCGCGCGACGGACGTCCAGGCGCGGCTGCGTGCTCGATCGGCCGGCAGCGTGCGTTCGAGCAGCGGCGCGGTCGCATCGAGCGCGGCGCCGGCCTCGTCGACGCGGCCGAGCCCGAGCAGCGCGAACGCGCGCTGCTGCGCGATCGCGAGTGCGAATGCGTCGTTGTCCGCCAGTGTCGCTGCATGCAGCTGCGCGGCACGCTCGATCGCCACGAGCGCGGCCGCGTGGCGGCCCTGCGCGATCGCGATGCGTGCGCGCACGAGCCGGTCGTGCACCTGCATGTAGGGCTCGCGGATGCGCTCGAATACTTCGGAGGCGCGATCCGCATGGCGTTCCGCCTCGAGCAGCGCACCGCTGTTGTACGCGATCACCGCGAGATCGCTCATCGCGACCGCGGCGTTCGTGCTGTCGGCGCCCGCGCTCGCGCGGTAGATCGTGAGCCCGCGCAGGCAGAGTTCGCGCGCGATCGCCATCTCGCCCGCCTCGAGCCGGGACACGCAGGCGTCCACCAGCGCGCGCGCGACGCGCGGGTGCGAGGTCCCGAGCAACGCTTCGAAGCGCCGGGCCGCGCGCTCGAACTGCGGCGCCGCCGCGAGCGGCCCGCTCACGAGCGAATCGATCTCGGCGAGCACCGACGCGAGCTCGGCATCGACGACGCCCCCGGCCTCGTCGCGTTCCGCACGCGGCGCGATGCGCGTGCGCAGCTCGCGCAGCGCGTCGACCTGGTTGGCATGGCCGAGGTAGCGCACGTGGCGGTCGAGCGCGCGGACGTGGTCGATCCCGGCCGCATCGAAGTCGGCCAGCACCACCGGCATCGCGGCCGCGAACGCCGCGCCCGCTTCGTCGAGCCGTCCCGCGCGCCGCAGCAGGTCGCCGAGTTGCGCCTCGGCGAATGCGAGCGGCAATCGCGCCGTGCCGGCCACGCGCATCAGTGCGGTCGCTTCGCGCTGGCTTGCGATCGCGGCGTCGAGTTCATCCGCATCGGCCTGGGTCGCTGCGCGCGCGGCCAGCAACTCGGCACGCAACGCCGGAACCTCGCCCGCGCGCGTCCCGAGCGATTCGCTCGCCGCGTCGAGCATCGCGCGCGCCGCCGCCGGCCGGCCGCGCGCGAGCTGAAGCTGCGCGAGCGAGAGGCCAAGTTGCGCACGCGTGCGCGCATCCAGCCCCGCCGCATCCTCGAGCAGGCCTGCGCCGAGCGCGGCGATCGTCGCGAGCGGATCGCGTTCGTCGTCGCGCAGGTACGGGCTCGCGGCGCGGAAGGTCTCGGACAGGAAGCGTTCGACCTGGATCGCGCGCTCGGCTTCGGCAAGGCGCGCGCGCTGTGC
>JAEYZH010000011.1 GCA_023430685.1 Pseudomonadota bacterium | reverse complement strand
GGCAGGAGCCACGCGGCGTGGCGATGGAGCCGGCGCGCTGGCCTGCGGCGGCGCTCCAGCGCACGGGCAAGCGCAGGCCAGTCGTCGGGGTGCGGCGCGGCGTCGGGCAGCGCGCGCAGCGCGAGCGCGAGCGGCGAAGCGTCGTTGTTCACTGGGTCGTCGCGATCAGGCATGGCGCGCCCTCCTCTTCCGGTTGCAACAGCGTGCGCAGGCGGCTGGACCCGCGGGCGACCTGCGATTTCGAGAAACTCGGCGTCTTGCCGGTCAGTTCGGCGATCTCGGCGTGCGTGTACTGTTCGACGTGGTAGAGCCAGAGCACGCTGCGCGTCAGCGCGGGCAGTCGCTCAAGCGCGCGTTGCAGCCGCTGCGCATCGGCGAGCATCCAGGGCGCCGGCGCATCACCTGGCGTGTCGTCGCCGTCGGGCAGCGCCTCGAACGCGAGGCCGCGTTCGCGGCGCAGGCGCATCAGCGCCTCGTTGACGACGATCCGGCGCAGCCAGCCCCAGAACGGCGCATCGCCGCGGAACTGCCCGATGCGCTCGAGCACGTGCAGCATCGCGTCGTGCATCGCCTCGCGCGCATGGTCGGCGTCGCCGAGCATGCGCAGCGCGAGCGTGTAGGCGGGCCTCTCGAATGCGCGATACACCTGCTCGAGCGCGCCGGAATCGCCGCGGCGGGCGCGCGCGAGCACGGTGTCGGGAAGTTCGATCTGGAAGCTTGCGCTGCTCACGGCCTGTCAGATGCGCCGGCGCCGAAAAGGGTCGCGCCCATGCATGCGGGATGCATCCGCACGCCTGGGCGCGCGGACTGTCCGCGCCTGTCCGGCACGCGGTCGGACAGTGTCCGTGCCGCGAGATGCGTCCACTTTATCGTTGCAAAGCAATGGCATAACGGCTGGCATGGGGGTTGCTATAGATCCTGCAGACACGAATCCCGATGGAGCTGCACCCGATGATCCGCGACACCTCGGCCCAGGACCGCCAGTTCGTTCCGCAGAAGAATCGTCGCAGGCAATGGATGTGGATCGGCCTCGGCGTGGTCGCGCTCGCCGCGCTGCTCGCGGTCGTGCCGACCGTGAAGCGCCTGGCGTCCGCCGACTCGTCGGCCAGCAGTGCGCGCCTGCGCATCGCCGAAGTCAAGCGCGGCACGCTCGTGCGTGACGTCTCGGTACAGGGTCGCGTCGTCGCCGCGGTCGCGCCGACGCTGTACGCACGCAGCGGTGGCACCGTGCGCCTCGACGTGAATGCGGGCGACAAGGTCGCCAAGGGCGACGTGCTGGCCGAAATCGATTCGCCCGAACTCGCGAACCGGCTGCAGCAGGAACGCGCGACGTTCGACAGCCTGAGCCTCGACGTCGAGCGCACCGCGATCGACAACCGCAAGGGCGAAGCCGCGGCGCAGATGGCCTGGGAACAGGCGCGCATCGACCGGGAAACCGCCGAGCGCGAGGTCGAGCGCAACCAGAAGGCGTTCGAACTCGGCGCGCAGTCGGAGATGACCGTGCTGCGCGCCAAGGACGCGCTGGCCAAGGCGAAGGTGGCCGAGTCGAACGCGCGCCACAACGTGCAACTCGATCGCGAGAGCCTCGCGTTCGAACTCAAGACGCGCCGCGTCGCGATGGAGCGCCAGAAGCTGCTCGTCGACGACCTCGTGCGCCAGGTCGACGAGCTCAAGCTGCGCGCTCCGGTCGATGGCCAGGTCGGCCAGCTGATCGTGCAGCAACGCGCGAACGTGGCCGCCAACGCGCCGATCCTGACCGTGGTCGACCTCACCGCGCTCGAAGTCGAGGTGCAGGTCCCCGAAGTGTTCGCGCATGACCTCGGCGTCGGCATGTCGGCCGAAGTGCTCGAGGGCGGCGAGCGCTATGTCGGAGAGGTGAGTGCGATATCGCCCGAGGTGCAGAACGGCCAGGTCACGGGCCGCATCCGCTTCGGCGAGCGCAAGCCCGCCGGCCTGCGCCAGAACCAGCAGCTGACCACGCGCATCCTGATGGACGAACACCCCGACGTGCTGCTGGTCGAACGCGGACCCTTCGTCGACACCGGCGCCGGCCGCGTCGCCTACGTCGTGCGCGACGGCACCGCCGAACGCACTCCGATCCAGATCGGCGCCACCAGCCTCAATGCGGTCGAGATCGTCAGCGGCGTCAAGGAAGGCGACCGCATCGTGATCTCCGGCACCGACCAGTTCGACGGCGCGCAGCGGATTGCACTGAATTGAAGCGGTGATTCGTGATTGGTGATTCGGAAAAGCCGCATCCACCTCGAGCACATCGCCGAACACGAATCACGAATCACGAATCACGAATCACGAATCACCAAGCGAGGCGAAGCCCATGTTGAAGATGACCCACCTGCAGAAGGTCTACCGCACCCACCTGATCGAGACGCATGCGTTGCGCGATTTCTCGATCCACGTGCGCGAGGGCGAGTTCGTCGCGGTGACCGGCCCGTCGGGCTCGGGCAAGACGACCTTCCTCAACATCGCGGGCCTGCTCGAGGAGTTCACCGGCGGCAGCTACCAGCTCGACGGCGTCGATGTGCAGGGCCTCGGCGACGATGCGCGCTCGCGGCTGCGCAACGCGAAGATCGGTTTCATTTTCCAGAGCTTCAACCTGATCCCCGACCTCAACCTGTTCGACAACGTCGACGTGCCGCTGCGCTACCGCGGCTTCCCTGCCGCCGACCGCAAGCGGCGCATCGAAGAAGCGCTCGGGCGCGTCGGGCTCGCCTCGCGCATGAAGCACTACCCGTCGGAACTGTCGGGTGGCCAGCAGCAGCGCGTCGCGATCGCGCGCGCGCTCGCGGGCTCGCCGCGCCTGCTGCTCGCCGACGAGCCGACCGGCAACCTCGATTCGCTGATGGCGCGCGGCGTGATGGAACTGCTCGAGGAGATCAACCGCCAGGGCACGACGATCGTGATGGTCACGCACGACCCCGAACTCGCCGCGCGCGCGCAGCGCAACGTGCACGTGATCGACGGCCAGGTCACCGACTTCGACGAGGAGCCGACCCTCAAGCGAAGCGCGAGCGGGGAGTCGGGACTGCAGAAAGAAGCGGCCTCCGCGTGACGACCGATCGCCTCCGACCCAAGGTGCACTGACATGTCCGCCTCGCCCAATCCCCAATCCCGAATCCCGAACCCCGGCATGCTGGCCTACTACCTCCAGCTCGGCCTGCGCAGCCTCAAGCGCAACCCGGTGCTGACCGCGCTGATGGTGGTCGGCATCGCGCTCGGCATCGCCGCGAGCATGACGACGCTGACCGTGCTGCACCTGATGGGCAGCGATCCGATCCCGTGGAAGAGCGAAAAGCTGCATTACGTGCAGCTCGACAACTGGAGCGCCGACCAGCCGTACTACGACGACGGGCGCCCGCCGGACCAGGTGACCTACCGCGATGCGGTGGCGCTGATGGAGGCCGGCAAGGCCGACCGCCAGTCGGCGATGTTCAAGCTGTCACTGCCGATCCAGCCCGAGAACAAGGAACTCAAGCCGTTCCAGTCGCTCGGTCGCGTGGCCTACTCGGACTTCTTCGCGATGTTCGAGCCGCGCTTCAAGTACGGCGGCCCGTGGAACCGGGACCAGGACGAAAGCCATGCGCGTGTGGTCGTGCTCGGCAAGGACATCAACGAGAAGCTGTTCGGCGGCCAGGACAGCACCGGCCGCAGCGTGCGCATGGATGGCACCGACTACACGATCGTCGGCGTGCTCGATGAGTGGAACCTGCGCTCGCGCTACTACGACCTCACCAATGGCGCGTTCGCCGACCCCGACGAGTTCTTCATGCCGTTCACGACCGCACTCGACCTCAAGCAGCGCTCGAGCGGCAACAACAGCTGCTGGCGCTCGCCTGGCGACGGTTGGGACGCGTACCTCGCATCCGATTGCGTGTGGATGCAGATGTGGGTCGAACTCGACTCGCCCGCGCGGCTCGCCGAGTACAAGTCCTTCCTCGACTCCTACGTCAACGAGCAGAAAAAGCTCGGCCGCTTCCCGCGCCCGCTCAACAACCGCCTGCTCGACGTCAACCAGTGGATGGAGGACCAGCAGGTGGTGTCGCGCGACGTCGAAGTGCAGACCGGCCTCGGCTTCGCGTTCCTCGTCGTCTGCCTCGTCAACACGATCGGCCTGCTGCTCGCGAAGTTCACGCGCAAGTCCGGCGAGATCGGCCTGCGCCGGGCGCTCGGCGCGAGCCGCCGTGACGTGTTCACGCAGTTCCTCGTCGAGTCGGGCGTGGTCGGCCTCAGCGGCGGCTTGCTCGGCCTTGCGCTGACCGGCCTCGGCCTCGTCGCCGTGCGCGCGCTGTACGAGGAATACCAGACGGTCGCGCACCTCGACTGGACGATGGTCGCGACCACGATCGCACTCGCCGTCGCCGCCGCGCTGCTCGCCGGTCTCTACCCGACCTGGCGCGCCTGCAGGGTGCAGCCGGCGGCGCAGTTGAAGATGTGAGTGGAGGGGCGAGAGGCGAGGGGCGAGAGAAGCACGAAGCATTCTTGCGGCCTTGGCCCCTGCCTCTCACGACTCACCCCTCGCCCCTCGCTCCATCCCCTCAGCCCCTATCCCCTTCCCGGACACACACGCCATGGAAATCCGCCCGATCCTCTCCGCGCTGATGCGCAGCAAGGTCTCGATGGTCCTGATCGGACTCCAGGTCGCGCTGACGCTCGCGATCGTCTGCAACGCGCTGTTCATCATCGGCCAGCGCCTCGACAACATGAACCGGCCGAGCGGCATGAACGAGGCCGACACGTTCTGGCTCGGCAGTTCCGGCTTCGGACAGGGCTTCGATGCGAAGGCCGTGCAGCAGGCCGACCTCGCACTGCTGCGCCAGCTGCCGGGCGTCGCATCCGCGACCACGACCAACTCGGTGCCGCTCAGCGGCGGCGGCTGGAGCACCGGGATCAACCTGAAGCCGCAGCAGACCACGTCGACGGCCGACACCACGATCTACCTCGTCGATTCGCATGCGATCGACACGTTCGGGTTCAAGCTCGTCGCCGGGCGCAACTTCAAGCCGGAGGAAGTCACCAGCACCACCTTCGGCGACCAGCTCAAGCCGGCTTCGATCATCGTTTCGAAGGCGCTCGCGGACCGGCTGTTCCCGGACGGCGACGCGCTCGGCAAGCAGGTGTACATGGACCAGGATCCGCCGACCAGCACGATCGTCGGCATCATCGAGCGCGCGCAGCAGCCATGGGTCTCGAGCGATTCGATCGAGAACACGACCCTGGTCCCGACCTACATGCCGTACGGCAACTATTCGCGTTACCTCGTGCGCGCAGAACCGGGGCGCCGCGACGAAGTCATGAAGTCGGTCGAACAGAAGCTCTCCGAGGCCAATCCGAGCCGCATCGTGGGCCGCCTGCGCAGCATGGAGCAGGTGCGCCAGGAGGCGTACGCGGGCGACCGCGCGATGGCGATCATCCTCGGCGCGGTGATCGTCGCGCTGCTCGCGGTGACCGCGCTCGGCATCGTCGGCATGGCGAGCTTCTGGGTCGCGCAACGCACGCGCCAGATCGGCACGCGCCGCGCGCTCGGTGCGACGCGCCTGGACATCCTGCGCTACTTTCAGACCGAGAATTTCATCATCACGACGCTCGGACTCGTCGCGGGCGGCGTCCTCGCCTACGCGCTGAGCCTGTGGCTCATGCAGACCTACCAGGCGCCGCGACTGCCGTGGTACTACGTGCCTGTCGGTTTCCTGAGCCTGTGGCTGCTCGGCCAGCTCGCGGTGCTCGGCCCGGCCTTGCGCGCGTCGCGCGTGCCGCCCGCGGTCGCGACGCGCTCGGTCTGATGCGCCACCCGATGTTTTCGTGCATGGCGTCCGGCACAGGAGCCGGGCGCCGTGCCACGCGACAATGCGTTTCCCGCCGCGCCCTGCACGGGCATGCGCAGCCATGCCACCAAGGAGTACATCCGTGAATCCGACCCTCCCTCGCCGCGCCGCGTTCGCACTGGCCGCAGCGCTGGCTGCCGCCAGTTCGATCGCCGCGGCCGCTGGCGACGATGTCGCCGCGCGCGTCGCCGCACTCGATGCATTGCTCGCCGAGCAGTGGCAGCACCAGCTCAAGGAGTCGCCCGAGTTCGCGACGATGGTCGGCGACCCGCGCTACAACGATCGCTGGAGCGACCTTTCGCTCGCGCACGTCGCGCAGCAGCGCAAGGACACCGAGGCATTCCTCGCGCGTTTCAAGGCGGTCGACACGCGCGGCTTCGCCGAGCAGGACCGCCTCAACCGCGACCTGATGGTGCGCCAGCTCGAGGACACGCTGGATTTCCTCGATCTCAAGATCTACGAGATGCCGCTCGACCAGTTCGCGGGCATCCACCTGCAGGCCGCGCAGTTCGTCTCGGCGATCCCGTTCAACACGACGCGCGACTACGAGAACTACATCGCGCGCCTGAAGGCGTTGCCGATCGTGTTCGAGCAGATCACGGCCCTGCTGCGCGCGGGCATGGAGGACGGCCTGATGCCGCCGCGCTTCCTGCTCGAGAAGGTCGCGACGCAGACGCGCGCGATCGCCGAGCCCGCAGGCGTGGAAAGCGCATTCGGCAAGCCCGCCGCGACGTTCCCGGACGCCGTGCCCGAGGCCGACCGCAAGCGCCTCCGCGATGCGATCGTCAAGCTCGTGGACGACGGCGTGCGCCCGGCCTATCGCAAGCTCGCGACATTCGTCGAGACCGAGTACGCGCCGCGCGGGCGCACGGCGCTCGGCGTCGAATCGTTGCCGGATGGCAAGCGCCGCTACGCGTTCGCGATCGAGCAGATGACGACGACCACCATGCAGGCCGAGGCGATCCACTCGCTCGGGTTGTCTGAAGTCGCGCGTATCGAGCGCGAACAGGAGGCGATCGCGCGCAAGCTCGGGGCGAAGGACCTCGCCGCGTTCCGTGCCTCGCTCGCGAAGGATCCGAAGCATTTCGCGAGCTCGCGCGAGCAGATCCTCGAGCTGTACCGCAAGTACATCGCGCAGATGGAGCCGAAGCTCCCGCAATTGTTCGGCCTGCTGCCGAAGGCGCCGGTCGAAGTGCACGCGGTCGAGGAGTATCGCGAGAAGGAGGCGTCCGGTGCGCAGTACGTGCAGCCGACGCCGGATGGATCCCGCCCGGGCCGCATCTACGTCAACACCGGCGATTTCGCGAAGCGCTCGCTGCTCGCGGTCGAATCGACCGCGTACCACGAGGGCGTGCCGGGCCACCACATGCAGATCGCGATCGCGCAGGAGCTGCCGTCGCTGCCGCCGTTCCGCCAGCAGGGCATCTACACCGCGTATGCGGAAGGTTGGGCGCTGTACTCCGAACGCCTCGGCAAGGAGGTCGGCTTCTACCAGGACCCCTACAGCGACTACGGGCGGCTGTGCGACGAGCTGCTGCGCGCGGTGCGGCTGGTGCTGGACACCGGCGTCCACCACAAGGGCTGGACACGCGACCAGATGGTCGAGTATTTCCACAGCCATTCCTGCGAGGACGAGCCGAGCGTGCAGGCCGAGACCGACCGCTACATCGCGATGCCGGGCCAGGCGCTCACCTACAAGCTCGGCCAACTGAAGATCCTCGAGCTGCGCGAGCGCGCGAAGGCCGCGCTCGGCGAGCGCTTCGACATCCGCGCGTTCCACGACCGCGTCCTCGACGGTGGCTCGCTGCCGCTGGACGTGCTCGAACAGCGCGTCGATGCCTGGATCGCGGCGACGCGCGCCTCCGCCGCCACGCGGGTGGCCGCGCGATGACGCAGTCCGCTGCAACCGTTTCGCCCCGCGCCGCATCCCATGGCGCATGCGACCGTGCCACGACGACGAACGAGCCATGCGCACGGTCCTGGTGATCGACGACAACCCCGCGGTCGGGACCGCGCTCGAGCTGCTGCTCGGGCTGCGGGAGATCCGCACGCTGGTCGCGCTCGGGCCGGCCGAGGGGCTCGACATGATCGAGCGCGAGGACATCGACCTCGTGGTGCAGGACATGAACTTCGCGGCCGACACCACGTCGGGCGAGGAGGGCGTCGCGCTGTTCCGTGCGATCCGCGAGCGCCACCCCGACCTGCCGATCATCCTGCTGACCGCATGGACCCACCTCGAGACCGCGGTGGAGCTGGTCAAGGCCGGCGCGGCCGACTACCTGGCCAAGCCCTGGGATGACCACAAGCTGCAGGCGACGGTCGAGAACCTGCTCGAACTCTCGGAAGCCACGCGCGAAGTCGCGCGCCTGCACGACGAGCGCCGTCGCCAACGCAAGGCGCTCGACGACAAGTTCGACCTGCGTGGTCTGGTGTTCGCGTCTGCCGCGACCGAACGCGTGGTCGAACTCGCGTGCCAGGTCGCGCGCGCGGACATCCCGGTCCTGATCACGGGTCCGAACGGCGCGGGCAAGGAGCGCATCGCCGAGATCATCCAGGCCAATTCATCGGTCAAGGACGGTCCGTTCGTGACCGTCAACTGCGGCGCGCTGCCGTCCGAGTTGATCGAGGCGGAACTGTTCGGCGCCGATCCGGGCGCCTACACCGGCGCGCCGAACCGCGCGCGCGAAGGCCGCTTCGAAGCGGCCGACGGCGGCACGCTGTTCCTCGACGAGATCGGCAACCTGCCGCTCGCGGGCCAGGCCAAGCTGCTGCGCGTGCTCGAGAGCGGGCAGTTCGAACGGCTCGGCTCGAGCCGCACGCGCAGGGTCAAGGTGCGCGTGGTCAGCGCGACCAATGCCGACATCGCGGCGATGATCCGCGAAGGCCGGTTCCGCGAGGACCTCTACTACCGGCTCAACGTGATCGAGCTGCGCCTGCCGCCGTTGGCCGAGCGGCGCGAGGACATCCTGCCGCTGGCCGAGCACTTCCTCGCGGGCGCCGCGGTGTTCGACGACAGCGCGCGCGGAGCGCTGGTCGCGCACGCATGGCCGGGCAACGTGCGCGAACTCAAGAATGCGATCCAGCGCGCCGTGCTGCTGTGCCAGGACTCGGTCGTGACCGCACGCGACCTCGGCCTCGCCGCAGCGCGCACCGGGCAGGGCCGCCTGCCACCCGATGCAGAACCCGATCGCGCCGCGATCGAGAATGCGCTGCGCACGGCACGCGGCGTGATCAGCCAGGCCGCGGCAGAACTCGGCCTCTCGCGCCAGGCGCTCTATCGGCGCATGGACAAGCTCGGCATCGAAGCCGGCGCGACCGGTCGCTCGACAAGCGCCGCGCTCCCGTAGGCGGGACGGCCAAAGGCCGGCCGGCGCGGTTTGCTTCGAACGCAAGGGATGCCGGCCGCGCTGCGCGCGTCCAGCCTACGGGTGGCGCGTCGGCCGCGGCCCTTCGCTTGCGCGCACGTGCTGACCTAGACTGCGTCCACTCCCGACGCGGGATCACGCATTCCTGATCCGAATCCCGAATCCCGGTTCCATCGATGCGCCTCGCCTCCCTCGAAGGAAAACTCGCCGCCGCGCTCGCGGTCGCTATCGTCGTGGCCGCGGGCATCGCGGCGTTCGTGACGCTCTGGTCCGGGTCGCCGTGGCTCGGCGCGACGTCGACCGTGCTGCTCCTCGCGCTGCCCGCGATGCTGTTCGCGCGGGCGCTCGCGCGCCCGGTGGCCGCGTTGATACGCGCGCTTTCCGGCAGCGTGGTCGCATTCCGCGACGGCGACTTCAGCTTCTCGATCGGCTCGCGCCGCAGCGACGAAGTCGGCGACCTCGTCGCCGCGCACAACGAGCTTGGCCGCGTGCTGCGCGAGCAGCGCCAGCACCTGTTCCAGCGCGAGCTGCTGCTCGACACCGTGGTGCAGAACACCCCGACCGCGCTGGTGCTGGTGGAGCCGGGCGACCACATCGTCTACGCGAACCTCGCGGCGCGGCAGTTGCTCAACGCGGGTCGACCGCTTGCGGGCGACCGCTTCGCGGACGTCGTCGCGGCGGCGCCCGCGTCGCTGCGCAAGGCGATCGAGGATGGCGGCGACAGCCTGTTCAACGCGCCGTTCGAGAACGAGGAGGAGACCTTCCACCTCTCGCAGCGCGGGTTCAAGCTGCAGGGACGGCCGCACCGCCTCTACCAGCTCAAGCGGCTGACGCGCGAGCTCGCGCGCCAGGAAGTGGCGACCTGGAAGAAGGTCATCCGCGTGATCAGCCACGAGATCAACAACTCGCTCGGTCCGATCCGTTCGCTGACGCACAGCGGACGCCAGTTCGCGAACCTCGGCGACACGCGCCGGCTTGCGACCGTGTTCGACACCGTCGAGGAGCGCACGCGCCATCTCGAAGGCTTCATCCAGGGCTACGCGCGCTTCGCCAAGCTGCCGATGCCGCGCCCGGCCGACGTGCCCTGGCAGGGCTTCCTCGAGTCGCTTTCGCGCAGCTATGCATTCCGCATCGCAGGACCCCTGCCGCCGGTGCCGGGCTGGTTCGACCGCGCGCAGGTCGAGCAGGTGCTGATCAACCTGCTCAAGAACGCGCACGAAGCCGGCGGCCCGGCCGACGCGATCGAGTTGCGCGTCACCTGCAACGCGCGCGAACACCGCATCGAGGTCGCCGACCGCGGCAGCGGCATGACCGAGACCGTGCTCGCGAACGCGCTGCTGCCGTTCTATTCGACCAAGCGTTCGGGGTCGGGCCTCGGCCTCGCGCTCGCGCGCGAGATCGCCGAGGCGCACGGCGGTCGGCTGAGCCTCGCCAACCGCGCGGGCGGAGGTCTCGCCGTGACGCTCGCGTTGCCGGTCGCGCGCCAGGACGCATGATCGCGCGCGGGCGCGCCCCGCGCTGCACGTATACTGGCGTCCGGCAGACACGGTGAGGAGGGTGCCATGGGACTCGGGGGATTGTTGCCGATCGTCATCGTCGCGGTCGCGGTGATCGTGCTCTACAAGCTCGTGCGCATCGTGCCGCAGGGCTACGAGTGGACGGTGGAACGCTGGGGCAAGTACACGCATACGCTGACGCCGGGTTTCCACCTGCTGATTCCCGTGATGCAGAACGTCGGGCGGCGCATGAACATGATGGAGCAGGTCGTCGACGTGCCGTCGCAGGACGTGATCACGAAGGACAACGCGGTCGTCAAGGTCGACGGCGTCGTGTTCTTCCAGGTGCTCGACGCAGCCAAGGCCGCGTACGAGGTGGCCCAGCTCGAGATCGCGGTGATCAATCTCGTGATGACGAACATCCGCACCGTGCTCGGCTCGCTCGACCTCGATGAGTCCCTGAGCAAGCGCGACCAGATCAACGCCGCGCTGCTCAAGGTCGTCGACGAGGCGACCCACCCGTGGGGCCTCAAGGTCACGCGCATCGAGCTCAAGGACATCCAGCCACCGCGCGACCTCGTCGATTCGATGGCGCGCCAGATGAAGGCCGAGCGCGAGAAGCGCGCGAACATCCTCGAGGCCGAAGGATTCCGGCAGGCCGCGATCCTCAAGGCCGAGGGCGAGAAGCAGTCGATGATCCTCGCCGCCGAGGGCCAGAAGGAGGCCGCGTTCCGCGAGGCCGAGGCGCGCGAACGACTCGCGGCCGCCGAAGCGAAGGCGACCGACATGGTCTCGGCGGCGATCGCCAACGGCAACATCAACGCGTTGAACTACTTCGTCGCCAACAAGTACGTCGAGGCGCTCAAGGCGATGGCCGACTCGCCGAACCAGAAGATGCTGCTGATGCCGATCGAGGCGAGCGGCATCATCGGATCGATGGCCGGCATCGCCGAACTCGCGCGCAATGCGCTGTCCGAGCAGAACACGCAGCGGCCGCCGCCGCCCGCGCGCGCGCAGCCGCAACCGCCGCTGCCGCGCTGACCACCCACGCCGCGCATCGCGCGGCACCCGACCCATCGAGGCATCGCGTCCATGGACAACCTCGTCGACAACTACGGCTGGTGGCTGCTCGCCCTGGTGCTGGTCGCGGCCGAGATGATCGCGCCCGGCTACTTCCTGCTCTGGATCGGCATCGCCGCCGCGGTGATGGGACTGGTCATGCTGGTGCTGCCCGGACTCCCCGTGCTCGCCCAGGCGCTCGCGTTCGCGCTGCTGTCGATCGCGGCCTGCCTCGCCTACTGGAAATTCGTGCGCCCGCTGGCCGAACAGCGCAACGACCAGCCGCTGCTCAACCAGCGCGGCCAGCGCATGATCGGGCGTCGCGTGCTGGTGGTCGAAGCGATCGTCAACGGTCGTGGCAAGGTCGGCGTCGGCGACGGCCAATGGCTCGCGGAAGGACCCGATCTCCCGGTCGGGAGCGAGGTGGAGATCATCGCGCTGCAGGGCACGACGTTCACGGTCAGGCCGGTGTGAGCGTAAGTCGCGCGTCGTTCGCGGCGGCGCGCGCACCCGCACGCAAGGCCGCCTCGCGCGCGTATCGCGGCGTGTCGCGGGAGGGATTTCGGTCCCGGGTTCTTCGCGCGATGCATCGGGGCTGATGCCCCTTCCCGCCGTCGGACCCGCCTGCACGGCGCGCGGGAGATGGCCCGGCATTCTCGGGCGATAATGTCCGCCCTCCAGACCCTCGAAAGATCCCGCCATGACGCAGAAGACCATCCTCAATGAAACCCACCGCGCTCTCGGCGCGAAGATGGTCGACTTCGGCGGCTGGGACATGCCGATCAACTACGGCTCCCAGATCGAGGAGCACCACGCGGTGCGCCGGGACGCGGGCATGTTCGACGTCTCGCACATGACCGTCGTGGACCTGCGCGGCGCGCGCACGCGCGAATTCCTGCGCCGCCTGCTGGCCAACGACATCGGCAAGCTCAAGGTCCACGGCAAGGCGCTGTACTCGTGCATGCTCGACGAGCAGGGCGGCGTCATCGACGATCTCATCGTCTACTTCCTCGCCGACGATTTCTTCCGCGTCGTCGTCAACGCCTCCACACGCGACAAGGACCTCGCATGGATCCGCGCGCAGGCGCAGCCGTTCGCGGTCGAAGTCACCGAGCGCACCGACCTCGCGATGATCGCGGTGCAGGGACCGAACGCACGCGAAAGGGTGCTCGGCCTGCTCGGCGACGAAGCGCGCGCGAAGGCGGGGGCGCTCGGCAAGTTCGCCGCGGCCGACGTCGACGGGCCGGATTCGCCGCTGTTCATCGCGCGCACGGGCTACACCGGCGAAGACGGTTTCGAGATCGTCGTGCCCGAGGCGCACGCGGTCGCGCTCTGGAAGCGCCTCGCGGATGCAGGCGTGGTGCCCGCGGGACTCGGCGCGCGCGACACGTTGCGGCTCGAGGCCGGCATGAACCTCTACGGCCAGGACATGGACGAATCGGTGACGCCGTGGGAAGCCAACCTCGGCTGGACCGTCGCGCTCGGCGACGGCCGCGATTTCATCGGCCGCGAAGCGATCGAGGCGCGGAAGGCGCGCGCCGACCATGACGTGATGGTCGGCCTCGTGATGGACGAGAAGGGCGTGCTGCGCCATGGGCAGCGCGTCGCGACGCCGACGGGCGACGGCGAGATCCTTTCGGGCAGCTTTTCCCCGACGCTCGGCAAGTCGATCGCGTTCGCGCGCGTGCCTGCGGGCGCGAGCGGAACGCTGCAGGTCGACATCCGCGGCAAGCTCGTGCCGGTGCGCGTCGTGAAGTACCCGTTCGTGCGCGACGGCAAGGCCGGCGACGGGATCTGAACCACCCGTCGCGCGGCGCGATCCGCGTTGCTAGAATCCCCGAGCGAACTCCCCGAGGACACGTGCCATGCAAGAAATTCCCGGCGACCTGAAGTTCCTGAAATCCCATGAGTGGGCGCGCGTCGAGGACAAGGGCACGGTCACCGTCGGCATTTCCGACCATGCGCAAGGCCTGCTCGGCGATCTGGTCTACGTCGAGTTGCCGAGCGTCGGCGACACGGTCAAGGCCGGCAACGCCTGCGCGGTGGTCGAGTCGGTCAAGGCCGCCTCCGATGTGTACGCGCCGGTGTCCGGCGAGATCGTCGCGATCAACGAGGCGCTGCCGGACAAGCCGGAGACGATCAACGAGGATGCATACGGCGACGGCTGGCTGTTCGTGATCAAGCCGGACAATCTCGCCGAGGACCAGGACGAACTGCTGGACCCCGACGCGTACGCCGAACTGATCGAGAACGACGAACACTGAGCGCCTGCGCAGCCGTGCCGAGCGCACGGCTGCTGCCCTCGCCGCGACGTTCGTCGGCGGCGACACCTGCGACTTCCCCTGCGAAAAATGCCGCCTCGCCGCGATCATCGCGAGCGCGGCGCGCGCTGCATCGATTCGATCGCAAGTTCGTCCACGCCTGTTCGCCGACGCATGCAACGCACGTGCTCGCGTGTCGATCGCGACACCGGCGAACGCTTCCGGTGACGCGCGCCTGCCGTGTTCGCCTGTTCCAGCGACACCCTCGCGCGAGCTGCGCGGGAGCCGGCGAAGTGCCGCGCGGGATCCGCCGGGATCGCGTGCGACGCGCGCGAAGCGCGTCCGGCGCGTCCGCGACGAAGGTCGCGTTCATCCCCCGGACAGGCGCGCCGCGCGTCGCCCTGGCGGTCGTGCGGAGCGCGTGCGCGCTGTCCCTACGCTGCGTCGTTCTCGGCTCGCGCACGCGCACGCGAAGCAGCACGCAATCGCGAGAATCGCATCCTGCTGCAGGAAATAACGCATGTTTCACGTTCTGCAGGCGCCGGATTGCAGCAGACGCCCAGACGTATGGACGTCCATACGAAACGACGCATGGATGGTGTCGGCGGGGGCGTCGGGAAGCTCGCGGAGGCGTTTCGGAGGGGCGCGGGAACTGCTTGTTTAGCCTCAGAAATTTGTTGACACGCGCGCTTGACAGTAATAGTTTCTGCGCCGGCGTGACGAATTGACAAAGGAATCATGACGGCAACACGCTTCATCGATCCCTACATCGAACACGGTACGAAGGCCGGCTCGGTGAAGAAGATCACGGTGTCGGTCCCGTTCCACGTACTGAAGCTTCTGTCCGACGAACGGACCCGCCGCCAGGTCGGCAACTTGCGCCACGCCACCAACAGCGATTTGCTGTGCGAAGCATTCCTTCACGCTTTTACTGGGCAACCACTGCCAACTGACGAGGAGCTAAGACGCGATATGGCCATGAAGAAAGCAGCTGCAAAGCGGAAACCCGCCAAGAAGGCCGCCGCCAAGAAGTCGGCGAAGAAGACCACCGCCCGCAAGACCACCGCACGGGCCAAGACCGCAACCGCCCGCAAGACCGGCGCTGCGAAGAAGCCGGCGGCCAAGAAGAGGGCCGTGAAGAAGGCGGCCAAGAAGGCCACCGTGAAGAAGGCCGCAAAGAAGGCCAAGTAATCACGACTCGGGCCGGCCACCGCAAGGTGGCCCGGTCCAGCTGACGGCCCGCTCCTTCGTGGCCGGGCCGATCGGCGAACGCGACACCGCACCACCACCGCGACATCGCGGCACGAAAGCAAAAGCATCATTCGGAAACCGAATTACTCTCCCTGCGGATACGCCCAGCGCAGGGAGAGGATTTCCCCTCCCGTTCCGCGACGCCCCCCCACGATTGCCCCCGCCTCGCCGCACCATCAAGCCGCACGCTTTCGGCTCGGCGCCGTCCGCGCTCAACGCGAGAGCAGGATCGCGAGCGGCTGTGCGTCGGGCATGCGCTCGGCGATGATCTTTGCGCAGCTCAGGAGTGGCACCGCGATCAGCAGCCCGGTCGCGCCCCATGCCCAACCGAGCACGACCAGTGCGAGCAGCACCATCACGGGATCCAGTGCGAGGCTGCGGCCGACCAGGTGCGGCGTCACGACCTGGCCCTCGATCGCATGCAGCACGAGGAATGCGCCGGGTCCGGCAAGTGCCTGCCACGGCGAGCTGAACTCGACGAAGCCCGCGAATGCAAGCAGCACGGCGGTCACGAGCGGGCCGATGAACGGCGCGTAGTTGAGCAGCGCCGCGATACCGCCCCATAGCAGCGGATCGGGCACGTCCAGCAGGTACAGCACGATCGCGGTCGCGATACCGAGGCCGACGTTGATCAGCGTGATTGTGATCATGTACAGCGACAACTCGTGCTGCGCCTGGCGCGTGGCCGCGACGAGGTCGCGTTTGGCGCGCAGGTGTGGCGCGAGCGTCACGAACTTGCGCAGCAACCCGTCGCCGTGGAGCAGGAACAGGAACGCGAGGAAGATCGTGACGACGATCTCCGCGATCAGCGCGGGCGCCGCCGCGATCGCCTGCGACGAGAGGCTCGGCGACGTGTCGACGACCTGCTTGGGCTCCCCGTCCGCGATGCCCGCGAGCTTGCCGAGCTGCTCGGTCGCCTTGCTCGCGGCCTGCAGGGGCTGGCGCAGTTCGCGCAACGAAGATTCGAGGTGGGCCATCGCGCGCGGTGCGCGCGCGGCCCACTCGCGCGCGGGGGGTGCGAGTGCCGCAAACACGGTGCCGAGCAGGGTCACGACGAACGCGATCGCGAGCAGCGATCCGATCACGCGCGGGATGCGCCAGCGCTCGAGCAACCTCACCGCGGGCGCGAACACGAGTCCGATCAGGATCGCGACGAGGATCGGCACCAGCACGACGTCGGCGAGCACGCAGGTGTAGACGACGAGGAACGCGACGATCACGCCGAGCAGGCGCCTGCATCCCGCGATCGGGTCGGAGCTTTCCGTCACCGCGGGTGGAACGGCGGCGACGGCCGCCGCGGTTTCCGCTGCGGAAGCCGGGTCGATCGAAGCCGCGGGCGACGCTGCAATCCCGCCCTCCGCCGGCGTGCCGGGTGTCGCGGGCGGAACCGTGTTCATGCATCACCCTCGTCGGTGGGCGTCGCGTTGCTTTCGTGCAGCAGGCCGCTTGCGACGACCAGTGCGCCGATCGGAAGCCGCAACATGCCGAGGATGCGCAGCACCCCCGCACCGGCGCGCAACAGCCCGCGGACCGGCACGCGCGCGACCACCATGCCCGCGCCGAAGCCGCTGCCGAGCAGCCATGCGCCGCGATGGCGACGCAGTCGTGCGCGCAATCGCGCGATCCGCGCCTGGCTACGCGCGCGCAGGTAGAGCACGCGCGCTTCGGCCAGCCTCGCCTCCCGAAGCCGTTCGCGGCGGCTCATGTCGGCGCGGGGCCCACGCGCTGCAGCATGCGACGCGTGCGCGGAAGGCCGATATCGCGCCAGCAGTTGCGCATCGCATACAGGACGATGCCGACGCCGGCGAGGTTCGCGAGTGCGACGCTGCCGATGCCGAGGAACACGCTGCCCGTCAGCTCGAAGATGCCGGCCGCGATCGCCGCGCTCGCGGCAAGCCACGCGCCGACGCCGAAAAACACCAGGGCAAACCCGAGCCACAGCAGCAGCATCGCGCTGCTGCGCGCGAGGCGCAGCTCGGCGCGGAAAAGGTTGAACGCCGCGCCGACCGCATGCACGGCCTGGGTAACCGCGTCGCGCGCGGAAGCGACGTCGTCGGCCAGCGCCTCCGGCGCCGACGCGCGAGGCGGCTGCTGCTCCGGGGTCCGCCCACCCTCGGATGGCGCGTCCATGGTCAGCGACGGCGCATTGCGCGGGAAACGATCACGCCTGCGACGAACGCGATGCCGAAAGCGGCCAGCGGGTGTTCGCGTACCTGCTCGCCGATCGCGCTGCCGAGCGTGCGTGCGCCTTCACCGAGGCGTGCACCCGCGTCGCGCAGGTCTTCCTCGAGGCGCGCGCCGTTGTCACGCAGCTTGTCGCGCAGGCGGTTGAACTCGCCCTTGCCTGCTTCGATGCTTTCGTCGACCGCGTCGACGACTTCTTCGCCCGCGTCGTCGAGTTGCTCGCGCGCTTCACGTAGGCTGGCCATGGTGCATCCTCCTTCGCTGGTGGGTTCCCCTGCTGCGTCACGTCATCCGCGACGGCAAGGGAGCGCAGCATAGGGCGATCAAACTGAACCGCCGGCCGCCATTCGCGACGACGCGGGCGGCGGTGCGGCCGGGGCGACGTGAATCGCGATGCCGCGGATTGCGGCTGCCAGGGTCAAGGCCGGGGCGCTTGCGCCGCGCTACCTCCCGGAAACAGCGTGGCCATTGCCGCTTCGAAAGGGAGATCGTGTTGTCGGCTACGCCCGCGCGCGGGTAGCCCGGTCAATGGCGCGCATTGTGCATCCAGTCCGATACGTTACTCTTGTGGCTGCGGCGTCGCCGCGGATGTCCATGTCTTTGCGGAGGGTGGGGATATGCCGGAATCCATCGGCAAGTGCGAGATCACTGTCGGCCGGGTGGCCAGGCGCGATCGCCAGCGTGGCCTGGCAAAGGGCCCGCTGATCGCGATCGTGCTGGGCCTCGCCCTGGTCGGCGCTGCGGCATGGTGGTTCCTGATGCGTCCGGCGCAGGTGGCGAGCGCGCCAGGCGCCGGCACGACCGCGACCGCACCTGCCGATGCGACGGCGCCCGACGCGGCGGCCACCACGGCGGCACCCGCGGCCGACAGCCTCAGCGTCAACGACCTCTATCGCGAAGCGCGGACCGCGATGAGCGAGAACCGCATGGTCGCGCCGCCGGGTCGCAATGCACTCGAGTATTACCTCGCGATCCTCGCGCGCCAGCCCGACGACACCGGCGCGACCGACGCGCTGCGCGAACTGTTCCCGTTCGCTACCGGCAGCGCGGAGGACCAGATCAACAGCGGCGACTTCGACGAAGCGGACCGCATCATGACCCTGCTTGCGAAGGCCGATCCGAGCAACTACACGTTGACGATCCTGCGCAGCAAGCTCGATTCCAAGCGCCGGCAGGCCGAACGCGAGCTCGCACAGAAGGAGCAGCAGGAAGCTGCCGCGGCGGCTGCCGCTGCACGCGCGCAGGCCGCGCCGGCCGCCGCC
>JAEYZH010000089.1 GCA_023430685.1 Pseudomonadota bacterium | reverse complement strand
GCCGTGGGCGGTGCAGCGCCAGGCCGGGCTCGGGCTCGGCGTCGGCGATGCGATGGGCGGCTACGCCGCGCTGTTCGGCGCGGGTGCGCCGCTGACGGCGGCGGGCGGCGATGCATCCGCACTGCCGGCCAATGCGGGCGAAGTGCCGCCACTCGGCTTCGCGCTCGCGCAGTTGCACGGGATCTACGTGCTGGCCGAAAACGCGCACGGGCTCGTGCTCGTCGACATGCATGCGGCGCACGAACGCATCACCTACGAGAAGCTCAAGGCCGCGCAGGCCGGCGAGGGCATCCGTTCACAGATGCTGCTGGTGCCGCTGGCGATCGCAGTCAGCGAACGCGAGGCGCACGCGGTCGAGGAACAGGCGGGCGGCTTGGCCGCACTCGGCTTCGAGATCGCGCGCAGCGGCCCGCAGGGCGTGCTCGTGCGGCGCATCCCCGCCGCGCTCGACGGGGCCGACGTGGCCGGGCTCGTGCGCGACGTGATCGCCGATCTTGCGGTGCACGGGCAGACGCGCCGCATCGAGGAGAGCACGAACGAGCTCCTCGCGACGATGGCCTGCCACGGTTCGGTGCGCGCGAATCGTCGCCTCGGGATGGCCGAAATGAACGCGCTGCTGCGCGAAATGGAGGCGACCGAGCGCTCCGGCCAGTGCAACCACGGTCGGCCGACCTGGGTGCAACTCGCGATCGCCGACCTCGACCGCATGTTCCTGCGCGGGCGCTGAGGCCCGCCCGCGGGCGCTCCACGCTGTTGACAATCGCGGGCTGAACTTCGACGCTCGCCTGCTTGTCCGAATCCGGCCCGCGTCGGCCACGACCCCGAAGGGAACCCGATCCATGTTGATGCTCAAAGCTGCCGCGCTGGCCGTTGCCAGCCTTGCCGGAGTACAGGTCATGTCCGCCGGCGTGGATGCCGACAAGGCGCCCGTCGCCGATGCGGCCTACGTGAAGGAAATCGAAGGCTGGCGCACCGCGCGCGTCGAACGGTTGAAGGCGCCCGACGGCTGGACCAGCCTGGTCGGCCTGCACTGGCTCGAGGAAGGCACGCAGTCGATCGGCAGCAGCAAGGACAACGACGTCGTGCTCGCGGTCGGCCCCGCCAAGCTCGGCACGTTGACGCTCAAGCGCGGCAAGGCGCGCATCGAACTCGATCCCGCCGCCGGCGCGACGATCGACGGCAAGGCGGCGCGTTCCGCGCAACTGCGCGACGATGCGGGCGGCAAGCCGACCACGGTCGCGTTCGGCAGCGCGAACTTCCACCTGATCGAGCGCGGCGGACGGTTCGCCCTGCGCGTGAAGGACAGCGAGGCGCCGACGCGCAAGCAGTTCACGGGCATCGACATGTATCCGATCGATGCCTCGTGGCGCGTGCAGGCGACATGGACGCCGTCGAAGGCGCCGCGCACGCTCGACGTGCCGAACGTGCTCGGCAAGGTCGACAAGATGAAGGTTCCGGGGGTGGCGACGTTCACGCGCGACGGCAAGACCTACACCTTGCTGCCGGTGCTGGAAACCGACGACGCGAAGGAACTGTTCTTCATCTTCGCCGACCGCACGAGCGCGAAGGACACCTACGGCGGCGGGCGCTTCCTCTACGCCAAGATGCCGGCCAGGGACGGCGTCGTCGTGATCGATTTCAACAAGGCCTACAACCCGCCCTGCGCGTTCACGCCGCATGCGACCTGCCCGCTGGCGCCGCCCGAGAACCGCCTCGACGTCGCGGTCACGGCGGGCGAGAAGCGCTACGCGGGCGCGGGCGGCCACTGAATCTGCGACTCGCGCAGTCCACGCCTGCATCCCGGCGGGGTTCAGGCGCCGCGCGGATGATGAGGCGACCCGCCTGAGACCGCGCGGGCGCCTCGTTTGGGGCCTTGTCCGGCCTCGGGTACACTCCCGCCTTTCGGCCCGGCCGCCCGCGGGTCGTCGCGTCAACGAATTCCACTCGGAGATCCACACATGAAGTTTGCCGGTTCAATTGCCCTCGCGGCGCTGCTCGCAGCCGGATCCGCGTTCGCGCAGGACACCACGTCCGACAAGGGCAAGCTGTCCTATGCGCTCGGATTCCAGGTCGGCGCGCGCCTCGCGGACCAGAAGAACGACGTCGACGTCGCGACTTTCACGCGCGCGCTGCAGGACGCCGCCTCCGGCAAGCAGCCGACGGTGCCGCAGGCGCAGATGGCCGCGGCCATGCAGAAGTACGAGCAGAAGATGAAGGCCGAAGCCGACAAGGCGCTCGGCGACAACAAGCGCGAGGCGGATGCGTTCATGGCGGCCAATCGCGCCAAGAAGGGCATCGTCGCGCTGCCGAGCGGCGTGCAGTACCGCGTGGTCGAGGAAGGCACCGGCCGCGCGATCACGCCGGCGAACGAAGTCACGTTCCACGTGCGCCTGTCGCTGACCAACGGCCGCGAGATCCGCAGTTCCTTCATCGGCGAGCCGGTCAAGGCGAAGGTGTCCGACCTGCCCGGCGTGTTCGGAACGCAGTTGCTTCCCGACGTGTTCCCGCGCATGAAGGGTGGCGACCACTGGATGATCTACCTGCCGCCGGAGCAGCAGTCGGGCAACCAGGTGTTCGTCTGGGAAATCAAGATCCTCGACGTCAAGTAAGCCACTCCGGAGCGATCCGGTCGCGCGGCGCGCCGCGCACGGTCGCGAAACCCGCGCGGCGCCAAGCCGCGCGGGTTCGCGCAGCCATCCTGGCGAACCGCGCGCCGCACCGTGCACATGAGCCAGCCTGTTCCGATGCCAGGTCCCCACGCCCCGATCACGAGCCCGTGCATCGGCATCTGTCGTCTCGATGCCGACGGGTACTGCGAGGGCTGCCTGCGCAGTGGCGACGAGATCGCGCGCTGGGTATCGATGGGCGAGGACGCGCGCCGGCGCTTGCTCGACGAGGTGCTGCCGCTGCGCGAGGCATTGCGGTGAGCGCTGGCGAGGCGATCGCGCGGCACCTGCGCCGCGTGGTGCGACGCCTCGACGATCCGCCGGTTCCGCTGTCCGATGCACGAGGCCTGCGCGTCCCCGCAGTTGGCAGGCACGCCGTGCCTGCGCGCGCGGTCGTGCGTCCGGCCGCGGTGCTGGTGCCGTTCGTGCCGCGCGGCGATCGACTGTCCGTGCTCTTCACGCGGCGCAATCCACACCTGCGAAACCACGCAGGCCAGGTCAGCTTCCCGGGCGGCGGCATCGATCCGGGCGACATCGATGCGGTCGCAGCCGCGCTGCGCGAAACGCGCGAAGAGACCGGCATCGACGAAGCCCAGGTCGATCCGTTCGGCTATCTCGACTGCCTCGACACGGTGTCCGGGTACTGCGTCACGCCGGTGACGGGTTTCGTGCGCAACGACTATGCGTTGCAGCTGCATGAGGACGAAGTCGATGAAGTCTTCGAAGTGCCACTCGACTACATCCTCGAACCGGCGACGCTGCGCCGCGAGCGATTCCTCTGGGCCGGCAGCGAGCGCGAGATCTTCGCGTTCGACTGGGAAGGCCGGCGCATCTGGGGCGCCACCGCGGCGATCCTCAAGAACCTGATCGACAGGATGCAGACCCGATGAACGCGCAGGCGACCCTCGTCACGGCCGACCGATTGCAGGCGTTGCTCGCGCGCGGCGCGGTGCTCGTCGTCGACTGCCGCTGCGATCTCGCCGACGCCGGAGGCGGAGCGCGGGCCCATCGGGCGGGCCATGTGCCCGGTGCGGTGCATGCGGACCTCGAGCACGACCTGTCCGACCTCTCGAAAGCCGGACTCGGGCGCCATCCGCTGCCCGACGCGCACGCATTTTCGCAGGTGCTGCGGCGCTGGGGCTGGACGCGCGACATCGATGTCGTCGCGTACGACGCCGCAGGCGGTGCACTCGCGGCGGCGCGCCTGTGGTGGATGCTTCGCCTCGCCGGCCACGCGCGCGTGGCGGTCCTCGACGGCGGTTTCCAGGCCTGGCGCGACGGTGGCCGACCTCTCGAGGCCGGTGACGTGCGACGCGAGGTGTCACAGGTGGACGTCAGCTTCGATGCGGCCGACGTCGTCGGCTACGACGAACTGCAGCAGCGACTCCGCGACCGCAGTGCGCTGCTCGTCGACGCACGCGCCGCACCCCGCTTCCGCGGCGAAGTGGAACCGCTCGACCCGGTCGCAGGCCACGTGCCGGGCGCGGTCAATCGCCCGTTCCAGGACAATCTCGCGGCGGACGGCACGTTCCGTTCGCGTGACGCGCTGCGCGAGTCCTTCTCCGCCCTGCTCGCGGGGCGCGATCCGCGCGAGGTCGTGCACATGTGCGGTTCCGGGGTCACCGCCTGCCACAACCTGCTCGCGATGGAACACGCGGGCCTGCGAGGCTCGCGCGTATTCGCGCCTTCGTGGAGCGGATGGGTCGACGATCGGTCGCGCCCGGTCGCAATCGGCAACTGAAGGTCCAACGTGACCGTGAGCTGGACGCGCGCAGCGCGGCCGGCACGGAATCGCCGCGTAGCGCAGAGCGCCGGTCGACCTTCGGTCGTCGAGCCTACGGACCACGCGGGCGCGGAAGCGTCAGTTCTTCGATTTCAGCCGCGCAACCAGGGCCTCGAGCACGGCCTGGGTTTCGGGTGCGAACCAGCCATCGACGAACTCATCGACGCGGAAGCTCGCGGGATCGGCGAAGATCGCGGCGAGGTCGGCGCGCGCGATGCGACGCGTCTCGGACATCGCACGCGGGGGCAGGGCGAGCACGCCCGCGAGCCATTCACGCGCGCGCGGCACCACCGCTTCGATCCCGGCGAGTTCATCGACGAATCCGATCGCATGCGCCTGCTCCGATTCGAGCATCGATCCGGCGACCATCAGGCGTTCGGCGCGCCACGGGCCGAGCAGGCGACGCAGCGCGGCCTGGATGCAATCGGGCACGGTCAGCCCGACCTGCACCTCGTTGAGTCCGATGCGGAAGGGCTTCTGCGGATCGGGGCTGCGTGCCATCACGCGGTAGTCGCACATGATCGAGAGCACCGCGCCGCCTGCCGGGCTGTGGCCCGTGATGGCGGCGGCGATCGGAATCGGCGACCGCGCGAGGTCGGCGCAGAGCGCGAAGAAATCGGTCCAGAACGCGCGCATGCCTGCGCGGTCGAGTTGCAGCAGCGCGGGCACGTCGAGGCCTGCCGAGAACATGCCGGGCGAGCCCGCGAGCAGCAGGCCGCGCGCGCCCTCGCGCTGCGCGCTCGCGATCGCGTCGCGCAGGCGCACGACCAGCGCGGGGTCGAGCGCGTGCACGGGCGGGCGCGCGAGGCGCAGTTCGTGGATCGACTCGTCGCGGATCACGTCGAGCATCTGGATCGGGGTCCCGGTTGGCATGCGAAGGAAACGGGCGTCGCGCGACTATTCGTCCGACGGCGTCCAGGCATAGCGCACGACATAGTCGAGCGTCGCCTCGCGACCGGCCGGCACCGCGACGCTGAATTCGAGCAGGTCCGGCGACTGCTTCGCAGGCGGCTGACTCGAGGACGCGAGCGTCCATGCGCGCCAGCGGTTCGGATGTTCGCGCACCGTCACGCTGCGCGCGGAATCACCTGAATTGGACAGCGTGATGCGGAATCCCTCGCGCATTTCGCGCGCCGCCTTGTCGACATCGAACGAGGTGCGCTCGCGCGTCGCGGAAAGTTCGAACGCGAGCCCGAGCGTGACGTCGACCTTGCGCCCCTTGGCGGTGTCGCCGAGGCGGCTTTCACCGAGCAATTCGGAGCGGCCGTCGCGGTCACGCACGAGTACGCGCAACATGCCGGCCGGGAGGTTGTCGGTTGCCGTGAAGCCGAGCTGCGACTGCACCGGTCCGCTCGACGGCGGCGAATGATCGGGCGCGAGCATCGGCTTGGGCGGGAACCACGCGCCGCCGCTTTCGAACAGCCAGCGGCGTTCGCAGTCGAGCTCGCGCGAAGCGTGCAGCGGCACCTGCGTGACGCTCGCATCGGGCAGGTCCAGGCGTCCGTCGATCGCGTAGCTGCGGTAGTCGCCGAGCGAGGACTGTTCGGGCAGGGATTCGGGCGCCGGCGCCGCGGCGGTTTTCATCGCCATCATGCGCGGGCCACGGTCGTAGCCCGCGAAGTTCGGCGCGCCCGCAACGAGCTTGAGCACGGCGCCTTCGTAGCTGCGACCGCTGCGATTCGCGATGCTCGCGCGCGCCTCGAGGCGCATGCGGCAGGCATCGCCCGCCTGCAGCATCGCCGAATAGGCCGCGCGCCAGCCGAGGCCCGACGTCGGATAGGTCAACGCGGCCTCGGCCGCGCCCGCCTTGCCGTCGAGCGCGAGGTGCAGCGAACTCCCGGGCAGGCCTGCGCCGGCCGGAAATTCGACGCGCGCGTAGTCGCGCACGTAGGCGATGCGCCCGTCGCTGCCGCGCACACCGAGTCCGCCCGCGTCGATCGACACGAGTTCGCCATCGGCGATGCTGCGACCATCGGCCGCAAGCACCTGCACGCGCGTGCCGCGCTGCGCCGACAGCAGGTTGTCGCCCGCGGTCATCACCCGCTGGCCGAGCACGCGCGCCGCGCCGCCGAGGTCGACCGCGACCGCTTCGGCATCGAGCAGGCTCGGCAGGCCGCTGATGATCGCGGTCTGCGCGCCACCTTCGAGCTGCAGCGCGCGGCGCTCGTGCACGACCGCATGGCCGTCCGCGACCGGATGGTTGCCGCTGTCGAACAGCGCGTCGCTGTCGCTGCGATAGATCGTCAACGCGGGATCGGCGGCGCCCGCAGTGGCGGGCGTGGCCACGGTGATCGCGAGGGTGAGCAGGTTGCGCAGCATGGTTCGCACTCCGGTCGCGGGAAACGGATGCGGCTATGATAGCCGCTCACTGGAGAGCGCCATGCACCGCACCGCGTTTCGATTCGCCTGCATCCTCGCCGCGTCCTTGTGCGCGACGGGCGCCGCCCGTGCGCAAGGCAGGATCGGCGTCTTCGACGCCTGGATCCGTGCCGCACCCCCGGGTGCGACGATGCTCGCGGGCTACGCGACGCTGAAGAACACCGGCGATGCACCGATCAGCATCCTGACCGTGCAGAGCGATGCGTTCCGCATGACGTCCCTGCACGAGACCGTGGTCGAGGACGGCGTCGCGCGCATGCGCGAGATGCATCGGCTGCAGATCCCGGCCGGCGGCGAAGTGCAACTCGCGCCCGGCGGCAAGCACCTGATGTTCATGCACCCGCGCGGCGAGACGGCGGTCGGCGAGCGCGTCGCGGTCACGTTCCTGATGGCGGACGGCGCGCGCGTGGAGACTTATTTCGACGTGCTTTCCGCGGATTCGGCGCCGAACTGACACGCCGCCCGGATCGCATCCGGCAGCGGCACCGGTGTGCCGGCCGCGGGATCGATCCAGACCATCACGACCTCGCCATCGGCATGCACGCACGCGGGGTCGCCGTCGGCCACGATGCGGTGCGCGATCGTGACCGAGGTCGTTCCGACGCGCGTCGCTTCGAGTTCCACCGTGATGCGTGCGGGCCATGCGAGCTGGCGCCGATAGTTGACATGGGCGGCCGCAACCACCGGCATCGCGGATTCGTCGAACCACTGGCCACCGATGCCCGCGAGCCATTCGAGGCGCGCTTCCTGCGCATAGACGAGGAACGCGGCGTTGTTGACGTGGTTGAACGCATCGAGGTCGCCCCAGCGCACGGGCACCGGCACGCGGGCAAGCAGCCGCGGTGCCGACGCGACCGTGGATGGCGTCGTGCCGCGCTTCGAAGAAGTGCGCTTGCGTGGCGTGCTCATGCGGCCTGCTTGCTTCCGCGCTTGCGCGGCGCCGTGCCCGCACCGGCGAGCGAGCGCGCGAGGAAATGCCCGGTATGCGAATGCGGCAGCTTCGCGACCTGTTCGGGCGTGCCGGTCGCGACGATCGTGCCGCCCCGGTCACCCCCCTCCGGGCCGAGGTCGACGATCCAGTCGGCGGTCTTGATCACGTCGAGGTTGTGTTCGATCACGACCACGGTGTTGCCGTCGTCGGCGAGCCGCTGCAGCACCTTGAGCAACTGCTCGATGTCGTGGAAGTGCAGGCCCGTGGTCGGCTCGTCGAGGATGTACAGCGTGCGCCCGGTGTCGCGCTTGCTGAGCTCGCGCGACAGTTTCACGCGTTGCGCCTCGCCGCCCGAGAGGGTGGTCGCGCTCTGGCCGAGCTTGATGTAGGTGAGTCCGACGTGCATCAGCGTCTCGAGCTTGCGCGCGAGCACCGGGACCGGCTCGAACAGCTTCCACGCATCCTCGACGGTCATCTCGAGCACGTCCGCGATCGTATGCCCCTTGTAGGTGATCTCGAGCGTCTCGCGGTTGTAGCGCTTGCCGTGGCACACGTCGCAGGGCACGTAGACGTCGGGCAGGAAGTGCATTTCCACCTTGATCAGGCCGTCGCCCTCGCAGGCCTCGCAGCGCCCGCCCTTGACGTTGAAGCTGAAGCGGCCGGGGCCATAGCCGCGCGCGCGCGATTCTGGCACCTGCGCGAACAGTTCGCGCAACGGCGTGAACAGCCCGGTGTAGGTCGCCGGGTTCGAGCGCGGCGTGCGCCCGATCGGCGACTGGTCGATGTCGACGACCTTGTCGAACAGGTCCAGGCCCTGCACCTCGCGCAGCGGCGCGGGCTTCTCGTTCGCGCCGTTGAGTTCGGCCGCGGCGAGCTTGTGCAGGGTGTCGTTGATCAGCGTCGACTTGCCCGATCCCGACACGCCGGTCACGCAGGTGAACAGGCCCGCGGGGATCTCGAGGTCGACGTCCTTGAGGTTGTTGCCGCTCGCGCCGAGCAGGCGCAGCACGCGTTCCGGATCCGGCGTGCGCCGCTGTCGCGGCGCTTCGATGCGCCGCGCACCGGAGAGGTACTGCGCGGTCAGCGAGCGCTTGGACTTCAGCACGCTCGCGTAGTCGCCCTGCGCGACGACTTCGCCGCCGTGGACGCCCGCGCCCGGGCCGATGTCGACGATATGGTCGGCGAGTCGGATCGCGTCCTCGTCGTGTTCGACCACGATCACGGTATTGCCGAGGTCGCGCAGGCGCCGCAGCGTGCCGAGCAGGCGCTCGTTGTCGCGCTGGTGCAAACCGATCGAGGGTTCGTCGAGCACGTACATCACGCCGACCAGCCCGGCGCCGATCTGGGAGGCGAGTCGGATCCGCTGCGCCTCGCCGCCCGACAGCGAATCGGCCTGGCGGTCGAGCGTGAGGTAGTCGAGCCCGACGTCGACGAGGAAGTGCAAACGGTCGCGGATCTCCTTGACGATCTTGGCCGCGATCTCGCCGCGCCAGCCCGCGAGCTCGAGGTCGTCGAAATACGCGAGCGACTGGCCGATCGGCAGCGCGGTCAGGCTCGGCAGGTTGGATTCGCCGACGAACACGTTGCGTGCGCTGCGGTTGAGGCGCTGGCCAGCGCAACCGGGGCAGGGGCGCTGGCTGATGAAGCGCGACAGCTCCTCGCGAACGGCCGCCGACTCGGTCTCGCGGTAGCGGCGCTCGAGGTTCGGCACGATGCCTTCGAAGCGGTGCTTGCGCGTGACGCCTCCGCGCGCGCTTGCCGGCGTGTAACGAAACGCGATGACGTCGTCGCCCGAACCGTGGAGCACGTGGTGGCGGATCGCCTCGGGCAGGTCGTGCCAGGGCTGGTCGACGTCGAACTTGTAGTGGCGCGCGAGCGACTGGATCAGCTGGAAGTAGTACGGATTGCGCCGGTCCCAGCCGCGTATCGCGCCGCCCGCGAGGCCGAGTTGGGGATTGACGACGACGCGCGCGGGATCGAAGAACTGCGTGACGCCGAGGCCGTCGCAATCGGGGCAGGCGCCGATCGGCGAGTTGAACGAGAACAGGCGCGGCTCGAGTTCCGGCAGCGAGTAGTCGCAGACCGGGCACGAGAAGCGCGACGAGAACGTGAGTTCCGCCGCCTTCGGATCGTCGAGGTCGACGAGCATCGCGATGCCCTCGCCGAGGCGCAGCGCGGTCTCGAACGATTCGGCCAGGCGCTGCTTGATGTCGGCGCGCGGGCGGAAGCGGTCGACGACGACTTCGATCGTGTGTTTCTGCCGCAGCGCGAGCGGCGGCACCGCATCGAGCTCGTGCACCGCGCCGTCGACGCGAGCACGCACGAAGCCCTGCGCGCGCAGCTGCTCGAACACCTGCACATGCTCGCCCTTGCGCTCGCGCACGACCGGCGCGACCAGCATCCAGCGCTTGTCGGGGTCGAGCGCGAGCGAGGCGTCGACCATCTGGCTCACGGTCTGCGCGGCGAGCGGCGTGTCGTGGTCGGGGCAACGCGGGGTGCCTACACGCGCGTACAGCAGGCGCAGGTAGTCGTAGACCTCGGTGATCGTGCCGACCGTCGAGCGCGGGTTGTGCGAGGTCGCCTTCTGCTCGATCGCGATCGCGGGCGAGAGGCCTTCGATGTGGTCGAGGTCGGGCTTCTCCATCACCGACAGGAACTGGCGCGCGTAGGCCGACAGCGATTCGACGTAGCGTCGCTG
>JAEYZH010000131.1 GCA_023430685.1 Pseudomonadota bacterium | reverse complement strand
GTGGGGATGACCGATGCGCGCGTACAGCAGCCTCAGATAGTCGTAGACCTCGGTGATCGTGCGACGGTGGAGCGCGGGTTGCGGCTGGTCGACTTCTGGTCGATCGACACGGCCGGCGACAGGCCCTCGATGAAGTCGACGTCGGGCTTGTCCATCTGCCCGAGGAACTGCCGCGCGTACGCCGACAGGGACTCGACGTAGCGGCGCTGGCCCTCGGCGAAGATCGTGTCGAACGCGAGCGACGACTTGCCCGATCCCGACAGGCCCGTGATCACGATCAGCTTGTCGCGCGGGAGGTCGAGGTCGATGTTCTTGAGGTTGTGCGTGCGCGCACCGCGGATGCGGATCGTATCCATGCCGCGAGATGTTGGGGAAAGGCGGGACTATAACAATGGCGGTCGCGCCGGATGCGACGCGGGGACGACCGTCCTGGCCGGCTGAGGGTTTTCCAGGGTGGGCACCGCAGCGCTGCCGGCAACTCGGTGCGATCGGCGATCCGCGCAGGAAACCGGTCATTCGCGGGCTTTCGGAGTTGCAGCGATCGCGCACAGGGTGCGCTCCTGCTGGCCGTGCCCCGACCGCGGCCCCGTGGAGGGTCACCCCGGTGAGCCGGAACAAGGACTTGCGGTCGGAAATGGCGCCCATTAGACTACGCGGCTCGCTCCCGGCCCCGGTCGGTTGCGAAGGCTGATTCCAGAATAACTACAGAGGCATGGCCATGTACGCAGTCATCGTCACCGGCGGTCGCCAGTACCGCGTGGCGCAGGGCGAAACCCTGCGCATCGAAAAGCTCGTCGCCGATGTCGGCGCCGAGGTCAAGCTGGACCAGGTCCTGATGGTCGGCGAAGGCGACGGCGTGACCGTCGGCGCGCCGCTCGTCGCAGGTGCGCTGGTCACCGCCAAGGTCGTGTCGCACGGCCGCGGCGAGAAGATCCGCATCGTCAAGTTCCGCCGCCGCAAGCACCACCGCAAGGAAATGGGGCATCGGCAGCATTACACCGAGATCGAGATCGTCGGCATCACCGGCGCATCCGAGAAGAAGCGCTCGGCCAAGGCCGAAGCGAAGGCCGAGCAGGAGTAATTCGTCATGGCACACAAGAAGGCAGGCGGTTCCACCCGCAACGGTCGCGACTCCAATCCGAAGTACCTCGGCGTGAAGATCTACGGTGGCCAGGCCGTCGAGGCGGGCAACATCATCGTGCGCCAGCGCGGCACGCGCTTCCACCCGGGCAGTGGCGTCGGCCTCGGCCGCGACCACACGCTGTACGCACTGGTCGACGGCACGGTCGAGTTCAAGGTCAAGGGCGCCGAGGCGCGCAAGACGGTCAACGTCGTCCCGGCCTGATCCGGACGGGTCCCGATCCACGAACGGCCCCGCTTCGTGCGGGGCTTTTCGTTTTGGAAGCCGGGAATGGAGAATGGGGAATCGGGAATGGTAGAAGAATGCCAGTGCCCGGGCCCGTCGGCGGCGCATTGCTCGCCTAGCCTCTTCCCATTCCCGATTCCCCATTCCCCATTGCCGGCCCTCAAATGAAATTCGTCGACGAAGCCCTGATCCATGTCCATGCCGGCAACGGCGGCAACGGCTGCGTCGGTTTCCGTCGCGAGAAGTACATTCCGTTCGGCGGGCCGGACGGTGGCGACGGCGGCAGTGGCGGCAGTGTCTGGCTGGTCGCGGACGAGGGCATCAACACGCTCGTCGATTTCCGCCACCAGCGCGTCTATCGCGCGCAGCGCGGCGAGAACGGCATGGGCCGGCAGATGGCCGGAAAGGGCGGGGAAGACACCGTGATCCGCGTTCCGGTCGGCACCGTCGTGATCAATACCGCCACCGACGAGGAGATCGGCGACCTGACCACGCATGGCCAGCGCCTGCTGGTCGCGCAGGGTGGGCACGGCGGGCTCGGCAACATCCATTTCAAGAGCTCGGTCAATCGCTCGCCGCGCAAGTCGACCCCGGGCAGCCCGGGCGAGGAGCGCGAGCTCAAGCTCGAACTCAAGGTGCTGGCCGACGTCGGCCTGCTCGGCTTTCCGAACGCGGGCAAGTCGACCCTGGTGCGCGCGGTCTCGGCGGCGACGCCGAAGGTCGCCGACTATCCGTTCACGACCCTGCAGCCGCACCTCGGCGTGGTGCGCATCGAGACCGACCGCAGCTTCGTGATCGCGGACATCCCGGGGCTGATCGAAGGCGCGGCCGAAGGCGCCGGTCTCGGCATCCAGTTCCTCAAGCACGTCGCGCGCACGCGCCTGCTGCTGCACGTGGTCGACATCGCGCCGCTCGACGGCATCACCGACCCGGTCGCCGAGGTGCGTGCGATCGAGGCCGAGCTCAAGGGTTTCGACAAGTCGCTGCTGAAGCGCCCGCGCTGGCTCGTGTTCAACAAGGTCGACCTGCTCGCGCCCGAAGAGCGCGAGAAGACCGCAAAGGCGATCGTGCGCGCGCTCAAGTGGAAGCAGCCGTGGTACATGGTGTCGGCGATCGCGCGCGAGGGCACCTGGCCGCTGTGCCTGGATATCCAGCGCTTCTTCGACGAGCAGAAGCTGGCGGCCGCCGAGGCGGCGCGAGAGCAGGGCGCGTGAACCGCGGCACGCCGGCATGCGCGACAAAAAAGCCGGCTTGCGCCGGCTTGGACTTTCCGCACCCGTCCTCGAGTGCGGAGATCAGGAAGCGGCCATCGATGGCCGCACCCTTCAATTCAGGCCATCGCCTTGATGTGCGCGCTGAGGCGGCTCTTGTGGCGCGAGGCCTTGTTCTTGTGGATCAGGCCGCGCGAGGCGTAACGGTCCATCACCGGCTCGGCGATCTTGTACGCGGCTTCGGCGCGCGCCTTGTCCTTCGCTTCGATCGCCTTCACGACATTCTTGATCGCGGTGCGAACCATCGAACGCGCGCTCGCGTTGCGCTGGCGGTGCTGCTCGGACTGGCGCGCACGCTTCTTCGCGGACTTGATGTTGGCCAAGGGAAAACTCCACTGATCGGGGTTGGAAAAAGACTGCGAATTGTGCCTGACTCGCATTTTCGAGTCAATTCGCCGCCGCCCTCGGCTCTCAGCCCTCGGGCCTCGGTCCTTGCGCCGGGATGCAACCCGGCGGCGGGGATCCTTGCCGCATGACCCGCCCGAGCCTGCTGCGCTCGATGCTGAACTTCAGCGGCGGCACCTTCGTGTCGCGCATGCTCGGGCTGGTGCGCGAGATCGTGATCGCTACCGTTTTCGGCGCGAACGCCGCGACCGACGCGTTCTGGGTCGCGTTCCGGATCCCGAAC
>JAEYZH010000021.1 GCA_023430685.1 Pseudomonadota bacterium | reverse complement strand
GATCGGTGAACAGGCGACTGTTGTCGATGTAGTTGAAGATGCCTGCACCGAGCTTCGCTTCGATCGTGCCGTTGTCCCAGCATCCGGACGGGCCGTCGATCTCGAACTTGTGGTAGGTATCGAAGCTCAGGATCGTCGCGGCCACGCCAGTCGGCAGGTTGACCGTCGGCGAGACGAGACCGCGGTCGCTGGTGGTCGCGTTGTTAGGAATGCCCCACGCAGTGGTCAGGAGGCCCGTCACCGCGGGCGGCGTCTGCTGCGTCCAGCCGGCGGCACCGGTGCCGTCGGTCGTCCAGCCGTTCACGCCGGACTGCATGTCGTCCTGGAACACCACGGTCGCGGTCGTGCCGGTCGGGCATTCGCCCGGAATGCCGGTCGTGAAGCTGAAGACCGCCGAGACCGGGCCGTCACCGCAGTAGTTGTCCGGCGTCACGCGCCAGAAGTACTCGGTTTCCGAATCGAGCACCGCGGTCACCGCCCAGGTCGGCACGTTGCTGGTGCCGCTCGCGACGATCGTCGTGAAGCCCGCGTCGCTGGCCACCTCGATCGTGTACGAGAGCGCACCCGGCACGGCGTTCCAGCTCAGCGTCGGAACCACCTTGACGCCTGTCGCGTCATCGGCGGGCGTCGTCAGCACGGGGGCCGCCGGCGCCGCGCTCGAGATGCCGAGTTCGAGCGCGACCGAACGCGTGTTCGCACCGCTGGTGCCTTCGACGCTGAACGCGTACTCGCCCGAGGCGAGCGTCGCGCCGCCAGCAAGCGTGAGCGTGCTGGTGCCCGGCGCCTGCACCGGGTTGGCCGAGAAGTTCGGCGTCGAGCCCGCTGGCGCATCCACCGCGGTCAGCGAGACCGGACCGGTGAAGCCGTTCAGCACGCCCGCGCGCAGTTCCCACTGCGGGTCGGATGCGCCGACCGCGCACATCTCGAGGCGCTTGGGCGAATCGGCGACGATGGCGAAGTCCGGATCGCCGCAACCTTCGAACTTGAACGAGCATACGCGCGTGCGCCACGACGCCGCCGCGGTCGTCGCGTAGTACTCGCTCGTGAAGTAGAACGTGCACTGGTCGACCGGATCGAGGCTCATCGACGAGTAGTCGCCCCAGCGACCGCTGGTGCTCGTCTGCGAACCGTTGGCGACACCGGCCGTGCAGTTCTGCTCGTCGCGAAGCATGCCGGGTTCATCCGACAGCGCGCGACCCGTGATCTGCAGCTGCGGGTGCATCAGCGCGCTCGACTGCGAATAGCCGACGCCGATGTTGGCGCTCGCATCGATCGCGATGCCACCCATCCAGCGATTCGACGCATCCGGCGCGTAGGTGCCTTCATCGACGAGCGATTTCGCGCTCGGCGCGGGTTCGGCAGGGATCTCGGGCAGCGGTCCGCCGTCGAAGCCATCGCCGAAGATGCGGTCGTTGCCGGCGCTGATGCTGGTCGGGCGCAGGTTGAAATGCGCCCAGCCGATGCCGGCCTGCTGCAACGGACCCTGCACGACGTGGTTGACCACGAGCGAGGTCCGCGTCGGGGCATCGGCCGGGAACGTGCGCGCCGTCGCGCGGTACATCAGGTTCGAGCCGAACGAATCGAGGCCGTTGGCCGAACCCTGCTGCTGCACGTCGTCGAAGAACGGCACGAACGGAGCGACCGCGACGCGCTCGGGCTGCGCCGAGATCGTCGTGTTGGCCGGCGTGTCCCAGTCCAGGCACATGTCCCAGAACAGGTAGTCGGCGGTGTTCGCGTCGAAATGGATGTAGGTAGGGCAGCTGCCGTTCGGCGCGAGCTCGCCGGGGCCGAGGTGGATCGGCTGCACGCCGTAGGCATCGAAGCCCGCGAAACGCACCATCGCCGCATCCGGCTCGCCCGCGAGCATCGCGGCGCGGTCCATCGCGATCAGCGCGGCGCCCTGGAAAGAGGCGCCGAACTCGTGCGTGATCAGCGTATACGCGTCCTGGCTGCCGCCCTCGTCGGTCCACACGCCCATCTTCGGGTAGTCGCCGAACACCGGCCAGTTGAACTCGTAGCGTGCATAGGTGCCGAGTGGATCGGAGGTCGTCGAGACCGCGACGCATTGCGCGTACGGCGCGGAGGTGACGAACTGGCTCATGACCCAGCGCTGCGCATGCGGATCCCACAGCGCGATCGGGTCGCCCGAATTGGTGGTCTCGCACTTGCCGCCGAAGCCGACGAAGAACGAGTTGCCGGGCGTCGGCCCCTGCACGGTCGCGCCGGTGGTCTTGTCGTAGACCGCCCAGCCGCCATTGACCCACTGGATGTAGTGCTCGTCGCTGACGTCGCCGTTGGTGTCCGGAGGCAGGCAGCCGCAGCCCGAAGTGGCCTGGTTGATGCCGTCGAAGCTGAGGTCGATCGCGGGCGCCGGAATGCCGGTCCCGCGCGTCTGCGCGCGCGAGTAATCGGGCACCAGCGAGCTGGTGCGCGATTCCGGCTTCAGCAGGATGTTGGGAACGAGGAACGGTTCATCGCCGGTGCCCATCGGCAGGGCCGGCGGCATCGTGCGGATGATGTCGCGCATCGGCGCCGAGACATCGTGCCGCGAGGCGCGGATCACGTCCGGTGTGACGGCGGCCGCGTGCGCGGCAGGCGCGCAGAGCGCGAGGAGGACGGCAGCGTGCAGCGCGGCCGGGCGGAAACGCAGGACCATGGCGGAACTCCCCTGAGGAAAGAAGCGGCGTCTTGTGTGCCCGACGGCGGACTGCCGTCGTCCGCGCGGGATCGCGATCTTGTGCCCGTCCTACCGTGCGTCCTTGTCGCCGGCGGCGCGCTCGAGTCGGCGCAGGTGATCTCCGAGGTAGCGGCGCGTGGTCTCCGGCAAAGCGGGATCGGCCAGCGCCTGTTCGGTCGCTTCCCGCTCCAGCGCCGGGGATTCCCGCCGCAACATCGAACCGGCACGCTCGACCAGGAGCCGCTCGGGGCTGCGCAGCCAGCGCGAGACCGATTCCGGCGGAAGCTTTACGGCGTGCTGTTCCAGTACCTCGAACGCCGTCAGCACGATGGCGACGGGGACCGGGGTCTCCCGAGAATATCCGCCTGTGGGCGTACTTGTCACTACGTCCGTGGCCAGTTGCCTCCACCAGCCCCCGAGGTCGCCCGTACGCGTCGCGGCGGCCAGCAGCAGGGTGGAACGGGTGTCGGCCGACAACCCGCCCTCGCGCATCGCGTGCTCCAGCGCGGCGCGGTCGGCGCGCCGGAGCCGTTTGCCGATGTTGGGCTCCATCGCGATCTGCGCGGCTGCGAGGTCGCGCAGTGCCTGGTCCTCGCCGGTGAGCGCCGCAAGCAGCAGGTCGAGCATCTCGCGCGACTGTCGACCGGCAACGCTCGCGCCGGTGCGCAGGATCGCGCGCAGCTGCGGCGTGTCGGCGAACAACGCGGGTTCGAGGCCGGTGCTCGACAGCAGCACCGCGCCCTCGGTGTTCCCTGCTTTCATGCCGGGCAACCGCTTGTCGCGATGGACCATGCTGAACCCGATGATGCAGGCGTCGCCGACCGCGGGCGCGCGCGGAACCACCGGGGCACGCACGTCGATGCGCTCGGGGGGCTCGCCCTTGCCGGCGAGCACTTCGGCGCGGTCGAACACGAGGCGGCCGGGAACGATCTCGGCGAGCCGGCCCGCGACGAGCCAGTTGTCCTGCGCGTGCAGCAGGTCGAGCGGTGGTTTCGTGCGCGGTGCGGCCATCACGGACGCAGCAGACGCGGCGAGCAGGACGAACGCGCAGATGCGAGGGATGCGCAGGCGCGCGCCGAGCCGCGTGCGGGAGGGAACGAGCATTCGGATGCCTCATGCAACCGGCGTCGCCGCAGCGGGGCGACCGGGCCGTCGAGGCTACTTCAATCGGCCGGGAGGCGGAAGCCTCGCGGCGGGTGCGGGCGGGCTGCGCGTGCAGCCCGCCCGGCCGTGGATCAACGCAGGCCCGCGGCCTTGCGCAGTTCGGCGGCCTTGTCGGTCCTTTCCCACGAGAACGCGGTGAACTTGCCGCCGTCCGCGGTCACCACGTCGTACGGCGTGCGACCGAAGTGGCCATAGGCGGCGGTCGACTGGTACATCGGGTGCACGAGGTCGAGCATCCGGATGATGCCGTACGGGCGCAGGTCGAAGTGGTTGCGGATCAGCTTCTCGATCTTGCCGTCGTCGATCTTGCCGGTGCCGAAGGTCGTCACCGAGATCGAGGTCGGCTGCGCCACGCCGATCGCGTAGGACACCTGCACCTCGCAACGATCGGCGATGCCCGCCGCAACGATGTTCTTGGCCACGTAGCGCGCCGCGTACGCGGCCGATCGATCGACCTTCGACGGATCCTTGCCCGAGAACGCGCCGCCGCCGTGGCGTGCCCAGCCGCCGTAGGTGTCGACGATGATCTTGCGCCCGGTCAGGCCGCAGTCGCCGACCGGGCCGCCGATCACGAACTTGCCAGTCGGATTGATGTGGAACTTGGTGCCCTTGTGCAGCCACTTCTTCGGCAGCACCGGCTTCAGGATGTACTCGCGCACGGCCTCGACGAGGTCCTTCTGCTTGACCGAAGGATCGTGCTGGGTCGACAGCACGACCGCGTCGATCGCGACCGCCTTGCCGTTCTCGTAGCGCAGCGTGACCTGGCTCTTCGCATCGGGGCGCAGCCACGGCAGCGGCGAGTTCTTCTTCTTGCGCACCTTCGCCTGCTGCTCGACGAGACGATGCGAAAGATGGATCGCCGCCGGCATGAACGTGTCGGTCTCGCTGGTCGCGTAGCCGAACATGAGGCCCTGGTCGCCGGCGCCCTGTTCTTCGGGCCTCTTGCGGTCGACCCCCTGGTTGATGTCGGGCGACTGCTTGCCGATCAGGTTCAGGACGCCGCAGGTCGCGCCGTCGAAACCGACGTCGGAACTGTCGTAGCCGATGTCGAGGATCACCTTGCGCGTGAGCGCCTCGAGGTCGATCCACGCGCTGGTGGTGATTTCGCCCGCGACGATCGCGACGCCGGTCTTCACCATCGTCTCGCACGCCACGCGCGCGCGCTTGTCCTGCGCGAGGATCGCGTCGAGCACGGCATCGGAGATCTGGTCGGCAACCTTGTCCGGATGGCCTTCGGAGACCGATTCGGAGGTGAACAGGTAGCTGCTCATCGCGGCAAATATCCTTCTATACGGATGTAGGGATAAATCAGGGCGCGGATCATACACGAGCGCATGCGCGCCTGCAGGGCGGGAACCGTCCGCCGATTCTACGGCTCCGCAGCGCTCGCGGCACGCGCGCCCCGAGATACTCCGGCAGTCCGTGAAGGGCATGTCCTCGCGGATCGAGATCGCGGGGTCACGCGCACGGCGGATCGATGCCCTCCTCGCAACTTGGGTCCCGGGCCGCGCCCGATGTCCGGATCCGTCGCGGTTCCCCGTAAGTGACCCCCGATCCGGCCCGCGCGGCCCACCATCGATGAGGATATCCATGAAAAAAAACTGGTTCGTGGCGCTGGCGGTCCTCGTGACCTCGGGCGCAGCACAGGCTGGCGGGAACGCGGGCGCGCTGCTGGTGCTGGACGCATCCGGCTCGATGTGGGGACAGGTCGACGGCCGCGCGAAGATCGAGATCGCGCGCGAGGCAGTCGATACGCTGGTCGCGCAATGGGAGGACGGGACCGACCTCGGCCTCATGGCATACGGACATCGGCGCAAGGGCGACTGCGCGGACATCGAGTTGCTGCAACCGGTCGACCGGTTCGATTCGGATGCGATCCGGAAGCGCGTGGCCACGCTGCAACCCAGGGGCATGACGCCGATCGGCGAGTCGGTGCGACAGGCTGCAGCGGCGCTGCGGCATCTGGAACGCAAGGCCACCGTGATCCTCGTCAGCGACGGGGAGGAGACCTGCTCGGCCGATCCCTGCGCGGTCGGCGAGGAACTCGAGGCGCTCGGCGTGGACTTCACCGCGCACGTGATCGGCTTCGACCTCGGCGGGAATTCGAAAGCGCGCGAGCAACTGCAGTGCCTCGCGCGCACGACCGGCGGGCGCTACCTCGATGCGCGCGATGCCGCCGAACTGAACCAGGCGATGGCGTCCGTCGCGGCCGCGGAACCTCGGATCGAGGAACCCGCTCCGGAATGTGGCCAGTTCGACACGGGCGAACCCTGGATGCCGGGCATGTCCACCTGGCCCACGGGCGGCCTCGCGAATGACGTGCCGGAGAATCGACGCAAGACGTTCGAGGCGGTCGAGCTTGCCGACGCGGCGCAAGCGCAGGAGTGCCGAGCGATGTGTGATGGCGACGAACTGTGCAGCGCGTGGTTCTTCGAGCCGATCGGCAGCAACTTCCGCACGAATCCGGTGTGCTTCCGCTGGGACGCCGCCGCCGCGCTGGCTCAGCCGAGGGAAGGGCACGAGGGCAGCGCCATGGGCATCAAGGCTGGTGTGCACCAGATCGAGATCGACGGGGGTGTGCCCTGCGCGGACAAGCCGCTGCCGAATACCGCGAGTCTCCGATTCAACGAAGGGTGTACGGCCTACGACCAGGAGAACTACACCGGCGACTCGATGCAGATGGGTGGCGAATCGGGCCTGCGAGTGCGGGAGACGCCGGAACGCTGGCGTAACGCCATCAAGTCACTCGCGTGCGAGCAGGGGTGCGGGATCCTCGTGTTCACCGAACCTGGCTATGACGGCGAAAACTTCAGCGTTCCCGACGGTGCGCGCTTCCCGAGCATGCCCGAGGACTACCAGCGGTCCTTCGGCTCCTACGAAGTGGGCTGCCAAGCGCTCGCGGGAGACGAGCCGTGAGCCGCGCGCGTCGATTCGGCGCGCTGCATCGGCTCCCCCGCATTCGCGCGTTGCCGCTTCCTGCAGCAATGCTCTCCGTCGCCCTGGCTGCGGGGTGCACGGACGCCTCGCTGCCGGCCGGCTCCGACTCTAGACCCGCTGGGCAGGTAGTGGAGGTTGCAACGCGCGCGGCCCGCGGCGCGCCGTCGACCGCCACCCTGCAGCCCGGGCAACGCCTGCAGGGCACGATCACGCTGGATCTCGGCGAGGGTTCGCGCACCTATCGCGTACTGGCGACCAAGATCGCCGATGACCTCGGCCAGCGTGCGGCCGAGCGCCTCGCGGGCAAGGAGGGCAAGGCTGCGCTGGAGGAGGCGAATGCGCGGGTCGGCGGGCCTGCCAAGGTAGGTGCTTCCGAGGTGCAGGCCCTCGCCGATGCGTTCGCCGGCAGGACGATGTATTCCGCGCAGGTACGCGCCATCGAGATCGTCCGGCGCGAACAGGTGTCGATCGAGGGTGAGGCCACGGATGGCAGCAAGGTCACGCTCGGGTTCTCGCTGGCGATCGGCGGCGACGAGGTGCTCGACCCGACCCTGGAGTACCGACCCGCTGGCAAGCGCGTGGCGGATCGTTTCGAATCGAAGTCGCGCAAGGGCGGCAAGCTGAGGCTCGCGCTCGATCGCCTTGAGCGAGGCAGTGCCGACTCCTGGTCGATTGCCGGCAGCTTCGACGCAGCGGACATGCAGCCGGGCGTGCTGGCGAAGGGGCTCGCCGGGCAAACGCTCCCGCGCGCGAGCGGTCGCTTCGACATCACCGAACTGCATGTACGCGCGCCATGACCATGCCGGCGCCGCGGGATCGACGCCCCCGCATGAGCGGAAACTTCCTGCACGGACGGGCACTCGTTGCCGCGTTGCTGTGCTGCGCATCCGCCAGCGTTGCACACGAACCCGCGCACACCATGCAATCCGCCGCGGAGCGAGCGCTCGAGCGGCCAGCCGGTCCGTGGCAGGGGGAATGGCTGGTGCTGCGCGACGATCCACGCATCCGCACGCGTGCCGGCGCCGAGGCGCTGCGCCTGTCGATCGTGCACGACCGCGGCCGCGATCGCGCGCAGGTCGCGTGGGCCGCGGGACGCGCGATATGCGACGACGTGATGGCCGAGCCATGCGAATGGGTCGGTGCGCGCGGGGAGGTCGAGCACGCCCTGGTCGCGCCGGAGGGCCTGTACCTGCGGCTGGCCGTGTCGGCGGACGCATCGAACCCGTTGCTGCTGCATTTGCCACGGCCGGTGCAGGGCGCCGCCGGCGTGCTGTTCGATGACGACGTGAGCTATCGGGTCGAGCTCGAGCGGGAGCCCTAGTCCGACAGGCGCGTCGCTCGCCGCGAGGCCGGAGTTCGCCTCAGCGACGCAGCGCGTCGAGGCGTGCGCGGAACGGTTCGGCTTCCGCGCCCATCGCGTCCATCAGCGACTCGGCATCGGCGATGCGCGTACGCGAGCTCGACGCGTCGCCGAGGCGGCGATGACGGTCGGCATCGGCGAACGCCGCGCGCAGGCGCAGCGATCCGGGCAGCGGCGACGGATCGTGCGTGGCGAAAGCGTCGAGCACCTCGGCGGCCTCGTCGGCGCGGTCGAGTGCCAGCAACAGTTCCGCATGCGTCACGCGCGCAGCCTGCGCGAGCGGACTGGATTCACCCGCGTGCGCGGAAGCCATCGCCTCAGCCTCGCCGGCATATTCGAGCGCCGCATCATGGCGTTGCTGGCGTTGCAGCACGCGCGCGAGGTTTCCGAGCAGAGCGGCGGTCGCGGCGGAGGGGCCGAGCAGCGCGCGCCGAAGAGCGAGCGCCTGCGAGAACGCGGCTTCGGCCTCGACGAGGTCGCCCTTGCGGAACTGCATCGCCGCGAGGTTGTTGAGCGTGTTCAGCGCATCGTTGCCATCGTCGAGGCCGAGCAGCTGCCACAACGCCATCGCTTCCCGCGATGCCGCGATGCCCTCATCGAGGCGCCCCGACTCACTGTAGGCGGCGCCGAGGTTGGTGTACAACGCCGCGGTTTCGAAATGCACGCGCCCGGAACGCCGCAGGCGTTCGTCGCGCGCCCGTTCGAGCGTGTCCAGTGCCGCGGCTGCATCCCCGCCTTCACGCAGCAGGCGTGCCTCGAGTGCACGACTGGTCAACAGCACGTCGGCATGCCGCTGCGGGTCACGCTGCCAGAACGCCTGCGCCGAGGCGAGCAACGCCTTCGCCTCCGCGGGCCTGCCCATGCGGTGGACCGTCTCGGCCAGCGTGAAGCGCACGTCGGCTGCGGCGACGTCGTCCGCGATGGCGGCTTCGCGCGCGAGCCAGCGACGCAGCAGGGGCTCGGCTCCCGCGTAGTCGTCGATGTAGAAATGCAGTTCGCCGAGTGCCTTCAGCACCTCGGCGTTGGTTGCCGGCGCATCCGCGAATCCCGCGTCGATGCGCGCGGCCGCGCGTGCGAGCACGTGTTGTGCGCTCAACGCGGCGCCACCCTGAGAATGTTGTCCCGCATCCCGGAACATGTGCGCGAGGTAGTCCCGTACGGCCTTGCTGCGCCTGGCCTCGACCTGGGCCGCATCGCGCTCGCGCAATGCATCGCGGCGCGCAAGCGAGATCGCCGCCAGCGCGGCCGCCATGCAGGCGAACAACAGCAGCGCGGCGCCGGTTGCGAACCAGTGGCGGCGCAGCAGTCGCTGAAGGCGGTAGCCGGCACCGGCGCGGCGAGCGCGTACCGGTTCGTGCGCGAGATGGCGTCGCACGTCGTCCGCGAGCGCTTCCACCGAGACATAGCGCAGCGCTGGCGCTTCCTGCGTCGCCTTTCCGACGATCGCATCGAGGTCGCCGCGCAGCCGGCGCGCGAGTGTGGCCGACGGCGCTTGCGTGCTCGGTGCCTGCGCGGCACCTGCATGTGCGCGCTGAAGCAGCGCGAGCGGAGCCGATGGAGCGAGATGGCCCCACGGCGACTGGCCCGCGAGCAATTCGTGCAGCAACACGCCGAGTGCATGCACGTCGGTCTGCGTGCTTGGTGGCGCACCACGCAGTTGTTCCGGCGCCGCGTACGCCGGCGTCAAGTGAACGATCTCCGGCTCGCCCCCGCGCGGCGGATGGTCGAGCAGGCGCGCGATGCCGAAATCGAGCAGGGCCACGCCGCCATCAGCGCGCACCAGGATGTTCTCGTGCTTCAAGTCGCCATGCACGACCAGGTGGCGGTGCGCGAACGCGACCGCATCGCAGGCGCGCAGGAACAACGCGAGCCGTGCATCGACCGCGAGCGAATGCGTCAGGCAGTGGCGTAGCAGTGGCAGGCCATCGACGTACTCCATCACCATGTACGGTCGCCCGTCGGCGAGGTTGCCTGCATCCAGCAGGCGCGCGATGCCGGGATGCTGCAGTCGCGCAAGGAGACGCTGCTCGTCGAGCAGGCGCGCGTGATCGCCGCCGTCATGGTGCAGCAGCTTGACCGCGACCTGTTGCTCGAAACGGCCATCGTTCCTGCGCGCGAGCCATACTTCGCCAGTGCCGCCACGGCCGAGCGGGCGCACCAGTCTCCAGGCGCCGATCTCGTCACCGGCGTGTCCGACGCCCGCTGCGTGCAGTGCGTCGAGAAATCCCGCCGATGCCTCGATCGCATGCAGCAATGCGTGGGCCTCCTGGCGCAACGCCGGGTCTTCGCATGCGGTTTCCAGGAATGCGGCGCGGCCATCGAGGGGTCGGTCGAGCGCTGCGTCGAGCAGGGAGTCGATGCGGGCGAATCGGTCGGCCGCTGGCCCGCTCATGTCGCGGCTCCCGCGCCGATCGCGGCTGCGGGCGTCACGTCGCCGAGCTCACGGTGGAGCCAGGCACGGGCCTTGAGCCAGTCGCGCCGCACGGTGCGGTCGGTCACGCCGAGGATGCGCGCGGTATCCCGTTCGCAATAGCCACCGAAGAATCGGCATTCGATGACGCGGGTCAGGCGCGGACTCAGCACGGAAAGCCGCTGCAGCGCTTCGTCCAACTCGACCAGGCGTTCGTCGCTGTCCCACCAGGGTTCGGCATCGGCTTCGTCGAGCGACAGCGTGGAGCCACCGCCGCGCTTGGCCGCGAGTTTCATCCGCGCGTGATCGACCAGAGCCTGGCGCATCGCGAGCGCGGCGGCACGCAGGAAGTGCTGTTCGCCGTGCCAACCGTCGGCGGGCTGCAGGCGCAGGAAGGCTTCATGCACGAGCGCGGTCGTGCACAGCGTGTCGCCTGCACGGAGCCGCCGGCGCGCGTGCCGCGCCTGGCTGCGCAAGTGCGCGAGCAGCAGCGGCGCGAGCCGCTGCGCGGTGGCGACCAGCGGCGGCGGGTCGGCGTCGGCGTGCGTGCCGCGGTCTTCGGCCCACTCGGATCGCTGCTCTGCCATCCGCCGCTACTGCGGCCGCGCGAGGTCGTCGAGCAGGGCCTTGAGGAAGCGCGCGGCCTCGCCGCCGGTCGCGGCACGGTGGTCGAACGTCAGCGAGATCGGCATGCGCCGATGCACTTCGATGCCGCCCATCACCGCGACCACGTCGTGGCACAGCTTGCCGGCGCCGACGATCGCGACGGTCGGCGGCACCACCACCGGGGTCGCGTAGCGGCCCGCGAACATCCCGAAGTTCGACAGGCTGATCGTGTACCCCGAAAGCTCGGACGAAGGGATCGAGCGATCCTCGACCTGCATGCGCAGGCGCTGGATCGCGGTGCGGATGCCGGCGCCATCGAGCATGTCGGCATTGCGCAACGCCGGCACGAACAAGCCGTCGTCGGTATCGACCGCAATGCCGATGTCGACGTGCGGATGCAGCGTGCGGGTCAGGTTCTTGCCGTCGAACCACGCATTGAGCGCAGGCACGGCCTTGCAGGCCGCCACGATCGCGCGGATCAGGCGCGCGGTGATGTCCTGCTTGCCGATCCATTCATGCAGGTCGGCGTCGTCGACGAGCGTGGTCGGCACCACGCTCGCGTGCGCGTCCGCCATCACGCGCGCCATGTTGCGGCGCACGCCCTTGAGCTGTTCGGGCTGGCCCGTCGCGCTCGCGCCCGGTGGCGTGGTGCGCATCGGCTTGCCGCTCGCGGAGACCGCGGTGCGCTGAACCTGAGAGGGCTGAGGGCCGGGGGCCGAGGACGGGGTGGCGTGCGCAGATGGAAGCGGCGCACCGAGTTTCGCGGTGCCGGCCGCGGCCGCGTCCTTCACGTCCTTCAGCGTGACCACGCCGCCGGCGCCGCTCGCGCGTACGCGTGCGAGGTCGACGCCGAGCTTCTTCGCGAGTGCGCGAACCGCGGGAACCGCCTTGACGCCGCCGATGCTCGTCGCCTGTTCGGCGTGCACGCGGTCGCTCGACTGCATCGCGCCGACCACGGTGCCTTCGTCGGCGCGGCCGGAGTCGTCGTTCGTGACGATCTCGCCGCCTTCGTCGGAGGCGACCACGCCGGTGCCGTCCGCGGCTTCATTGCCGACGCCCTTGCCCGGTGCGGCGCCCTTCGGTGGCGGCGCATGGTGGTGGCCGGTCGACTCGGCTTCGGCGCGCTGCGGTGCGTTCGGGTCGAGTTCGAACTCCGCCAGCGCGGCGCCGGTCGCGATCACGTCGCCCGCGTTGCCGTGCACCTTCGCGAGCTTGCCCGAGAACGGCGAGGGCACCTCGACGACGGCCTTCGCGGTCTCCATCGAGACCATCGGCTCATCGAGCCGGACGGTGCCACCGACCGGCACCAGCCATTCGACGATCGTCGCGTCGGGCAGGCCTTCGCCGAGGTCGGGGAGGTGGAATGTCTTGAGGTCAGCCATGTCGAGTCCGGGAATCGGGAATGGGGAATCGGGAACGGGAAGAGCGGTGAAAGGGATGTTGGCGGCTTCGTCTTGAACGATTCCCCATTCCCGATTCCCCATTCCCGCGCATGCTCGCAGCCAGCTCAGCTGGCGGCGAGCGTGCGCATCGTGGCGGCGACGATACGCTCGACGCTGGGCAGGTATTTCATTTCGAGGCGATAGAGCGGGATGTGGGTGTCGTAGCCGGTGACGCGTTCGACCGGTGCGAGCAGGTCGTAGAGGGCTTCGTCGGCGAGGCGCGCGGCGATCTCGGCGCCGAAGCCGGCGGTGCGCGGCGCCTCGTGGACGATCACGCAACGGCCGGTCTTGCGCACCGATTCGTGGATCGTGTCGAAGTCGAGCGGCTTCAGCGTCGCGACATCGATGACTTCGGCGCTGATGCCTTGCTCGGCCAGCGCATCGGCGGCCTCCAGCGTTTCCTTGACCTGGGCGCCCCAGGTCACGAGCGTCACGTCGCTGCCGTCGCGCAGCACGAAGCAGACATCGAGCGGCAGCGCCTCGCCGTCGTCCGGCACCTCTTCCTTGTACTGGCGATAGATGCGCTTGGGTTCGAAGAACACGACCGGGTCGGGGTCGCGGATCGCGGCGAGCAGCAGGCCGTAGGCGCGCCCGGGCGATGACGGCAGCACCACGCGGATGCCCGGGATGTTCGTGAACAGGTGCTCGTTCGCTTCCGAATGGTGCTCGGGCGCGCGGATGCCGCCACCCCAGGGCGCGCGGAACACCGCGGGGCAGGTCATGCGACCGCGCGTGCGCGTGCGCAGGCGCGCCGCATGGCACGCGATGTGTTCCATCATCGGGTAGATGAAACCTTCGAACTGCGCCTCGGCGACCGGCTTCATGCCCTGCGCGGCGAGGCCGACCGTGAGGCCTGCGATCGTCGTTTCGCACAGCGGCGTGTCGATCACGCGGTCGGCGCCGAATGTCTCCTGCAAGCCGACGGTCGCGCGGAACACGCCGCCGTTGACGCCGACGTCCTCGCCGAGCACGACGACGCCGGGGTCGGCCTTCATCTCGTACGCGAGGGCCTGGGTGACGGCCTCGATCAGGGTGATTTGTGCCATGGGGATGATATCTCCGGTAGGAGCGCACCCTGTGCGCGATCCGCGCAGGTCGCGGACAGGGTGCGCTCCTGCAATTTAGTGCGGCGCCTTGTCCGCGCCGAGTGCCTGCGCGCGCTGCGCGGCGAGGTCGGCGGGCAATTCGGCCCAGGTGTAGTCGAACATCGCCTCGACCGGTTGCGATTTCGTTTCGAGGTACGCATTGACCTCGGCATCGACGCGCTGCGCGCAGTCGGCCTTCCAGTCTTCCTCTTCCTTGTCGGTCCACGCGTTGAGGCCGACGAGATAGGCCTTGAGGCGCTTGAGCGGCTCGCGCTGCCACGCGGCCTTCACCTCGTCGTCGGCCCTGTAGCGACGCGCGTCGTCCGCGGTGGTGTGGTCGGACAGGCGATAGGTGACCGCCTCGATCACCATCCCGCCATGGCCGTGACGCGCGCGCTTGATCGCGTGGTCCATCGCGCTGCGCATCGCGATCAGGTCGTTGCCGTCGACCTGCAGGCATTCGAGCCCGGCCGCGATGCCTTTCTGCGCGAGCGTCTTCGCCCCGGTCTGCGCCTTGCGCGGCACCGAGATCGCCCACTGGTTGTTGACGATCACGGCGACCAGCGGCAGCTGCATCGCGCCGGCCACGTTGATCGCGCTGTTGAAGTCGGCCTTGGACGAACCGCCGTCGCCGACCACCGTCACCGCGACACGCGGTTCGCCGCGCAGCTTGAACGCGAGCGCCGCGCCAGCCGCATGCAGGCACTGCGTCGCGATCGGCACGCACCACGCGAAATCGTGCGCGGGGCCGGAGAAATCGCTGCCGCGTTCGTCGCCGCCCCAGTAGAGCAGCACCTCGCGTGGCTTGACGCCGCGGATGAACTGCGCGCCGTACTCGCGGTACATCGGGGCGAACACGTCGTCCTCCTGCATCGCGCTGCCGATCGCGATGTGCGCGGCTTCGTGGCCGAGGCACGAGGCGTAGGTGCCGAGCTTGCCGGTGCGCTGCAGCGCGACCGCCTTCGCGTCGAACACGCGCACGAACAGCATCTGCCTGTAGAGCGCCACCAGCTCGCGCACGTCGCGCGCGATCGCGGGCAGGTCGTCACGCACCAGCTTGCCCTCGGCGTCGAGGTACTGGAGGAATTCGATCTCGAAAGTTGCGGCGATGGACAAGACAGCCTCCGTTGCAGGCTCGCGGGCGCGATCACGCGCGGGACGCGGCGCCGATGTCGGGCGGGACGCGTCGCGGGCCATCGGCGCGGGCCCGGCGAGGGAATGTCGAACAGTAAGCAAGACGCCCGCAGGTCCGCAAGACTCGGCGCAACATCGCCGCTTGGCGTTAGACTGGTTCGTTCCGGAACCCTGGGATCCGCAATGACCGAATCGCACAACCTGCGCGCACTGGAGCAGGGCATCGAACTGGACCTGCGAGATCGCACGACCTACGGCGGTTACCTGCAACTGCCACTGCTGCTGTCGGCGCAGAAGCCGCTGAGCGACCCGCCGCACCACGACGAGATGCTGTTCATCGTGCAGCACCAGGTCGCCGAACTCTGGCTCAAGCTCATGATCCATGAATTGCGTGCCGCGATCCTGCGCCTGCGCGAGGATGATGTCGATTCGACGTTGAAGATCCTCGCGCGCGTGAAGCAGGTGCAGCAGCAGCTGTTCGCGCAGTGGGGCGTGCTCGCGACGCTGACGCCGTCGGAATACCTCGAATTCCGCCACGTGCTCGGACCCGCCTCGGGGTTCCAGTCGCACCAGTACCGCATGATCGAGTTCCTGCTCGGCAACAAGAATGCGGACATGCTGCGGGTGTTCGAGCACGATCCGCCTTCGCAGGCGCAGCTGCGCGAGACGCTCGAGGCACCGAGCCTGTACGACGAGGTGCTGCGCTATCTCGCACGCCGCGGGCACCAGGTGCCCCCCGAACTGCTTGCGCGCGACGTGACCGCGCCGCACGAGCGCGCGCCTGCGTTGCTGCCGGTGTTCCGGCGCATCTACGAAGATCCGCGCGCGTTCTGGCCCGAATACCACCTGTGCGAGCAGCTGGTGGACATCGAGGAGAACTTCCAGCTCTGGCGGTTCCGCCACATGAAGACGGTGGAGCGCATCATCGGTTACCGCCGCGGCACCGGCGGTTCTTCGGGCGTCGGTTTCCTGCGCAAGGCGCTCGACCTCGTGTTCTTCCCCGAATTGCTGGACGTGCGCACGCACATCGGCAGCGCCTGATTGTTGCGATGCGTCACATCGGTTTGCCCGATTCGCGTTGACGCGGCTGGCGCCAGCCGGTAAATCTCGTCGGCCGCGTGCCACCGGCACGCGCCGATCACCAGTCATCGAAGGGGTACAGCCGCATGAGCGGAGCCGCGACCAACGTGCCGGAGCAGCAGCTGCCGGAATTCAGGCAGATGCTCGGGCATCCACGCCCGCTGTGGATGCTGTTCATGACCGAATTCTGGGAACGCTTCGCGTTCTACGGGATCCGCTGGGCGCTCGTGCTCTACATCGTCGCGCAGTTCCACGGCGGCAGCGGTACCGGCGAAGCGCCCGCGAACCAGACGTATGGCGCCTACCTCGCGCTCGTCTACGCGGCGGCGATCTTCGGCGGCTACGTCGCGGACCGCGTGATCGGCTACCAGCGATCGATCCTCGTCGGCGCGGTGATCATGGCCGCCGGCCTGTTCATGATCTCGATGCCGGACGAAAACGTGTTCAAGTTCGGGCTCGCGACGATCATCGCGGGCAACGGCCTGTTCAAGCCGAACATCTCGACGATGGTCGGCATGCTGTACACGCGCGGCGACGAACGCCGCGACTCGGGTTTCACGCTTTTCTACATGGGCATCAACCTCGGCGCGATGCTCGCGCCGCTGCTGACCGGATGGCTGGCCGAGCGCATGCTCGGTGGCCAGCCCGGCATGCCGGCCTACAAGGTCGTGTTCATCGCATCGGGCATCGGCATGTTGCTGAGCCTGGTCTGGTTCTGGTTCGGGCGTCGCCAGCTCGAGGGCATCGGGCGCCCGCCGCAGGATGCCGAAGGCCTCGGGCGCGTGGTGATGACCGTCGTCGGCGCGCTGGTCGCGATCCCGCTGATCTACTTCCTGCTCTCGATGGGCGCCAGCTCGCTGCAGTGGATCCTGTCGGCGATGTTCATCGGGCTCGGCGTGATGCTGCTGGTCGAGGGCATCCGCGAAGGCAAGGTCGCTCGCGACAAGACGATCGCGATGCTGATCATCTTCGCGTTCAACGTGCTGTTCTGGATGTTCTTCGAGCAGGCCGGCAGTTCGTTCAACTTCCTCGCGCAGAACATCGTGGACCGCGCGTTCGGCGACTGGATCTTCCCGGTCGCGTGGTTCCAGTCGGTCAACTCGATCGCGATCATCACGTTCGCGCCGCTGCTGGCCTGGCTGTGGATCCGGATGGGCCGCAACAACCCGTCGATCCCGCGCAAGTTCGGCCTCGGCCTCGTCTTCAACGGACTCGCGTTCCTGCTGCTGATGTTCGCGCTCTCGAGCCTGGTCAGCGACGCGGGCAAGATCCCGTTCTGGACGCTGTTCATGGTCTACGTGATCCAGTCGATCGGCGAGCTCTGCCTGTCGCCGATCGGCCTGTCGATGACGACCAAGCTCGCGCCGACCAAGCTCGTCGGCTTCGCGATGGGCGGCTGGTTCCTCTCGACCGGCATCGGCAACAACCTGTCGGGCATCTTCGCGAGCCACGTCAGCGGAGAAACCGGCATGAGCGTCGACTCGGCGCTGTCGGGCTACACCTTCGGCTTCTGGGCGCTCGTGATCCCCGGCGTGCTGCTGTTCCTGATCGCGCCGCTGATCCAGCGGCTCATGCATGGGGTCAAGTAGCGGGGAATCGGGAATCGGGAATAGGGAATAGGGAATCGTCGGGCGGAGCTCGTGCCGGCCAGGGTGCGCCGACCGGCTGCATCTATTCCCCGTTCCCCATTCCCTGCCTCAAACCGGCGCCAGCTTGTCGAGGATGCGCGCGAGCGCGCGGCGGTCGTCATCGTCGAGTTCGGCGAGCATCGCGCGCTCGTGCGCGCGCGCGAGTGGCGCGATCGCGTCGTGCACCTTCCATCCGGCTGCGGTCAGGCGCAGCACCGAGCGGCGCTTGTCGCCTTCATGCGCACGGCGGGTCACGCGCCCTGCCGCGGCGAGGCGCGTGACCGCGCGGCTGACCGCGACCTTGTCCATCTCGGTGTGTCCGGCGACTGCACTTGCCGACAGCCCGTCGCCGTCGAAGCGCGCGAGCACGGCCATCACCCGCCACTCGGTCATCGAGAGCTCGAAGCGCTGCTGGTACTCGCGCGCGATCGCCTGGCTGACGCGATTGGACAGGATCGACAGCCGGTAGGGGAGAAAGCGTTCGAGTTCGAGCGGCGCGTGGGTGGCCATGCGGCGGCGTGCCTTGATATTGGTTTCATTTGAAACTATAACATGCGGCCTCGCGCGTTGCCGGATCATCGGCGCGCGGCGGTCGCCAGGCCGCTTCCACGCAACGCCAGCCGGAGATGCACGATGAACGCCCAGCCCAACCTCGGCATGCAGGTCACCACGTTCGAGAATCCGATGGGGATCGACGGTTTCGAGTTCGTCGAATTCGCCGCGCCTGCCGGGCAGGGCGCCGAACTGCATGCGCTGTTCAAACGCATGGGCTTCAGCGCGGTGCTGCGCCACCGCACGCGCCCGATCACGGTGTATCGCCAGAACGGCGTCAACTTCCTCGTCAACGAGGATCCCGATTCGTTCGCTGCCGATTTCGCCGCCACGCACGGCCCCTGCGCCTGCGGCTTCGCGGTGCGCTTCACGAAGCCGGTGGGCGAAGTCGAGCGCAAGGTGCTCGAAAACGGCGGCGAGCCGGTCACGCACAAGGCGCATTCGCGCGCGATCGAGGTGCCCGTGGTCAAGGGCATCGGCGACTGCATGCTGTACCTGGTGCCGCGCGAGGGCGATGTCTACGCGAACGAGTACCAGGCGATCGAAGGCGCGGATGCGCAGCCGAAGGGTTACGGACTGACCTTCATCGACCACCTCACGCACAACCTCTACTTCGGCAACATGCAGAAGTGGTCGGACTACTACGAGAAGCTGTTCAACTTCCGCGAGATCCGC
>JAEYZH010000016.1 GCA_023430685.1 Pseudomonadota bacterium | reverse complement strand
ACCTCGCGCTGCGACCACACCAGGCTCCACAGGAGGTACCAGGCGATGCCTGCCGCGATGAATGCGAGCGTGACGCCGACGAGCAGCACGCGGCGCTTGCCGTTGCGGGCCGGCGCGGCGCCGGGGGAATCACTCGGGCGCGGTTCATCGCTCATCGTGGGTCGACCTGTGGCGGATTCGGATGCGCCGCATCGGCGGCAGGTTCGGCGGCGGGTGCGTCGGCGCGGTAACCGCCGCCGAGCGCGCGGGTCAGTGCGATCGCGCTCGAGAGCGCCTGCGATTCGAGCTGCACGAGCGCATCGCGCTGCTCGAGCACGCGCGCATGCGCGGCGAGCACGGCGCGGTCGTCGCCGAGGCCGCGTCGGCTGCGCAGCGCCGCGCTGCGTTCGAGTGCCTCGATCGCGTCGAGCTGGCGCCTGCGCTCGTCGCGACGCGCATCGACCTGCGCGAGTTCGAGCGCGTGCAGCGCGACTTCGCGCGCCGCATCGACGACGCGCGCGTCATGCGCGGCGGCGGCCGCCTGCAACTGCGCCTGGCTCACGCCGTACGCGGCCTCGAGCGGGCGGCGTGCGAACAAAGGCAGGTGCAGCGCAGGTCCGAAACCGCCCATGCGGCTGCCTGCGTCGAACAGGTGATCGAGGTCGATCGACTGCAGGCCGACCAGCGCGCCGAGGCGGATGTCCGGAAAGAATGCGGCGCGCGCCTCGTCGACGCGGCGCATCGCAGCCTCGACGCGCCATCGGCTCGCGGCGATGTCGGGACGCCGCGCGAGCAGGTCGAGCCCGGCGTCATCGGGCAGGCGTGCATCGGCGCGCGGCAGCGGTCGCGGTTGGAGTTCGCCGAGTTCGGCCGGCGACAAACCGAGCAGCGCGGCGAGCGCGGCATGCCGGATGCGCGCGGCGCCCTCGCAGGCGGCGGCGAGTTCGCGTACGGCCGCGAGTTGCGCCTCGAGTTCATGTCCGATGTCGGGAGGGTCGATGCCGCGCTCGGCGCGCCTGGCGGCGAGCGCATGCGCACGCTCGAGCGTCGCCTGCGTGTCGCGCGCGATCGCGAGTCGCGCCTGGTCGGCCTGCCAGCCGAGATAGGTATCGGCGACCGCAGCCGTCAGCATCAGCGCGGCGGCGCTGCGTTCGGCGGCGGCGGCGCGCGTTTCGTCGACCGCGGCCGCGACCGCGGCGCGCGTGCGGCCCCAGAAGTCGAAGTCATACTCGAACTCGAGGCTGAGGTCGCCCTGGTTGTACCAGGTGAACCCGAGGAAGCGCGGCGGGATCAGCCCGTTCTCGCTGAGCCGCTGGCGCTGGAGCTGCGCATTCGCGCGCGCCGACAGGCCTGCGCTCGCGCCGGCGACGTCGATCGCACGCGTAGCGGTGTCGAAGCGTCGACGCGCTTCATCGAGCGCCGGCGCGTCGGCCAGCGCGCGCTCTTCGAGCGCGTCGAGTTGCGGGTCGGCGAACGCACGCCACCATTGCGGGTCGGGCCAGTCGCCGCCGGCCTGTGCCGGGAGTCCCGCCAGCGGCGCCTCGCTGCGCAGCGGCGGCAGCTCCGGCCTGGAGGGAACGGAACAGGCCGCAAGCAGCAACGCACACGCGATCGCGCTCAGCAACGTGCGGCGGGCAGTCGGGATCATCGTGGTCCGTGGCGTCGGTTCGGTCGGGTTGCCTGCACCCGGCCGACCGCGGACCTGGGTAGGCAGCGGGTCGCCGGCAATACGATACTAATGAGTCTTGTAATTGCCTGCAATCGGTCTGGAAGCGGAGCCGGGAAGGGACGCGCGGCCGCGCGTGCGTCCTCGCCGGTTCAGCACTCCGCCCCCGGGCAGTCGCCGGGCGGCCGGCGAAGTCCGGCGCCGCGGTGTCAGCGGTAATCGCGATGGCAGGCATCGCAGGCGTGCCCGATCGCGGTCATCGCCTCCACCTGCAGCGCACACGCCGCGGACGCGTCCCAGCGCGCGATCGCGCCACGCAGGTCCTGCGCGTATTGCGTGAAGACGCGATCCTTCGTGGCCGGCGCGAGCAAGCGCTGCTCGATGTCGGCGGCGGACCGGTCGAGGCGCGTGCGCGCAGCCGCCTGCGACGGAACGGTGCAGTCGCTCGCGCGTGCGCCCTGGCGTGCCGTGGCTAAGTCGTGCTTCATCAGCGTCATCAGCGCGCGCGGCACTTCGTTGCGCCTCTGCAGCGCACTCGCGGCGGTCGATGCGAGCAGCGCGCCGGCAAGCGCGCCGAGCAGCAGGCACAGCAGGTAGCGCATCAGCGCCGGTCCTGCCCGGTCGCGGGGCGCTTGCGGCGCCGCAGTTGCGTGAGCAGCAGGGTGCCGAGGCCGAGCAGGATCTCGTCGACGAACGGGATCACGTCGGGAATCAGCAGGTCGGCGACGAACAGCGCGCCGGTGAGCAGGGCAAGGCGCGGGAACCGCAGGTTGCCTGCCCAGCGCAGCAGGGGATGGGTGATTGGATTGGGCATCGCAGGCTCCATGGGCGGACCGTTACGATGGGGCCTGCAGCGATCGCGGGCAAGTTCGCGGGAGATTTCAGTCGGCGCCGTTCGCCGATGGCGGCGGGGCCGCGATCGCGGCGCGCTGGCGCGCACGCGCGACCTGGCGTTCGGCCCAGCGTCGCAG
>JAEYZH010000198.1 GCA_023430685.1 Pseudomonadota bacterium | reverse complement strand
GCTTGAACTCGCCGCGTTGCTGCGTGAATGGATCAGCGGTTTCCACCTGTTCCAGTACCTCACGTTCCGCACGATCATGGGCACGCTGACCGCGCTCGCGGTGTCGCTGCTCGCGGGGCCCGCGATCATCCGCAAGCTGACCGAGGTGAAGGTCGGACAGGTCATCCGCAACGACGGTCCGCAGTCGCATCTCGCGAAAGCCGGCACGCCGACGATGGGTGGCGCGCTGATCATCGGTTCGATCACGGTGTCGACGCTGCTGTGGGCGGACCTGCGCAACCGCTATGTCTGGCTGGTGCTCGGCGTCACGCTCGCGTTCGGCGCGATAGGCTTCTACGACGACTACAAGAAGCTCGTGCTCAAGGACAGCCGCGGCCTCGCGGCGCGCTGGAAGTACTTCTGGCAGTCGGTGTTCGGGCTCGCGGTCGCGCTGTTCCTCTATTTCAGCGCCGACACGCCGGCCGCGACGACGTTCTACCTGCCGCTGGTCAAGCAGGTGCAAGTCCCGCTCGGCCACCTCGCCGGCATGGACGCGACGCCGTGGCTCGCATGGGCCGGCGCCGCCGCGTTCATCGCGATCGCGTACTTCATGGTGGTCGGCTTCTCGAACGCGGTGAACCTCACCGACGGGCTCGACGGTCTCGCGATCATGCCGAGCGTGCTGGTCGCGAGCGCGCTCGGCGTGTTCGCCTACCTCGCGGGCAACCGCGTGTTCTCCGAGTACCTCGGCATCCCGGCGATCCCGGGCGCCGGCGAACTCGCGATCTTCTGTGCCTCGCTCGCGGGCGCGGGCCTCGGCTTCCTCTGGTTCAACACCTATCCGGCGCAGGTGTTCATGGGCGACGTCGGCGCGCTCGCGATCGGCGCGGCGCTGGCGACGGTCGCGGTGATCGTGCGCCAGGAAATCGTGCTGCTGATCATGGGCGGCGTGTTCGTGATGGAAACCGCTTCGGTGATGCTGCAGGTCGCGAGCTTCAAGCTCACCGGCAAGCGCATCTTCCGGATGGCGCCGATCCACCACCACTTCGAGCTCAAGGGCTGGCCCGAGCCCCGCGTGATCGTGCGGTTCTGGATCATCAGCGTGGTGCTGGTGCTGATTGGCCTGGCGACGTTGAAGGTCCGCTGATGCTGCTGGTCAACCTCCACCCCGACCCGCAGGCGCAACGCTTCGCCGACGTGCGCGGGCGCTACGACGGCGGCGTGATCCTCGCGGCCGTGCTGCTCGCCTGCCTCGGTGCCGTGATGGTGGCGTCGAGCTCGATCGCAGTCGCCGACAACCAGCACATCGGCGCGTTCTACTACCTCGAACGCCACCTCGTGTTCCTCGCACTGGGCCTCGCGATCGCGCTCGCGATGGCGCACGTCGAACTCGACTGGCTCGAGCGGCACGCGCTGCTGCTCCTGCTCGGTGGCTTCGTGCTGCTGCTTCTGGTGTTCGTGCCGTTCATCGGCGTGCGCGTGAACGGCGCGCGCCGCTGGCTCAGGCTCGGCTTCTTCGGCCTGCAGTCGGTCGAAGTGGTCAAGGTCATCCTCGTCGTCTACATGGCGAGCTACCTCGTGCGCCATCGCGACAACGTGCAGGCGAGCCTGCTCGGGCTGGTCAAGCCGCTCGGCATCGCCGCGCTGCTGGTCGCGCTGCTGCTCGCGCAGCCGGACTTCGGCTCGGCTGCGCTGCTGATGGCGGTCACGCTCGGCATGGTCTGGCTCGGCGGCGCGCGCGTGCGCAACCTGCTGCTGCTCGGCGCGCTCGCGGCGCCGCTGCTGGCCGGCGCGGCGCTGAGCCAGGACTATCGCGTCAAGCGCCTGACCTCGTTCCTCGACCCGTGGGCCGATCCGTTCAACGACGGCTTCCAGCTGACCCAGGCGCTGATCGCGATCGGCCGCGGCGAGTGGTTCGGCGTCGGACTCGGCGGCTCGGTGCAGAAGCTGTTCTACCTGCCCGAGGCGCACACCGACTTCATCCTCGCGGTGCTCGCCGAGGAACTTGGCCTCGCCGGGATCCTGGTCGTGCTCGCGCTGTTCACGCTGCTGGTCGGGCGCGGCTTCGCGATCGGCTTGCGCGCGGTCGAACAGAACCGGCGCTTCGCCGGCTACGTCGCGTTCGGCATTTCGCTGATGATCGGCCTGCAGGCGCTGGTGTCGATCGGCGTGAACCTCGGCGTGCTGCCGACCAAGGGCCTGACGCTGCCGTTGATCAGCTCCGGCGGCTCCAGCGTGCTGATGACCTGCGCCGCGATCGGCCTGCTCGTGCGCGTGAGCTACGAGGTCAGCCGCGCCGAGAACGCGATGCTGCAGATCGCGACTGCACGGCTTGCCGAGGTGCGCCCATGAGCGCCGCGGCCGCGCGCGCGGACGGCCCGGTGCTGGTGATGGCCGGCGGCACCGGCGGCCACATCTTCCCGGGCCTCGCGGTGGCGGAGGAGCTCAAGGCGCGGCGCGTGCCGGTGGTCTGGCTCGGCGCGGCAGGCGGCCTCGAGACGCGGCTAGTTCCGCAACACGGCCTGCGGCTCGAAACGCTGCCGATCTCGGGCATGCGCGGCAAGGGCCTGCTGACGCTGCTCGCGACACCTCTGCGCGTCGTGCGCGCGGTGGCCGCCGCGCGCGGGCTGTTGCGCACGCTCGCGCCGCGCTGCGTGCTCTCGCTCGGCGGCTATGTCGCGGCGCCCGGCGGCATCGCGGCGCAGCTCGCGGGCGTGCCGCTCGTCGTGCACGAGCAGAACAGCATCGCGGGCCTGACCAACCGCCTGCTCGCGCGCCACGCGCGGCGCGTGCTGACCGGCTTCGACGGCGTGTTCGCGAATGGCGAGTGGGTCGGCAACCCGGTGCGCGCCGCGATCTCCGCGCTGCCCGCGCCGAAGCAGCGCTATGCCGGGCGCAAGGGTCCGCTGCACCTGCTCGTGCTCGGTGGCAGCCAGGGTGCGCAGAGCCTCAATGCCGCGTTGCCCGAAGTACTGCGGCGTCGCGGCGCACGGCTCGACGTGGTGGTGCGCCACCAGTGCGGGGCGAAACACCTCGACAAGGCGCGCGCGGCGTACATGAACGCAGGCATTGAAGCCGACGTGGTGCCGTTCGAGGACGACATGGCCGCCGCGTACGCCTGGTCCGACCTCGTGATCTGCCGCTCGGGCGCGCTCACGCTGGCCGAGCTCGAGGCCGCCGGCGTCCCGTCGATTCTCGTGCCGTATCCGCATGCGGTCGACGACCACCAGACGCGCAACGCCGAAGCGATGGTCGCGGCCGGCGCCGCGCGCCTCGTCGCGGAAGGCGACGACTTCGTCAAGCGCCTGGGCGCGGCATTCGAGGAGGTCGGCCGGCGCGAGGTGCTCCTGCGCATGGCCGAAGCCGCCCGTTCGCTCGCGCATCCGGATGCCGCGCGCCGCATCGCCGACGCCTGCCTGGAGGTCGCCGCATGACGCCGGTCCGGCTGCACCAGCACGGTGACATCATGCAGGACTTCCGGCGCGTCCACTTCGTCGGCGTCGGTGGCGTCGGCATGAGCGGTATCGCCGAAGTGCTCTGCAACCTCGGCTATGCGGTGTCCGGTTCGGACAAGGCAGACAACGCGACCACGCGTCGGCTCGCCTCGCTCGGAGCGCGCATCGAGCGCGGGCACGACGCGGCGCACGGCGCCGATGCCGACGTGCTGGTCGTGTCGAGCGCGATCGCCGCCGACAATCCCGAACTCGTCGCCGCGCGCGAGCGGCGCATCCCGGTGGTGCCGCGCGCCGAGATGCTCGGCGAGCTCATGCGCTTCCGGCGCGGCATCGCGGTCGCGGGCACCCACGGCAAGACCACCACGACCAGCCTCACCGCGAGCGTGCTGGCGGAAGCCGGGCTCGACCCGACGTTCGTGATCGGCGGCCAGCTGATCGCGGCGGGCGCGAATGCGCGCCTCGGCAGCGGCGAATACCTCGTCGCCGAAGCCGACGAATCGGATGGCTCGTTCCTGCTGCTCTCGCCGGTGATCGCGATCGTCACCAACATCGACGCGGACCACCTCGAGAATTACGACGGCGACTTCGACCGCGTGCGCAAGGCGTTCCACGACTTCCTGCACCGCCTGCCGTTCTACGGCGTCGCGGTGCTCTGCGCGGATGATCCGGAAGTCGCCGCGCTCGCGCGCGAAACCAATCGCCGCGTGCTCACCTACGGCATCGACGTCGACGCCGACGTGCGCGCGACCGGCTTGCGCCAGCGCGGCGGTGCGACCGAATTCACGATGCAGTTGCCCGAGGGCGGTTCGAACCTGCCGATGCGCCTGAACCTGCCGGGCCGCCACAACGTGCTGAACGCACTCGCCGCCTGCGCGGTCGGCTGGCAGCTTGGCGTCGACGCGGACGCGATGCGCGCGGCGCTCGACAAATTCGAGGGCGTCGGCCGGCGCTTCCAGGTGCGCGGCGAGATCGCGCTCGACGAGGGACGTGCGCTGCTGGTCGACGACTACGGCCACCATCCGCGCGAACTCGCGGCGGTGTTCGAAGCCGCGCGCACGGGCTGGCCCGAGCGTCGCCTCGTGGTCGCGTTCCAGCCGCACCGCTACTCGCGCACGCGCGACCTCATCGACGACTTCGCGAACGTGCTGGCCGAGGTCGACGTGCTGCTGCTGACCGAGGTCTATCCGGCCGGCGAGGCGCCGATCGCGAACGCGGACGGGCGCGCGCTCGCGCGCGCGGTGCGCGCACGCGGCAAGGTCGACCCGGTGCTGGTCGACCATCCGCGCGACCTGCGCGAGGCATTGCCGCCGCTGCTGCGCGACGGCGACCTGCTGCTGCTGCTCGGCGCCGGCGACATCGGCGCGACCGCGACCGACCTCGCTTCCGCCGGACAACTCAAGACGCGGGGAAACAGCCAGTGAATGCTTCGACGATTCCGCATTCCCCGTTCCCGATTCCCGGCCTTCGCGTCAACGACGCGAAAGCCTTCGGTCGCGTCGCCGTCGCGATGGGCGGCCAGTCCGCCGAGCGCGAGGTATCGCTCGATTCGGGTCGCAACGTGCTGGCCGCGCTGCGCGCGAAAGGCGTCGACGCGCATCCGGTGGACGGGATCCCGGCGCTGCTCGATGCCTTGCGCGCGGGCCACTACGCGCGCGTGTTCAACATCCTGCACGGCCAGCATGGCGGCGGCGAGGACGGCGTTCTGCAGGGTGCGCTCGAATCCCTGCGCGTGCCGTACACGGGATCCGGCGTGCTCGGATCGGCGCTGTCGATGGACAAGGTGCGCACCAAGCAGGTGTGGATCGCCGAAGGCCTGCCGACGCCGCGCTTCGTCGCGTTGCGCAAGGCCCGGCGCGCTGCCGACCCCGGGCGTGGCGCGTCGATGGACGTGCACGCGGCGGCGGCGAAGGTCGGATTGCCGGTGATCGTGAAGCCCGCATGCGAGGGTTCGAGCGTCGGCGTCTCGCGCGTGTTCGAGCAACGCGATCTCGATGATGCGGCGGAACTCGCCGCGCGCTATCCGGGCGACCTGCTGGTCGAGGAAATGATCCAGGGCGACGAGCTCACGGTCGGCATCCTCGCCGGCGTGGCGCTGCCGTCGATCCGCATCGTGCCCAAGGGGTCGTTCTACGACTACCACGCCAAGTACGTGGCCGAGGACACGCAGTACATCTGCCCGGGCCTCGAAGGCGATGCCGAGGTCGAGCTGCGCGCGCTCGCACTTGCGGCGTTCGAAGCCGCAGGCTGCTCGGGTTGGGGCCGCGTGGACGTGATGCGCGACCGCGAGGGTCGCAACTTCCTGCTCGAGGTCAACACCGCGCCGGGCATGACGAGCCACTCGCTGGTGCCGAAGGCGGCCGCGACGATCGGCATTCCGTTCGAGGAGCTCTGCTGGCGCGTGCTCGAGACGAGCTTCGACCACGAGCCCGGAGGCGCCACGTGAGCGGCAGCGCACTCGCCAAGCTGCTCGCCTGGGCAATCGCGCTGACGCTGGTCGCCTTGCCGATCGTCGGCGTGCTGAACGGCTGGTTCGCGAGCGAACGCTGGCCCGTGACGCGCCTCGCGGTGCGTGCGCAGTTCGAGCACGTGAGCGCCGAGCAGATCCGCGCGGCGGCCGAACCCGGCCTCGGGCAGGGCTTCTTCGCGATGCAGCTCGACCAGGTGCGCGACGCGGTCGCGCGCCTGCCGTGGGTCGAGCGCGTCGAAGCGCGCAAGCGCTGGCCGGACACGGTCGAGCTCGTCGTCTACGAGCAGCAGCCGTACGCGCACTGGAGCGGCGGCCGCCTCGTCAGCCGCACCGGCCAGCTGTTCAGCGTGCCAGGCGGCGAATTGCTGCAGGGCCTGCCGCGCCTCGCAGGCCCCGACGAGCGCCTCGACGACGTGCTGCGTTTCCATGCCGACTGCCTGCGCGAACTCGGCGGCAGCGGCCTCGTGCTCGACTCGGTCGATCTCTCGCCACGCGGCAGCTGGCGCCTGCAGCTCGGCGCCGCGACCGTGGTGGAGCTCGGTCGCGAGGAAGCGATGCTGCACCTCAAGCGCTTCCTCGACGTCTGGCCCCGCATCGCCTCCACCCGCGCGCAACCGCCGCAGTCGGTGGACCTGAGGTATGCGAACGGCTTCGCCGTGCGCTGGGATCCGGCTGCGCCCGCTCCCGGCGCCGCGAATGGGGAACCGGGAATCGGGAATGGTCGAAACGCCCCGCCTTCCGATGCCGACGTGCGTGACTGGCGCCCGCCCGATGGGCCACTCCTCGCGCAAGCAAGTGACGGCTCTCGCGATTCCCTGTTCCCGATTCCCCGTTCCCGGCTCCTGGCCCATTCCCCATCCCCCATTCCCCATTCCCGGCTCCCATGAAACCCAAGTCCGAGAAAAACCTCATCGTGGGCCTCGATGTGGGCACGTCGAAGATCGTGACGATCGTCGGCGAGCACGCAGCGGGGGAGGCGGTCGAGATCATCGGGGTCGGCTCGCATCCGGCGCACGGGCTCAAGCGCGGCGTGGTGGTCGACATCGAGTCGACCGTGCACTCGATCCAGCGCGCGGTCGAGGAAGCCGAACTGATGGCCGGCTGCCAGATCCGCTCGGTCTACGCGTCGATCGCGGGCAGCCACATCAAGGACGAGAACTCGCACGGCACCGCGCCGATCCGCGACAAGGAAGTCAGCGCGGCCGATCTCGACGCGGTGCTCAATTCCGCCTGCGCGGTCGCGATCCCGGCCGACCGCAGCGTGCTCTATCGCGAGCCCCAGGAATACCTCATCGATGGCCAGGAAGGCATCCGCCATCCGGTCGGCATGTCCGGCGTGCGGCTCGAGGCGAACGTGCACCTCGTGACGGGCGCGGCGAGCGCGATCCAGAACATCACCAAGTGCATCAACCGCTGCGGCCTGCAGGTCGACGAGTTGTTGCCCGCCGCGGTCGCTTCGGCGCGCGCGGTGCTGACCGAGGACGAGCGCGAACTCGGCGTGTGCATGGTCGACATCGGCGCGGGCACCACCGACATCGCGATCTACACCGGCGGCGCGCTGCGCCACACGACCTCGCTCGCGATCGGCGGCGACCAGGTCACCAGCGACATCGCGCACCTGATGCGCACGCCGACCGCGCACGCGGAGGAACTCAAGGTGCGCTACGCCTGCGCGCTTGCCCAGCTCGCGCATGCGGAGGAAACGATCCAGGTGCCGAGCGTCGGCGATCGCCCGCCGCGGCGGCTCGCGCGCCAGAACCTCGCCGAAGCGGTGCAGCCGCGCTACGAGGAGATCTTCGAGATGGTCCAGGCGGACCTGCGTCGCAGCGGCCGGGAGGAACTCGTGCGCGCGGGCATCGTGCTGACCGGCGGCGCAGCGCGCATGGAAGGCGCGCTCGATCTCGCCGAGGAACTGTTCCACATGCCGGTGCGCCTCGGCACGCCGCAGCACGTGACCGGGCTCGCCGACGTCGTCGCGAACCCGATGCAGTCGACCGGCGTCGGGCTGCTGATCTACGGCAGCCGCGGCGGCGCGACGCGCGCGGTGGTGCCGAGCGCGTCGGTGGTGGGAGGTCTCTGGGGTCGGGTGTCGACCTGGTTCAAGGGAGAGTTTTGAGGAGCGAGGGCCGAGGGCCGAGGGCTGAAGAGCGAAGCATTACCCGGGCTTTCCCTCAGCCCTTCGCCCTCAGCCCTCAGCCCTGGAAGAAGCGCGGTGCGGAGCATCGCGGGAAGCGACCGAAACGGTCGCGAGGCGGCGCGCCAGCCGTCGGACGGGGCGGACCGGGAAGGTCACGCGCCCGGGAAAGATAAAGAACAGCGGCACACAACTTTGCGGAGGATGGGACATGGCATTCGAATTCGTCGAGAAGATGGCACCGAACGCGGTCATCAAGGTGGTCGGCGTCGGCGGCGGCGGCGGCAACGCGGTCAGCCACATGGTGCAGGCCGGTGTCGAGGGCGTGGATTTCGTCTGCGCCAACACCGATGCGCAGGCGCTCAAGGGCAGCGGCGCGAAGTTCACGCTGCAGCTCGGCGCGAACGTGACCAAGGGCCTCGGCGCGGGCGCGAATCCCGAAGTCGGCCGGCAGGCCGCGCTCGAGGATCGCGAACGCATCGTCGAACTCCTGACCGGCGCGGACATGGCCTTCATCACCTGCGGCATGGGCGGCGGCACCGGCACCGGTGCGGCGCCGGTGGTCGCGCAGCTCGCCAAGGAGATGGGCATCCTGACCGTCGCGGTGGTGACCAAGCCGTTCCCGTTCGAAGGCCGCCGGCGCATGCAGGTCGCGCTCAAGGGCATCGAGGACCTCGGCCAGTACTGCGACTCGCTGATCACGGTGCCGAACGAGAAGCTGCTGACCGTGCTCGGTCGCGACGTCACGCTGCTGTCGGCGTTCAAGTCGGCCAACGACGTGCTGCTCGGGGCGGTGCAGGGCATCGCGGACCTGATCACGCGCCCGGGCCTGATCAACGTGGACTTCGCCGACGTGCGCACCGTCATGTCCGAAATGGGCCTGGCGATGATGGGCACCGGCCATGC
>JAEYZH010000113.1 GCA_023430685.1 Pseudomonadota bacterium | reverse complement strand
GCACGACGCTGCTGATCGCGGTGCCCGCGATGCTCGCGCTGGTGCTGCTGGCCAAGCCCATCCTCGCGACGTTGCTGCAGCACGGGCGCTTCACCGCGCACGACGTGCAGATGGCCTCGATGTCGCTGTCCGCGCTCGCGGCCGGATTGCCCGCGTTCGCGCTGGTCAAGGTGCTCGCGCCCGCGTTCTATGCACGGCAGGACACGATCACGCCGGTGCGCGCGGGGATCGCCGCCATGGTCGCGAGCATGGCGATGAACATCGTCTTCGTCGGGCTGCTGTTCTGGATCTGGCACGCACCCGGCGACCTCGACGCGGGCTGGATGGCCGCGCTCGCGCGGGTGCCGGGCCTGCACGTCGGACTCGCCTTCGCAAGCGCGCTCGCGAGCTACCTCAACGTCGCGCTGCTCTGGCGCGCGCTGCGCCGCGAGGGCGTCCACCAGCGCCAGCCCGGATGGGGGCGGCACCTCGGGCGGCTCGCGCTCGCCTGTGCGGTGATGGTCGCCGTGCTCGGCGCGGGCCTCTGGCATTGGCCGGACTGGAGCGCAGCGAGCCCGGCGACACGCATCGGGCGGCTCGCGGTGCTCGTCGCGACGGGCGGCGGCAGCTTCGTCGCGACGCTGTTCATCGCTGGATTCCGCCTGCGCGACCTGCGCGCCCACTGACCGCGCCGCACGCCGCGCGCGCGGCGCGCGTGCTGCGATGCAGCGGCTATACTCGGGCGCATGAGCCTGCTTTTCCGGGATGCCGCGGGACCGAGCCTGGCCCCGGGCGGCAGCGTGCTGTGCGTGGGAGCGTTCGACGGCGTGCACGTCGGCCACCGCGCGCTGCTCGCGCGCGCGCGCGAGCAGGCGCGCGCGCGTGGCCTGCTGCCGCTCGCGATCAGTTTCGAGCCGATTCCGCGCGAGTTCTTCGCGCGCGGCGAGCCGGTGCCGCGGCTCACGTCCGCGCGCGAGAAGATCCGCCTGCTGTTCGAGGCCGGCATCGAGCGCGTGCTCTCGCTGCGTTTCGACGCCGCACTCGCGGCGATGCCGGCCGAACGCTTCATCGAGGACGTGCTGGTCTCGAGGGCCGCCGCGCGCGGCATCCTCGTCGGATCCGATTTCCGCTTCGGCCACGCACGCCGCGGCGACGTCGCCATGCTGCGTGGATACGCCGAGCGCGGTGGCTTCACGCTCGAGGTGATGCCCGACATCGACCTCGGCGACGGGCGTGTCAGCAGCAGCGCGATCCGCGAGCGCCTTGCGCAAGGCGACTTCGATGCCGCCGCGCGCATGCTCGGGCGCCGATTCTCGATCGGCGGTCGCGTCGTGCGCGGCCGGCGGCTGGGTCGCGAACTCGGCTACCCGACCGCGAACATCCGGCTCGGTGCGCGCACGTCTCCGATCTCGGGCATCTTCGCCGTACGCGCGCGAGGCGCAGGCATCGCGGCCCAGGGATCCGGAATTCGCGCTGCCACGCAGGACGATGCCTGGCCGGGTGTCGCGAGCCTCGGCGTGCGACCAACGATCGAAGGTGGCGGCGAGCCGCTGCTCGAAGTGCACCTGTTCGATTTCGACGGCGACCTGTACGGACGCCGGCTCGAGGTCGAGTTCGTGCACAAGCTGCGCGAGGAACTGAAATTCGACGACCTCGATGCGATGGTGCGCCGGATCGACCGCGATGCGGACGAGGCGCGTGCGATCCTCGGCCTGCTTCGCCCCGACGGGCGACGCGCGGGTTAGCCTTTCCCGAATCCCGAATCCCGAATCCCGAATCCCGAATCCCGGCTTCCTCCAATGTCCAACGATTACAAAGACACGATCAACCTGCCGAAGACCGAGTTCGCGATGAAGGCGGATCTCGCACGGCGCGAGCCTGCGATGCTGGCCGAGTGGGAGGCATCCCGGCGCTACGCCGCGATCCAGCGCCACACCGCGGGACGCGAGCGCGCCTCGATCCTGCACGACGGTCCGCCGTACGCCAACGGCGCGATCCACATCGGGCATGCGGTCAACAAGGTGCTCAAGGACATCGTCGTGAAGTCCCGGTTGCTGGCCGGCCTGCGTTCGCCCTACGTGCCGGGCTGGGACTGCCATGGACTGCCGATCGAGATCGCGGTCGAGAAGGAAGTCGGCAAGGTCGGCCAGAAGGTCGATGCCGCGACGTTCCGCGCGAAGTGCCGCGAGTACGCGGCGAGGCAGATCGACCTGCAGCGCGCTGACTTCAAGCGGCTCGGCGTGCTCGGCGACTGGGACAACCCGTACCGCACGATGGATTTCCGCTACGAGGCCGACATGATCCGAGCGCTCGCGCGGATCCATGCGAACGGGCACGTGACGCGCGGCTTCAAGCCCGTGCACTGGTGCTTCGATTGCGGATCGGCGCTCGCAGAGGCGGAGATCGAGTATGCCGACAAGGTCTCGCCTGCGATCGACGTCGCCTACGACGCACTCGATCCGAAGGCGTTGGCCGCGAAGTTCGGTGCGTCGATCAGCGGCGACGACCTCGTCGCCGTGCCGATCTGGACCACGACGCCATGGACCCTGCCCGCGAGCCTCGCCGTCACCCTCGGTCCGGAGCTTGACTACGTCCTCGTCGAGGGCCCCAGGCGCGGCGGTCACCGCGTGCTGCTGGTGCTGGCCGAGGCACTCGCCGCGACCGCACTCGCGCGCTACGGCATCGAGCGTGTCGACGTGCTCGGCCACGCGCGCGGCTCCTCACTCGCGCCCGCGGCGTCGGCCGGCGCCTCCCGTTCTCCAGCAACCGGCGCATGCCTGTTGCGCCATCCGTTCCACGACCGTGAAGTTCCGCTGATCCTCGGCGACCACGTGTCGGCGGAAGACGGCACCGGCGCCGTGCACACCGCGCCTGGCCACGGCGTCGAGGACTTCGCGGTCGGCCAGCAATACGGCCTGGTGGATCGCCATTCCGCGACCGAACTCAATCCGGTCGGCGGCAATGGTGTCTACCTGCCGGGCACGCCGCTGTTCGAAGGCCAGTTCATCTGGAAGGCGAACGACGCGATCGTCGCGCTGCTCGCCGAGCGCGGCGTCTTGCTCGCGTCGTCGAAGATCAGCCACAGCTATCCGCACTGCTGGCGCCACAAGAGCCCGGTCGCGTTCCGGACCACGCCGCAGTGGTTCATCGGCATGGAAATCCAGGGCCTGCGCGCGGCCGCGCTGAACTCGGTGCGGCGCGACGTCGACTGGTATCCGGCCTGGGGCGAGGAGCGCATCGCGGGCATGGTGTCCGGCCGCCCCGACTGGTGCATCTCGCGCCAGCGCACCTGGGGCGTGCCGATCGCGCTGTTCGTCGAGAAGGCGACGCAGTTGCCGCATCCGCGCAGCGTCGAACTGATGGAGCAGGTGGCCGCGCGCGTCGAGCAGCATGGCGTCGATGCGTGGTACGCGCTCGATCCGGCCGAACTCCTCGGCGAGGAAGCCGCGCGCTACGAGAAGGTCACCGACATCCTCGACGTCTGGTTCGATTCCGGCGTCACGCATTTCTGCGTGCTCGACCAGCGCGCCGAACTCGCGCGCAGGCCCGGCGACGAGGTGATGTACCTCGAAGGTTCCGACCAGCACCGCGGCTGGTTCCAGTCCTCGCTGCTGACATCGACCGCGATGCACGGGCGCGCGCCGTACGACTCGGTGCTCACGCACGGCTTCACGGTCGACGCGCAGGGCCGCAAGATGTCGAAGTCGCTCGGCAACGTGGTGGCGCCGCAGAAAGTCGTCGACACGCTCGGCGCGGACGTGCTGCGCCTGTGGGTCGCATCGACCGACTACCGCAACGAGATCGCGGTGTCCGACGAGATCCTCAAGCGCGTCGCCGATTCGTATCGGCGCATCCGGAACACAGCGCGCTTCCTGCTCGGCAACCTCGACGGTTTCGACCCGGACACGCAGTTGCTGCCGGTCGCCGACTGCCTGCTGCTCGACCAGTGGGCGGTGCAGCAGGCATACGACGTGCAGCAGGCGGTGGTCGCTGCGTACGCGCGCAACGACTTCCCCGAAGTGGTCGCGCGCGTGCAGAACTTCTGCACCAACGAAATGGGCGCGCTCTACCTCGACATCACGAAGGACCGCCTGTACACGATGCAGGCCGACAGCCGCGGCCGCCGCAGCGCGCAGAGCGCGATGTACCGGATCGTCGAGGCGCTCGTGCGCTGGATCGCGCCGGTGCTGAGCTTCACTGCCGAGGAAATCTGGCCGCTGGTCCCGGGGCGGCGCGGGGAATCGGTGCTGTTCGAGACCTGGTACGACGGTCTCGCCGCGGCCCAGGGCTCACCCGCGCAGCGCCAGTGGTGGGCCGACCTGCTCGCGATCCGCGGCGGCGCGGCGCGCCTGCTCGAGGGCATGCGCGCGGCCGGCGCGATCGGTGCATCGCTGCAGGCCGAAGTGGTCGTGCATGCGGACGCGACAACGCGCGCGCGCTACGCCGAAGTCGCCGACGAGTTGCGATTCTTCTTCATCACATCGGCGCTGCAGTTCGCCGACCTCTCGGTGCTGCCCGATCCCGAAGGCCGCACGGACGTGCAGGGCGTCGATCTCGACGGCGCGGCGCTCTGGATCGCGGCAACGCCGAGCAACGCGGCGAAATGCATCCGCTGCTGGCATTACCGCCACGACGTCGGCAGCCATGCGCACCACCCCGACATCTGCGGGCGCTGCGTCGAGAACGTGGACGGAGCGGGCGAGGAGCGCCGATGGTTCTGACGCGCACGCGCGCCGGGGCGCTTCCCTGGCTGCTGCTGTCCGCGCTGGTCATCGCGCTCGACCAGTGGACCAAGCACCTCGCGCTGACGGCGCTTGATCCGTACGCGCCGCACGTGGTGATACCGGGGATGCTGAACTGGACACTCGCGTTCAATCCGGGCGCTGCCTTCAGCTTCCTCGCCGACGCCGACGGCTGGCAGCGCTGGTTCTTCACCATGCTCGCGATCGGCGTGAGCCTCGTGCTCGCGGTCTGGCTGTCGCGCACGCCGCGCGGGGACTGGCGCAATGCAGCGCCACTCGCACTCGTGATCGGCGGCGCGCTCGGCAACCTCATCGACCGGCTGCGCCACGGCCACGTGGTCGACTTCGTGCAGGTGTACTGGCGCGAGTGGGTGTTTCCCGCGTTCAACGTCGCCGATTCAGCGATCACGGTCGGTGCCGCGATGCTGATCCTGTTCAGCCTGCTGCCGGCGCGCACGAGCACATCGTAGGCTGGACGGCCGCTTGCCGGCCGGCGCTCTTCGCGTGGCATGCGTGCGGCCGGCCGCCCCGCGAATCCAGCCTGCGCATGTCCTGCGTCCGCATGTCCTGCGTCGCTCGCATGGTCGTCCGGGCGACACTGCTAGAATGCACCCATGGATGTCCTGCTCGCCAATCCGCGTGGCTTCTGCGCCGGCGTCGACCGCGCTATCGAGATCGTAGAACGAGCGCTCGAGACGTTCGGTGCGCCGATCTACGTGCGCCACGAAGTCGTGCACAACCGTTTCGTGGTTGACAAGTTGCGCGCGCAGGGAGCGGTGTTCGTCGACGAGTTGCACGAAGTGCCCGACGGCGCCACCGTGATCTTCAGTGCGCACGGCGTCTCGCAGGCCGTGCGCGCGGAAGCCGCGGCGCGCGGACTGCGCGTATTCGATGCGACGTGCCCGCTGGTGACCAAGGTGCACATGGAGGTCGCGCGTCACGGCAAGGCCGGGCGCGACGTGGTGCTGATCGGCCACGCCGGGCACCCGGAAGTCGAGGGCACGATGGGACAGTGGGGCACGTCCAACGCGGGCAGGATCCATCTGGTCGAGACGCCCGCATGCGTGGATAAGATCACGCCGCGCGATCCGTCGCACATCGCATTCGCGACCCAGACCACGCTCTCGATCGACGATACGCGCGCAGTGATCGAAGCCCTGCAGCGCCGCTTCCCCGAGATCCAGGGGCCGCGCCACGACGACATCTGCTATGCGACGCAGAACCGCCAGGACGCTGTCCGCAAGCTCGGCCAGCAATGCGACCTCGTGCTCGTGGTCGGCTCGCCGAACAGTTCCAACTCCAATCGCCTGCGCGAGCTCGCCGAGAAGCAGGGTGTGCCGGCCCACCTGATCGACGGGGCCGGCGACGTCCGACCGGAATGGCTCGCGGGTCGCACCCGCGTCGGCGTGACCGCGGGCGCGTCGGCGCCCGAGAGCCTCGTGCGTGAGGTCGTCGCGGCGCTGTGCGACCGGGGTTCGGGCAGCGTGCGCGAGCTCGATGGCGAGCCGGAGAACGTGACTTTCGCGCTGCCGAAGGAATTGCGCCTGCGCGTGGTGGCCTGAGCACGGCTCAGCGCCCCCTGGGCCGCGGCCGCCCGAGCCGCTCGTCCGGCTAATCCTACCTCTTGCGACGCGCGTCCGCGCTCCGTGGCCGTTTCCGCGTAGGCTTGGTAAAACCGTCGAGCATGGGGATCACATGTCTGCTCCCAGTTGCCAACGCCGTCGCGCAGACGGCGGCTTCGGCCTGTTGGAACTCATTATCACGGTGGCGATCATAGCGATCCTCGCCGCGATTGCTTTACCGAGTTTCGCAACCACCCTGCGCACCACCCGAGTGCGCACAGAGGCGCACGATCTCATGAGCGCATTGAATATCGCGCGTAATGAAGCCGTCACGCGCAGTAGGAACGTAACCATTTGCGCCGCTGATACGCGCATCGCCGTGCCGACCGCATGCGGAGAATCCGGCGACTGGAAGCACGGCTGGATCGTCTTCTTGGACCAGACCGCCAGCGGCGCGCCCGGCGACGTCATTGCTCCAACCGATATTTTGCGTAGTTGGAATGGAAACGAGAAAAACTCCCTGATCTCAGCTGGAGACAGGACGTACGTACGCTTCACAGCGCGTGGCGCGGCCCAGCTGGATTCCGTCCAGGTGTTCACACTGAAGCCACAGGATGCCTGCCTTCAGCAGCAGGAGCGCCGCATCGAAGTGAATCCGCTTGGACGGTTCAGTTCCACAGCAGTGGATTGCAGCTGACTGGATGAGGTCGAATCGAATGACGCAGCCCACCATAACCCGCGGCTTCACCTTGTTCGAGGTGCTGATCGCATTGCTGATCTTCAGTTTTGGCATGCTGGGATTGGCAGCGTTGCAAACCTATTCCGTCAAGACCAACCACAGCGCGCATCTGCGTTCGCAAGCCACGGCGCTTGCATACATGATGCTCGACAGCATCCGCTCGGATCGTACGAATCTCTCAGCCTACTACTCCGATGAGTACGCACAGGTCGCGTGCGGGGCGGAGCCTGCAACATCGCCGATTGCGCAGCACGATCTTGAGTTCTGGCGCGAGCAGGTCAATTGCGAGCTTCCACAAGGGGCCGGTGCCGTCGCGCAGATTGCCGGCACCAACGAGATAGCCGTATGCATCCGCTGGAGCGATGCGCGTTGGGAATCCGAAGACGGTGAAGTAATGGGAAGCTGCGCGGACGATGCCGCCGGCTATGGCGCGGTTCTCGCCAGTGGCGGCTCGGGCGCTGGTATGGATGGTCAAGTCAGCGTGTTCGTGGTTTCCAGTCGATTCTGATCGAGGACTGTCCCGTGTATCCAAACGCACGTCGCCCATCTGGAGTGTCGCTAATCGAGCTGATGGTGGCGCTCGCCATCGCAGCGTTGCTGAGCTTGGGCCTGCTGCAAATCTTCTCGGCGTCCAGTGACACAGCGCGCATGCAGGAAGGGCTCTCTCGCGTGCAGGAGAACGGCAGATTTGCGATGCAGTTCCTGCATCGCAATCTGAACATGGTCGGGTTCGAGGGTTGCGGATCCGATGTAGGGCGCATGCAACAAGCCAGTTTCGTCAATCACCTCGCGCAGTACGACGCGGCCGTGCCAGGTGGCAACACAGTGGATTCCGAGTATCGCTTCCAGCGGCCTCTGGAAGCCTTCCGCGCGGGCTCCTCAGCGGTGCCAGACGAACTGGCTGGCGTCGAGGACGACTTGGTGGAAGGAAGCGATGTGCTGGTCATGCGCGTGCCGAGTGAAGAGTCCGTTCCGGTAATCAGCATTACACGTGACGCAATGACCTTGCGCGTCGCTCTCGATTCCACTCCGGATTTCATGCCAGATGAAGGAATGAAGACGCTGTTCGTAATGCAGAACTGCCGTTCGGCAGACGTGTTCGCAGGTGAACTTGCGGGCGGTCAACTGATTATCGACGGGGGGGGCAGCCCCAATGAATACCTTGATCCGACGGTGACGTCTTGTGGAGGAGATGCGGGATGCCCATGGGACTTCCGCATTTCTAATGCAACTCTCAATGCACGACCGTTGTCGGGAGGAGTGCCGCGCCTGAATGCTGAGGTCCATCGCGCGGAATACATGGCCTTGTACGTCTTGGATAGAGGCGAAACGCCGGGGCTCTACATGTCCCGCTTCAGCCGCAACTCCATGACGCTGGACGACTCCGCCGAACTCGTGCAAGGCGTCGAGAATATGCAGTTGCGGTTCGGTTACGACACCTCCGACCCGGTGGATGCGATGGTCGACGAATATCGAACGGCGGACGAAATAACGGCGGGACTCGCGGATCCTGCCGCCCTGGATGAAGCTTGGCGACGTGTTCTGAGTGTCCGGGTCGCGCTGCTGGTCCGCAGTGCGGATCGTGCAGGTGTCACGGGCGAGGCGAGGACATACGACCTCTTCGGTGAAGAGATCTCGCCGGCTGCCGATGGCCGCATGCGGCAGGTCTACGTAACGACTATTGCGTTGCGCAACCGCCTGTTCAATTCCTGAGGTAGCCATGATCCGCAGAGATTCAATGCACTCGCAACGGGGCGCCGTCTTGTTCGTGTCGCTCATCATCCTGATCTTGCTCACGTTGCTCGGTGTTTCCGCCATGCAGGTGACCATGTTGCAGGAGCGCATGTCAGGCAACTATCGCGCTAGCCAACTCGCGTTCGAGCGATCTGAAAGCCGGATGGCCGAGGGGCGCGACGACAGCGCCGATCCCCTGTGGGCGTACGACTGGATCTATGACACACCAGTCAACTTTTCGGCCGGGCAGGGTACGCCATGGGCTGACTGGCTCAGCTATCCGCCAGAGGAGCATCCGCCGGCCGCTCTGACGCTGCGCCAGGCGGTGATGGCTGAAGGCTCAACCCAGAAGATTGCGGTAACGCGCACCTGTGGGGGCGCATGTCCAGAACGTCGCGGAAGTATTGTCGGAGACGATCCAAACAAGAAGCCGCGTTTTTACGTCATCTCCTCTCAGCAGAAAGACCCGGTATCTGCCGACGAGAATGCTGCTTGGGCATTAGTGCAGACCATCTACGTATTCTGATTCCCTTCTCCGCACAGGGAGAGTCCCCATCATGAAGCGCTTCAATTTCAATCTTTCGTACGCGGTGGCAGCGGTGTGTTTCCTCGCGGGCATTGGCCAGAACGGCACGGCGTCGGCACAGGCCGCCGCCGGCGGCATAGACATTGCGCAACAGCCGCTCTTCACGCAAAGCGCGCAACCTCCGCTGAACATGCTCGTGATGGGTAAGGATCACAAGATTTACTACGAGGCGTACAACGATGCCTCCGATCTAAACGGGGATGGCGCGCTGGACGTCGGCTACAAGCCTGGGACGATCGACTACTATGGCTACTTCAGTTCCGCCGTTTGCTACACGTACGACGGCAACAAGTTCGTTCCGTCCACTGCGGCAACGAACAAACAATGTACAGGTGCGTGGAGCGGCGATTTCCTCAACTACTTGACTACGTCGCGAATGGATGCGCTGCGGCGCGTGCTGTACGGGGGCTGGCGTCAGGTCGATACTGCAGCAAGTACGGTGCTTCAGGGCGCGTTCTTCCCGCAGGATGGTCACAGCTGGGGCAAGGAGTACCAGAGCATCGAGCGTGACGGTTACGACATCACGAAATACTCGCCGTTGTCCTTTCCTGACGCGGGTCGCTACCACTTGTTTGCCGTGACGACGGTAACCGGGAACGGCAACGCGTATCCAAACTATCAGGCGCCATTGTTCCGGGTGCTGAAGAACAGTAATCGGCGCGTCTGGAACTGGGTGTCGATTGAAGGTCCCGTCGCCGGCAACAAGTGCTTCACTGATTCCAACACCAAGACGGATTGCGTCAGCGGCGGAAGTACGCGGTGGGACATTTTGCCATCCAGTTTGTACAGCGGCCTCTCGATTACTACCTGGAAGCGTACGAGCGGCGCCGGCAGTCCGAACAATCTGACCGAGATGAATCAGCTGTTCACGAACAACGCGGTAAATTTGAACCGTTGCGGCTCTGGCGCGATTTCGAATATCGACCGAAGCGGGGGCAACAATAACCCCTTCGTGCCTGGCGCGCGCGCATGCACGCAAGATAACTATCTCACCCGAATAGATGGCACGCTGGTCGTTCCGACCTCGGGCACGTATCGCATTGGCATTGACGGCGACGATGCGGTCGACGTGTCCATCGACGGCACTCCAGTGGTCGGCTGGTATGGCGGGCACGGGAGCAACCGCTCGGACGCCGGCTTGAACTCGCACTCCGCGGACGTGTATCTCGCGGCGGGCAACCACACGATCGTGTTTCGACATCAGGAGGGTACCGGAGAGGACAACTGGGGTCTGTTCCAGCGCACGACGACGCCCGCGACAACACGAGACGACTACAACGTGCGCGTGGTGTCCTGCCCTGCAGGCGCGTCCGCCGCGTCATTGCGCGAGCTCACCTGCAAGCAGTATCCGAGCGGTGCGTACAAGCCCACCGGGATCCTGCATGACTACGGCGAAACCGAACGCATGTTTTTCGGTTTGATCACCGGCTCGCAGTCGGACAACCTCGAAGGCGGCGTGCTACGGCGAAACGTGACCAGCTTTGCCGATGAGGTCGACCCGGACACAGGTGTGTTCAGGAGCAACGTGAACGGCATAGTCCACACTATCAGCGCCTTGCGCATGATCGGCGGTGGCTACGGCGGGGGGACGACCGACAACCTCAACAGCGATTCGAACTGGAACTGGGCCAATGGCACCGGTAGTTGCCCCTCCGTCGGAAATCGGGCGATTACGAATCATGAATGCCGCATGTGGGGGAACCCAATCGCGGAGATGATGTACGAGAGCCTGCGCTACTTCGCTGGTGCGGGTGTGGCAACGTCGCGCTTCTCGACCAACGCGACTCCGGGCACGGGCGAAGAAGACACGATAAGCCTGCACCGCGAGGCCTGGAAGGATCCGTATGGCTCGACTGACTCCGGCGGTAGCGGCTATCTCGAATGCTCCAAGCCGTTTCAGACGGTAATCAGCGACATCAACCCAAGTTACGACGGCGACTTGCCGGGCAGCCCGTTCGCGGGCGCCGTGACCACCACCAACGATACCCCGTCGACGATCGCCTCGTTTAGTGCGGCGGCGCAAGGCCAAGCCATGTGGGATGCCGAGTTCGGTGGTCCGCGCGATGTATTCATCGGTGAAGTCAACGGCGTGACAGATGGCGCGCCGACCAAGAAGAGGGCGTCGAGTTTCGGTAACATCCGCGGCCTTTCCCCGGAGGAACCGACCAAAGGAGGCACATACTATTCTGCCAGCGTGGCTCGCTACGCTCGTATCACCGACATCAACTCTGCTGCCGGCGCGCAGAATCTGAGCACCTATGCGATCGCTCTGGCCTCGCCTCTCCCACGCATCGAGTTTCCGGTGGGCGAGGGTAAAGTGACCTTGCTTCCGTTCGCCAAGACGGCGAGCGGAACTTTCGGCGACGGAGCGCGCAAGCCGACCAATACAATCGTCGACTTCTACGTCGAGAAAATCGTCAATTTGCCCGAGCAGCCGGTCGACATTACGGTGAACGGCGGACGCCCCTATGCCGTTTTTCGCATTAATTACGAAGACGTGGAGCAAGGCAACGACCACGACATGGACGCGATCGTGCGCTACGAGGTCAAGCAGGACGAAGGCGGGACGGTGACCGTCACCCTGACTTCCGAGTATGCCGCGGGCAGCGCGAATCAGAACATTGGCTATGTACTCTCCGGCACGACGCAAGACGGCGTGTATTTGGAAGTGCGCGATACCGATTCCAACCTTGATGCATATTACGAACTCAATACGCCCAATCCGCTGCTGCCTGGCGCTTGCGCGGGCGGGGCGGCTGTCGCCCCCCCCGCTTGTTCGCTGAGACTTCCGCTGACTTCGACGCGTACGTTCACTGCCAGCACGAATGCCTCAGATGCGATCCAGTTGGAAAACCCCCTCTGGTACGCGGCCAAGTACGGTGCGCCGGAACCGGATGCGGTCGACGTGGACAGCGATGGCGTTCCGGACAACTACTTCCTCGTTACCAATCCGGCGAACCTGCGCTCGCAGCTTGATGCAGCGTTCATCGACATTTTGGAGAACGCGGCACCTGCTGCGAGCGTGGCGACCAGCTCGCCGCGCTACACGGCCGGCTCAACGCTCGTGTATGAAGCTTCCTACAAGGCGGACGATTGGACCGGGGATCTCAAGGCGTTCGACCTTCGTTCGGACGGTACCTACGTGGATACTGCTGCGGTCTGGCGCGCCAGCGAACGGATGCCTGCGCCTGCTGCGCGCGATATCTTCGTAGGCAAACGCGAAGCGGGCGCACTTGATGTTGAGGTTGAGGTCGATGGCGGAGTGGAGTTCAGCGTGGCCGCTATGGACGACGGCATGGAAGCGCGCCTGCTCGGGACCCTTGATGCCTCCGTATACGCCGTCGGCGAGCTAGTCGCCTACCTGCGTGGCGACCAGAGCATGGAGCAGAACACCGATGCCTGCATGGTTCCGGCTGACTGCCCGTATCGCAAGCGTTCGTCCAAGCTCGGCGATATCCTCAATTCAACGCCGGCAGTCGTGGGCGTTGGCAGCCTAGGTTATGGCAGTATTCTTCGCGATGTGAGCGCAGCGGAAGCCGACTCTTACCCGGCCTTCGTCGAATCGAAGAAGGCCGTCTACGGTGACAAGTCGCAATCGCCCGTCATTTATGTCGGTGCGAACGACGGCATGCTTCATGCAATAGACGGCAGCGCCAGTGGCGGCGACGAATTGTTCGCTTACGTCCCCGATGGCGTGCTCGACAATCTACATATGCTCGCGCAGCCGGGTTATATCCACCGCTATTACGTCGATGGCTCGCCGACGGTCACCGATGCGTATCTCGGTTCCTGGAAAACCGTGCTCGGCGGTTCGCTTGGCGCGGGTGGGCGCGGTGTATACGTGCTCGACATCACCGATCCACGAGATTTCAGCGCAGACGATGTGCTGTGGGAATTCAACAGCCACAAGGATGGCGACATGGGGCAGTTTGTCGGTCGCCCCTATATCGGTCGTGCCGAGTCGGGTTGGGTAGCGGTATTTGGCAATGGTTACAATAGTGCCCGGCAGCGCGCCGTTCTGTACGTGCGTGACCTCGCTACTGGCGATGAACTGGCCAAAATCGATACCGGCATTGGCTGTGCGGGCAATGATGACGGTTGCACGACCGGTCCGAATGGTCTTTCGGCCGCGGTACTGGTTGACAATGACGGCAACGGTGCAGGCGACACGATTTACGCGGGCGACTATCGTGGAAATCTGTGGCGTTTTGAGTACACTTCAGGCGCGTGGCACATCGGCAATGGCAATCAGCCCCTTTTCCGTGCGACCGATCCCGGCGGCGTTCCGCAGTCCATAACCAGCGGCGTGTACACGGTCGCCAATCCGCTTGGCGGCACGATGGTGATCTTCGGCACCGGTCGTTATCTCAACGCTGACGATGCGGACGAGGAGCGTCTCGGTGAGGGAACGCGCCCCTCAGTGGATAGCCTCTACGGCATCTGGGACAGTCGCATGTGCGCGGACGATCCTGAGACTGACACAAATCCACAATGCGAGTCGTGGCAGGAGACGGCGATGATCAGTGGGCGCGTGCTCGACACGTACGCCGATCTCGAGCAACAATTCATCACCAACTATGACCCCTTGGTCGGCGAAACTGGCGGATATCTCGAGGCCACGCGCAATCCAGTCGATTACCGCACGCCGGATGCGCCGAACGGCAAGCTTGGATGGTGGCTCGATCTCACGTGCACAGGCTGCGACGTTGGAGCGAATGTGGCCAATCCGATGGCGGGGGAACGTGTCATCGCGACGCCGCAGGGTATCCTCAGCGACGTGGTATTTAATACATTCCGCCCACGTGGGGATGCTTGCGAACCTGGTGGTCTCAACTCCGCTTTGGTCATGGACACGTTGACGGGGGCCGCTAGCTTCATCCCGGTTCCGCCGAACGGCGGCTGGCCCGAAGGTCAGGAACCGCCGGCGGGCGCGCTCGTCGGCACCGTAACCGGCGCGGGCGCGCCGAGCGGCGAACCGCCGATCGTGATTATCCGTCCGCCGAATCTGGGCGTGGGTTGTGACCCGGCCGACCCGTCGTGTACACCTGGCGGCATTCCTGGCGATGACGATGGTGACGGCGTCTGCGAGGAAGGCGAGGCGTGCTGGGATATGCCAACCGGATGCAGTTGGCGTGCGCCAAATGCTGCTGGCCGTCCCCCAGGCAAGCCTATCCCTTGCGGACGCATCTCATGGAAGCAGTTGCGGTGACTGGCACGTCGCGAAGTGGACGACTCTTCGTCCGCTTCGCGCTTCAGGGGCAATCGATTGACGGGGGAAGGTTGCGATGAATAAGCTCTCTGGATTCACGTTGATTGAATTGATGATCGTGGTCGCGATTGTCGCGATCCTCGCAACCATCGCGTATCCCAGTTATCAAGAGCACGTGCGCAAGACGCGACGCGCGCAAGGCAAGGCGGACATGCTCGAACTGGCGCAACAACTGGAGCGCATATACACCACCGACCGTGATTACACGGCCGCCACCACGATTTGTGGCGAGGCCTTGCAATCACCGCAATCCGGCACCGCTTACTACACAATCGCGGTTGAGTGCGATGCGACGAGTTTCCAGATCACCACTACGCCGCAAGGTTCGCAGGCTGTCGACAAGTGCGGCATCCTCGGCCTCAATCAATTGGGCGAGCGAACGGCCACCGGTCCGTTGGGAAATGTCAACTGCTGGCAGTAATTGCCGGATGGGTTGCTTGTCCTGTCGGAAGCATGCCTTTATACTCCGCGCCCCTTGCCGGAGTAGCTCAGCTGGTAGAGCAACGCATTCGTAATGCGTGGGTCGGGGGTTCGATTCCCTTCTCCGGCACCATATACGGCGGGATGGACTTCGCGGTGGGTAGTTCCGCCGCGGACCTGTCCTCGCCGGTCGGGGGCGGCACCTGGTGCGCCCTTGTCGCAGCGTGGCCCTTGTCCCTTGCCTCGCCTGCAAGCGGGACAGGGGAGTGACAATCGCGCCCTGCGCGATGGTTTATCGTCGAAAGACGGGCGGTTAGCTCAGCGGTAGAGCATTGCCTTCACACGGCAAGGGTCGCAGGTTCGATCCCTGCACCGCCCACCATTTCGATTCCCGCGCCGATTGGCGTCCGTCTTGCGCCGTGCGACCTGCCGAGGCTACAACGCAGGTCCGGCCGCATCGTCGTGGCCTCCACCCACGGGCAGGGCGGCGATTGGCCATCGGTGAACTCATCGTCCATCGCGCAAGCCGCATCGAGCGGCTGGTCGAGCTGCTCGCCGTGCATCTCGAGGACGAGCGCCCGGCCAATCCGCTGCTCGCGCAGTCGGTGATCGTCGCGCATGCGGGCATGAAGCGGTGGCTGCTCGGCGTACTCGCGCGGCGGCCGTCCACGGTCGGCGGACACGGCATTGCCGCGAACATCGATGTCGCGCTGCCGTGGCAATGGCTGGATCGCGCCGCGCGCGAACTCCTCGACGATGAGCATCTCGCGGGTGGTCCCTGGCGTGGCGAAGTGCTGCGCTGGCATCTCCTCGGCGCGCTCGAAGGTTTCGATGCACCCGACCTCGGCCTCGATGCGGGCGGCGTGCACCCCGCGCGGCGGCGCTTCCAGCTCGCGCAGCGCATGGCGGACGTGTACGCGCAGTACCTGACTTATCGGCCGGACTGGATCCGCGCATGGGAGCGGGGCGAAGATCGCGATTGGCAGGCGCGGCTCTGGCGCCGCGTGCGCGCGCGCATCGCCGCGCCGCATCGCGTGGACCGCGGGCCCGCGTTGCTGCGTGCGCTGGCCGCCGATGCCACCCCGCGCGCGCCGCTGCACGTGTTCGGCGTCAGCCGCCTCGCACCGGACGAACTCGAAGCGATGCGCGCGCGCGCGCAGCACGCGCAGGTGCACCTGTATTTCCCCGACCCGTGCCGCGAGCACTGGGTCTACCTGCGCACCCGGCGCGACCTGCTGCGCATGGGCGAGGACGCGGACGCGCTCTACTTCGAAATCGGCCATCCGCTGCTGGTCGCGCTGGGTCGCGTCGCGCAGGACTTCTGCCTCGCGCTGGATGCCGCCGACGCAACCGAACAGCGCGACGCACTCGACGAAGCCGACGGCGACGCCGGCGCGCCGCTGCTGCAGCGCGTGCAGGCCAGCGTGCGCGCGATGGATCCCGATGTGATCGGCGGCGCGTTCCGCCGCGAGGCCGCGAACGGGAACTCCGAGGCACGCCTGCTGCGCTTGCGCGGCGACGCGAGCCTGCGCGTGCATGCCTGCCACACGCGCCTGCGCGAACTCGAAGTCCTGCGTGATGCCGTGCTCGCCGCGCTCGCCGACGACCCGACGCTGCGTCATCGCGAGATCGTCGTGATGGCGCCCGACATCACGGTGTACGCGCCCTACCTGCCTGCCGTGTTCGGCGAACCGGCGACGCATCGCGTGGACCCTCTGCAGATCCCGTGGCACGTCGCCGACGTCGACCTCGCGCGCGCGCATCCGCTGCTTGGCGCAGTGGCGCGGTTGCTCGACCTCGCCGAAAGCCGCTTCGCCGCAAGCGAGGTCCTCGGCCTGCTCGACGTGCCTGCGGTCGCGCGGCGGCATGCGATCGACGAGGACGCGCGCGAAGCGCTCGAGCGCTGGCTGCGCGGCGCGCGCGTCGCGTGGGGACTCGATGCGGAGATGAAGGCGCAGGCGGGCGCCGCGAGTGTCGACGCGAACTCTTGGCGTTTCGGATTCGATCGCCTCTACGCCGGGCTGGTCGCCGGAAACGAGCCGGACGTGCTGCTGCCGGGCGACATCGTGCCGCTTGCCGGCGTCGGCGGCAGCGACGTCGATGCGATCGGCCAGCTCGATCAGTTGCTGCTCGAACTGCGCCAGTTCCGCGAAGGGCTGTCCGCGATGCGCACGCTGCCCGATTGGAGCGCCTGGCTCGCCGATCGCTTCGATGCATTGTTCGAGGTCGACCTGCGCGACGAAGCGGAGTCGGCCGCGCATGCCGCGCTGCGCGGCGTACTCGGCCAGCTCGCCACCGAAGGTGCACAGGCGTTGCCGGAGCTCGCGCAGCCTTGGAGCGTGGTGCGCGAAGCGCTCGCGTCGGCGCTCGCCGAGGCGCCCGAGCGCCAGCCGTTCCTGCTGGGTGGCGTCACGTTCTGCGGGCTGGTCCCGCAGCGCTCGATCCCGTTCCGCATGGTCTGCCTGCTCGGCATGAACGAAGGCGAGTTCCCGCGGCCCGGCGGCGATGCAGGACTCAACCGCATGCTCGCCGCGCCGCGTCGCGGCGACCGCGACACGCGCAGTGAAGACCGTTACCTGTTCCTTGAAGCGCTGATGTCGGCGCGCGCGCGGCTGCATGCGAGCTACATCGGCGTCGGCGTGGCCGACGGCAAGCCGCGCAATCCCGCTTCGCCACTGGCCGAGCTGCTGCAACTGCTCGACGAACAGCACGGCGTCGCCGCCGATTCCGGCGTCGATCGCCCCTGGCGCGTCGTGCATCCGCTGCAGCCGTTCGATCCGCGCTATTTCGAACCCGCTGGCGCGCCGTCGCACGATCCACGCCTGTTCAGCCACGATGCGAGCCTGCTGCCGCGCATGCAGCCTGCGACCGGGACGGTGCGCTTCCTCGAGCCGCGCGCGCTCGCGCTCGAGCCCGTGCAGGGCGAGTTCACGCTGGCCGCGTTGCTGCGTTTCTGGCGCGATCCGTCGCGTTCGGCCCTGCGCGAGGGCATGGGGATCAACCTCGACATCATCGACGCGGAAGGCTTCAGCGATTGCGAACCGCTGACGCCCGCGACCGATCGACGCGAACGGCTCGAGTACCAGGTGCTGTTCGACGCGCTCGCACGCGGGGGCAGACTGCCTGCGGTCATTCCGCCGAGGCTCGCGCATTCAGGCGTGCTTGCGAGCGGGCCGATCGGCGAGCGCAGCTGGGACCACGTGGCCGGCAAGGTCGCGCCGGTGCTCGAGCAGGCGCGCGAGCTGTTCGCGCCGGCAGGATCCGAGCGACGCGCGCAGGCGATCGACGTCGATCTCGGCGGTCGGCGGCGCCTCGTCGGTCGCGTCGAGCGCGTGTTCCTCGATCGCGA
>JAEYZH010000046.1 GCA_023430685.1 Pseudomonadota bacterium | reverse complement strand
GGTCGACACGCCACCGGGCGACACGGTGGCGGCAGCGCCCGCGGCGCCCGCCGCGCCTGCGCCGGTCGCGACCCCGGCGCCGGTGGAAGCATCACCCGCGACCGCTCCTCCCGTCGTCGCGGCTCCGCCTGCAACGACGGCGTCCGCGGCCACCGCAGGCGCTGCGGCGGAAAGCCGGTTCTTCGTGCATCTGGGTGTCTACGCCGAGTCCGCGAATGCGAACGAACTCGTTGCATCGCTGAAGAAGGCGGGGCATGCCGCGTTCACCGAACCGACGCGCTACCAGGGCAAGCCGGCCGAACGCGTGCGGGTCGGGCCGTACCCGAGCCGCGCCGCAGCCGAGGCCGCGCGCCTGCGGATCCGCGCGCTGCAACCGTCGGTGCCGGGCAGCGTCGTGCAGCTGGCCGCCGATGCACCCGGCGACGCCCCCGCGAGTGCACTGCCGGCGACGCGCGCAGGCGCCTGGGCCGTGCAACTCGGCGCGCTGAAGGCCGAGGCCGATGCGAACAGGCTGCGCGACCGCCTGCGCGGGGCCGGATTCCCCTCGTTCGTCGACCGGGTCGAATCGAACGGGAACACGCTCTGGCGCGTGCGCGTCGGGCCCGAAGTCGACCGCGGCGCCGCCGACAAGCTGCGCGCGAACATCCGCGAGCGCCTGAAGCTCGACGGCATCGTCGTCGTGATGCCGTGAACAGGGAATCGGGAAGAGGGAATAGCTGAAGCCTTCCTGCGCAAGCGCCGATCGCAGTCCAATTCCCCAATCCAGATTCCCTATTCCCTGTCCCAATGAACTGGACCGACTACACGATCATCGCCGTGCTCGCCCTGTCGGTGCTGATGGGGCTGTGGCGCGGTTTCGTGGTCGAGGTGCTCGCGCTTGCGGTGTGGGCCTGCGCGTTCTGGCTCGCGTGGTTGCTGGGCCCGACCCTTGCGGAACGGCTTTCCGGCAGCATATCCACCCCGTCGGCGCGCGTGTTCCTCGCGTATGCGCTGTGTTTCATCGCGGTGCTCGTCGCGGGCGCGATCGTGACGTTCATCATGCGCAAGCTGGTCGAGGGCAGCGGTTTGTCCGGCAGCGATCGCATGCTCGGCATGGTGTTCGGGCTCGCGCGCGGGCTCGCGCTGGTGGTGCTGGTCGTGTTCCTGCTCGGCTTCACGCCGTTCGCGCGCGACCCCTGGTGGCGCGAGTCGCGCCTGTTGCCCGGTTTCGAAGACGGTGCGCGCTGGCTCGGTTCGCGCCTGCCCGAGGAACTCGGTCCCTATCTCGCGCCGGTGGACGAGCTCGTTCGCCCCGCGATCCTGCCTGCGCCCGCGGCTCCAGCGCCGGCGCCTGCTCCTCCCAATAGCTGAAGCCAACCATCATGTGCGGAATCATCGGCATCGTCGGTCAGTCGGAAGTCGCTTCGGCGCTGTACGACGCGCTCACCGTCCTGCAGCATCGCGGCCAGGACGCGGCGGGCATCGCGACCATCGACGGCGAACGCCGCCTGCGCCTGCACAAGGGGTCGGGGCTCGTGCGCGACGTGTTCGACGAGGACAGCATGCTCGCGTTGCGCGGCAGCGTCGGCATCGGCCATTGCCGCTATCCGACCGCGGGCTCGGACGGCAGCTCCGAAGCGCAGCCGCTCTATGTCAACTCGCCCTATGGCATCGCACTCGCGCACAACGGCAACCTGATCAACACCGAGGCGCTGCGCCGCGAGGTGTTCGAGGACGATCGCCGCCACGTCAACAGCGAATCCGATTCCGAAGTCCTGCTCAACGTGCTCGCGCACGAACTGCAGATCCAGGATCGTCGCAACCTGACGCCGGACCACCTGTTCAAGGCGGTCGCGGGTGTCCACGCGCGCTGCGTCGGCGGTTACGCAGTTGTCGCGATGGTGCTCGGCTACGGGGTGCTCGCGTTCCGCGACCCGAATGGCATCCGTCCGCTCGTGCTCGGCGAACGCGACGCGGCGGGCGGTCGCGAGTACGCGGTCGCGTCCGAATCGGTCGCGCTCGACATCCTCGGCTTCCGCCTGCTGCGCGACATTGCGCCGGGCGAAGCGGTGTTGATGACGCTCGACGGCAAGCTGCATTCGCGCATGTGCGCCGAACCCGCGCGCCACGCTCCGTGCATCTTCGAGTACGTGTACCTCGCACGCCCGGATTCGATGATCGAGGACGTGTCGGTGTACAAGGCGCGCCTGCGCATGGGCGAGAAGCTCGGCGAGAAGATCCTGCGCGAGTTCCCCGACCACGACATCGACGCGGTGATCCCGATCCCCGACACCTCGCGCACCGCGGCGGGGCCGCTCGGCGCGGCGCTCGGGGTGCCGGTGCGCGAGGGTTTCGTCAAGAACCGCTACATCGGCCGCACGTTCATCATGCCGGGGCAGAGCGAGCGCGTGAAATCCGTGCGTCGCAAGCTCAATCCGATCGGCCTCGAGTTCCGCAACAAGAACGTGCTGCTCGTGGACGACTCGATCGTCCGCGGCACCACCTCCAAGCAGATCATCCAGATGGCGCGCGAGGCCGGTGCGAAGAAGGTGTACTTCGCGTCCGCGGCGCCGCCGGTGCGGTACCCGAACATCTACGGCATCGACATGCCGGTCGCGGCCGAACTCGTCGCGCACGGGCGCACGGTCGACGAGATCGAGCGGATCCTCGGTGCCGACAGGCTCTTCTACCAGGACCTCGATGACCTGGTCTGGGCCGTGCGCGACGGCAACGAGGCGCTGACCGAGTTCGATACCTCCTGCTTCTCCGGCGAGTACGTCACTGGCGTCGAGCCGACCTACCTCGCCGACCTCGAATTCGCGCGTTCCGACGACGCGCGCACGCAGCGCCGGCACGCGGTCTGACCGCCACGACGCGACCCGCGCGCGTCCGCTGTCATGCGGCGGCTGCGTTACCCTTGTAGCGCCTGGTGATGCCGCGGAGCGATGGCGCCGCACAGGCTGATCGCGGGGGCGGGCGCACCTGACCCGCGCGTGATGCGCAGGGAAGGCGACAAGGACGGAGTGAGGCCGGCATGCATGAAGCATCCGAGAGGCGGCTCCCGCGCCGGATGCGCGGCGCGCTCTGGCTCGCGACGTCGCTTGCCGGATGGTTGCTGCTGCTGGTGCTCGCCGCGGGCGCTTCGCTGCAGGATCCGCTGCAGCCGGAGCGACGGCTGTGCCACGCAGGCAGCGAGTTCGCGGTGATCGCGGGTGCGGGTGCCGGCATCGAGGGCGACCGCCTGCTCAATGTCGCGGCGATCGGCAGCGGCCGCATGGGCGTGCAGTCGTTGATGTTCGAGCCCCCGCTCGATGCGAGCGCGTTCACGCTGCTGCGCTACCGCTGGCGCGCGTTCCCGCGCACGCTCGAACTGTCCTTCATGTTCCGGCGTACCGACGCGCCGGGCGACGTGCAGACGATCACGCTGCCGCCCGCGGGCACGTTCCCGGCCTATTTCGACCTTTCCGACGTGCCTGCGTGGGACGGACGCATCAGCGAAGTCGGGTTCGCCGAATATCCGACTGCGCAGCTCGTGCCCGACGATGTCGCGATCGAGCCGTTCGCGTTGTCCGAAGTGGAACTGTGGACGCCGTCCTGGCGCGGCAGTCTCGGCGCGCTGGCGAGCGACTGGCTCGCGTATCGCCCATGGGCGTTGCTGTCGATCAGCGCGCTCGGCCCGGATGCGCCCTGGCCGCACAAGCCGTCCGCAGTCGTCGTGCTCGCCATCGGACTCGCCGGCAGCGCGTTGCTCGCGCGCGCAGCGTACGGGCGCCGCACTGGCGGGATCGGCGTGAGGCTGTGTCTCGCGCTGGCGATCGCATGGGTGCTGCTCGACCTGCGCTGGCTGCGTGATCTCGGGCAGCGCCATGCGCTGACGCAGCAGATCCATGGCGGGCGCAGCTGGGACGAGCGTGCCTCGCTGGTGCCCGATCGCCAGCTGGCCGCGGCCGCCGAGCGCGTGCGCGCGCTGCATGCGAATGTCGCGGGTGCGCCGCGCGTGCTGGTCGCCGCGGACACTCCGTATTCGACGCTTCGCATCGCCTACCACCTGCTGCCGTTGAACGCCGCGTCCGCGTCAGGCCTCGCGACACCGCGAAGCGGCGACGGTTTCGGCGCACCGACCTGGCTGGTCGCCTACGACGCGTCCGCCTGGACGTACGACGAGTCACACGGCGTGCTCGCCGGTCCCGGGATCGCGTTGCTCGCGCAGCCGCTGTTCGAAGAGGGAGCGTTGCGCGTGTATGCGGTCCAAGGCGCGGCGCGGTGAGCCTTGCCTACGCATGCGCGTGGCTGGCGCCGCTGCTGCTCGGCTCGGCGCTGATCGCGCTGCTCGCGGGCAGGCCACGCGGTGCGGGCTGGCTCGCGATGCTCGGCGGCGGCTACGTGCTCGGCGCCTTGCTGTGCGCGCTTGCGATCAACCTGTCGGGTGCGATCGACATCGTGACGATCCGCTCACGCGTGCTGCCGGTCATGCTCGCCTGCGGGGTCGCGCTCGCGGCGGCCGCGTTCGCGTTCGCGCGGCCCCACGCGACGCGCATGCCGTCCTCGCGCCTGCATTCGTTGGCCTGGGGCCTCGTCGCGTTGCTCGCCGCGCATGCGTGGCTGATCGCCGGCGAAGTGATGCTGCGTCCACCGTACCCGTGGGATGCGTGGGCCATCTGGCTGCTGAAGCCGAAAGCCTGGATGCTCGAGGGGCGCATCGGCCCGTTCGTCGATTTCACGCGCTGGCTCGGTGACCGGGGCAGCGGCCTGCGCACCGCGGACGCGTGGGCTTACCCCGAAGCGATTGCGCATCTGGCGGTCTGGTTCGCCGCCGCCTGGGGCAGCTGGAACGCGATCTCGGTGAACGTCGCTTGGTTCGGGCTGTGGCTCGCGTTGCTGGCCGCCTGCCACGGCCACCTGCGCATGCTCGGACTCGACCGTACGCGCTCGCTGGTGGCGACCTACGCGCTCGGATCGCTGCCGCTCGTCGACGTGCACGTCGCACTCGCGGGCTACGCCGACCTCTGGATCGCCGCGGTGCTCGCGTCCGCGTGCCTCCACTGGCTGCACTGGCTCGAACGCGGACGTCGCGGCGATCTCGCGCTCGCACTCGCGTTCGCCTGCCTGCTTCCAACGCTGAAGCTCGAAGGCTGGGCCTGGTTGCTGATCCTCGCGGGCACGATGATCTACGGCGGCATGCCGACACGCCTGCGCCACGTCGCGCTCGTGCTCGCGCCGTTCATCGGCGTCGGCGTGGCGGTCGCGAGCCTGCTGCGCTGGCCGCCGTTCAACTGGTTGTTCGAAAGCCTCGGACTCGGCGTCGATGCGGCGACGCAGCTCGAGCATGCGCCCGCCGTGATCGCGGCCACCGCGAACGGGATGTTCGCGCAGTACAACTGGCATTTGTTCTGGTTCGCGGTCGCGCTCACGCTGGCCTTGCGCTGGCGGGTCCTGCTGGTCTCGCCGACGCTGCGCCTGTTCGGACTGTTCCTTCTGCTCGGCTGCGGATTCCTGTTCATGTTGTTCGTACTGACCCCTGCGGGGCGATGGGCGGAGAGTTATACGGTGGTCAACCGGCTCGGCCTGCAGGTGGTTCCCGCGACGCTCGCGTTCAGCGCGCTGCTGTGGCGATCCCGCGCCGCGTGCGGCCCGGCCGGAGAGCCGCGGCACACAGCCCGCGCGCCATCCCTGCAATAATCGCGTTCCCCCTGGATCGATCCGCGATGTCCGACGAACCTTCCTTCCCGCTGCATGCGCTCGCACGCCGCTGCCTGGATTGCACCGACGTCGCCGGCAAGCTCGCGTTGACCGTGGAAGCGGCGCGCTGCTTCGCGGCCGGCGAACTCGCGGCCGACATCGGCGTGGCGCCGCGCACCGCGGACGGTGGCCTGCAACCCGGGCGCCCGCCGCGGCCTGCGCTCGTCGCCACGCGGGCGCTCGCGCAGCGCGGACTCGGGTCGCCCGCGGGTCGCGCAGCGCTGGTGCACGCGGTGGCGCACATCGAGTTCAACGCGATCAACCTCGCGTGGGATGCGGTGTGGCGCTTCCGCGGCATGCCGGCCGCTTTCTACGCCGACTGGGTCGGCGTGGCCGCCGACGAGGCGCGCCATTTCGCGATGCTGTCCGCGCGCCTCGGCGAGTTCGGCCATGTGTACGGGGACTTCGACGCGCACGACGGGCTCTGGGACATGGCCGTGCGCACGGCCGATGCCTGCCTCGCGCGGATGGCGCTGGTGCCGCGCGTGCTGGAGGCGCGTGGCCTGGATGTGACGCCGGGCATGATCGTGCGCCTGCGCAGCGTCGGCGACGACGCCACCGCGCGCATCCTCGAGGTGATCCTGGCCGAGGAAGTCGCTCACGTCGCCGCAGGCTCGCGCTGGTTCGCGTGGTGCTGCGAACGCGAAGGGCTCGCGCCCGAATCCGAATTCCGCCGGCTGATCGACCTGCACATGCGCGGCAGCCTGCGCGGTCCGTTCAATCGCGATGCGCGCCTGCGCGCGGGATTCAGCGTGGCGGAACTGCGCAGCCTGGACGAAATCGCCGCATGAGGCGCGCCGCCTTCGTCGTCGCACTCGCGACGAGCTGGCTGATGCTGCTGCTGTGGGCGGCAGGCGTCGACTGGCGCGCGCCGCCGACGCCGCAGGCCGAACGCTCCTTCCCGGGCAGCCGCTTCCGCGGCGCGTTCGGGCGTGCGGAGGTCGCGGGCCAGCGCCTGCGCGTGACCGCCGAAGGAGCGGACCATTCGGCATTGCAGGTCACGCAGTTGCCGCAGCTCGATGCACGCAGCTTCCCGATCCTGCGCTACCGATTCGAGGACTTCCCGCGCACGCTCGAGCTCTCGCTCGCATTCCGCACGGCCGAGAATCCCGATGACGTGCGCACGGTGTCGCTGCCATGGCCCGGTGGCGGAACGATGACATTCGACCTGACGAGCGATCCCGCGTGGACCGGCACGATCGTCGAGCTCGGCTTCGCCCAGTTCGCGACCGGGCAGCTGGTGCCGCCGGAGCAGGGATTCGCGCCGTTCGTGCTCGACCGCGCGGAGCTGTGGTCGCCGTCATGGCGCGGCGACCTCGCGGCGCTCGCGACGGACTGGTTCGGCGCCTGGCCGTGGAGCCAGCGTTCGGTGCACGCACTCGGCCGGGAAGGCACCACCGGCGGCGCGCAGTCGCCGGTGCTCGTCGCGGCACTCGCCGTCGTGCTCGCGGCGGCGTGGTCGCTGCTGTTAGGCGGGCGTCGCATCCGTCGCGCGCTGGCGGTCCTGCTCGGCGGCGGACTCGTCGCATGGTTCGCATTGGACCTGCGCTGGCAGGTCGGGCTCATGCACCGGCTGCTCGCCACGCGCGCGCTGTATGCAGGACTGGACTGGCCTGAACGCGCGCGGCGCGTCGGCGACAGCGCGATCCTCGAGGCGGCCGGTAGCGTGCGCGAGTTGCTGCGCGACGAGCCCGCGCAGCGCCGCATCCTCGTCTACGCCGACAGCGGCTATTCGTTGCTGCGCATGGTGTGGCACCTGCAGCCGCTGAATGTCGCACCGTTCTGGCAAGCGGCCGAGTTCGGCCGCTCACTGCCGGAAGGCACGCTCGTGGTGTTCTATGCGACCGATGCCTGGCATGCAAATGCGGCCGTGAAGCGCCTGCTGGAGCAGGGAGAGCGCCTCGCGCCTCCGGGTCGCCTGTTCGTGGATGGTTACGATTCGACCGACGTGGTCGTCTACAGGTTCCGCCATGCGCGTTGAACTCCTGCTCGCATGGGGGCTGCCGCTGCTCGCGGGTCTCGCGCTCTGCGGTTTCGCGGCGCCGGCGCGGCGCTGGCCCGGTCGCGCGGCTGCGCTCGCGGGCAGCGGCTGGCTGGCAGGCCTGCTCCTCGCGGCAGTCGCGAGTTCGCTGCTCGCGCGTGCGGACACGCTGCATTCGGTGCGGACCGTGGCGCCGTGGCTGTCCGCGCTTGCGCTCGCAGGCGCTCTCGCGATCGCCGCGCGATGGTGGCTCGTGCGTCGCCGCCGGACACAACGCGCCCGAGGCGACGCGGGCGTGACGCCTCGCTGGCAGCGCGCCTGCTGGTGGCTGCTTCTGGTGCTGGTCGCGGTCCGCTTTGCGATGCTCGCCGCGGAAGCTGCATGGCGTCCGGTGTTTCCGTGGGATGCGTGGTCGGCGTGGGCGCTCAAGCCCAAGAGCTGGATCCTTCTCGGCGAAGCGCAGCCGTATGTGTCGATGTTCGACTGGCTCGCCGATCCGTTCGCTGCGACACGCACGACGGCGACATGGCACTACCCGGAGCTGCTCGCGTGGATCGAGGTGTGGTTCGCGAGCGGAGCGGGTGGCTGGAACGAGTCGATCGTCAATCTTGCGTGGAGCGGTGCGCTCGCGGCGTTCGGGCTGTGCGCCTATGGATACTGGCGCGGCATCGGCGTGCGCGCGCTGCCTGCACTCGGACTGGTTGCCGCGATCGCGTCGTTGCCGTTGCTCGACGCGCACGTCGCGCTCGCGGGTTATGCCGACCTCTGGATCGCGGTGACGTTCGGCTGCGCACTGCTCGCGTGGTCGCGCTGGCTGGTCTGGCGCGAGCGCGCGCAATGGGTGCTCGCGATCGCGTTCGCTGCCTGCCTGCCCGGGATCAAGCTCGAAGGCGCGATCTGGCTCGCGTTGTTCGTCGCGGTGGTCGCGTTCGAGGGCCTGCCGGCGCGCTGGCGCAGATGGGCCCTCGCAGGCACTGGCGTGGCACTCGCATGTGTCGTTGCCCTGGGGTTGTCCGATCTCGCACTGCCCGGCAGCGGCTGGCTGCGGCTCGACTGGCCGCATATCGGCATCGCGGCGGTGCCGGTGGTGGAACTGGGCTGGCATCCGGTGGGCGGGGCGATGCTCGCGAGCCTGTTCACGCTGCCCAACTGGCACCTGCTCTGGTATGCGCTTCCGCTGCTGGTCGCGGTGCGCTGGCGATTCCTCGTGAACGATCGCGCCGCGCGCGCGCTCGGCATGCTCGTGCTGCTGCAGGGCTTCGCGCTGTTCGTTCTGTTCTTCTTCACCAATGCGGGTGAATGGGCCACCGACTTCACGAGCGCGAACCGCCTGATCCTGCAGCTGGTGCCGGGCGTTTTCGTGTTCGCGGCGACCCTGCTGCGCGATCCAGGCGACGCCAACGACCGCGTGCGCGCCGATCAGCCGATGCAGGTGCGGTAGATCCGCTCGATGCGATCGTCTTCGCGCTCGAGCGTGAACTGCGAGGCCCAGCGCGCCTGCGCCGCGCGACCGAGGCGCATGCGCAGGCCCGCATCCGCGAGGCGGTCGATCGCGTGCGCGAGCGCGGCGGCGTCGCCGGGTGGAACCAGCAGTCCACTGTCCTCGTCCTCGATGACGAAGCCGGTTCCCGAGCCCGGTATCGAGGTCGCGACCACCGCGAGGCCGGCCCGCATCGCCTCGAGCAACACCAGTCCGAACGCTTCTCCGCGGTCCAGCGAGGGCAGCACGAATGCATCGGCCGATGCAAAGGCCGACGCGAGCGCTGCGTCGTCGAGTGCGCCGGCGAAGTGGACGCGTGCGCCGAGCCCGAGCGAGCGCGCTTGCGTGCGCAACGCGCGCTCGCACTCGCCCGCACCCACCAGCAGCAGGCTCGCGCGTGGCGTGCGCGCGAGCGCGGCGAGCAGCACGTCGAAACCCTTGTACCGGCTGAGCCGCCCGACCGCGAGCAGGCGCAGGCCGCCCGCGCCCGGCCACGCGATGCGGCTGGCCGCATCGCGTGCAGGACCGATGCCGAGCGGCACCACCTCGACCTTCGAATGCCAGCGCGCGAGCGCGATGCTCGCATCGAGATAGGGTTTCGAAGTCGCGACGATCGCCCGCGCGTGGCGCAGCACCGCCTGCTCGAAGGGCCGGTACGCGCGGTAGGCGAATCGCAGGCGCCAGTCGTCCGAATCGGGCGGGACATCCGCATGCCAGTGCACGACCCATGGCAGTCGCCGCGCACGCGCCGACGCGAGTGCCGCGAACCCCGAAGGATTGGGCAGGTGCAGGTGCAGCAACTGCGGCCGGAACGACGCGAGTACGCGCGCAAGCGCGAACGGGAACGCCGGGCTCAGCGGCGTATACAGCGGCGCGGCGAGGCAGCCGACGCGGTGCACGTCGACGCCCGCGATGCGTTCGCGCGAATTGCGCCAGGTGCCCGCGCGCTGGTGCACGAGCACGGCGACGTCATGCCCGCGCGCGACGCTTGCTTCGGCGAGGTCCTGCATCGACCGCTCGATGCCGCCGCGTTCGGGCGCGTAGTACTTGCCGATGTGCAGGATCCGCATCGCGGCGGTCATCGGAACGGCAGTCGGGTCTTGCGGGCCCGCGTCAGACCGGCCACGCGCTTCAGTCCTGCTCGTCGTCGGCGTCACCGTCGCCCGCGCGACCGCCGAGGCGCTCGATCTCCTGCTCGAGGATCGCGAGCTTCTGCGTGAGCCGCCGGATCCGGCGCTCCTGCTTGGAACGGTCGACGTCGAGCTTGAGCAGGCGGATCAGCACCAGCGAGAGGCCGATGATGATCGGCAGCACCGGCGCGTAGCCGATGCCGGTCGCGCGACCAAGCCAGACCACGGTGCCCGGGAACACGCCGAGCACGAAGGTCGCCGCGGCGACGCCGAACCACCAAACTGCGTACGGGCCGTGCAGGTGGTCACGGCGCACGAGGAACAGGATCGCGCCTGCGAGCGCGACGCCGAGGATCGCCGAGGTGATCTGTCCGGTCAGCACGCGCGCGGGCTCCGGCGCATGCGGCGGCCCGCGTCGACCTGCGCGATGCACAGCACCGTCGTGTGCAGCATGTAGCGTGCAACCACCGGCCACGAGGCGAACACGCGCGAATGACCCGTGCGTCGCGGCAGCATCTGGACCGGCGTCTCCTCGATGCGCAAACCATTCTTCGACAACAGCATCAGCACGCCCACATCCTGGTAGTCGAGCAGGCTCGCCTCCGGCCCCGCAAGGATCTCGCAGGCGCGCGCATCGTAGAGGCGCAGGCCCGAGGTGAAATCGGTGAGGCCGAGGCCCGTGAGGCCACGCAGGTAGCGCCAGGCCAGGCGCTTGGCGCGGCTGAGGCGACCGATGCAGGTGCCGATCACGACGTTCGCATCGTTGCGCACCTGCGCCTCGAACAGCGCGGGCAGGGACTCGGGCAGGTGCTGGCCGTCCGCATCGAGGGTCAGCACCCCCGCGTGCCCGTTGCGGCGCGCGTAGCGCACCCCGGCCTGGCTCGCACCCCAGGCGCCGAGCCCGAGCGGCAGCCGCAGCACCTTCGCACCCGCCGCGCGCGCCTGTTCCGAGGTCGCGTCGGTGCTCGCATCATCGACCACGAGCACCTCGCAGCCGAGCGCCGCGCGCACGCCCGTGACGACCGCGCCGACCGTGGCCGCCTCGTCGCGCGCGGGAATGACCGCCAGGCAATCGGCGGGACGCAACCGTCGGGATGCGGGATCGTGCAAGATAAGGAGTGCCGGCGGAGGGAGGCGCGATTCTCGGGGGCAGGCCGGGCAAGGTCAACGGGATCGCGGCGCAAGCCGCCGCTTTGCGGACCGATTTCCAGCCCGGAGGGGCATTCGGGAACTTTTTCCGGCCAGCGTGTCCGGTTCCGGCACGCGACTGCGTCTTGAAGCTGCGTGGGCTAGGGGCAATGAGCCGCTAGCCGGGTACCGGGATCCGCTGACTGCGGATTCCGTCTCGAAACTGGCCAAGGCTGGCCAAGCCCACGTTCGACCCGTGTTGACATGGTGTTTACACTTCACTATCGTCCGCCGGGATCGGGCTTGGTTAACCAGTTGTTGCATTTCAACCAAGGGGACTGGGGATCCACCCCGCCCGAGACACTCTGGGAGATATCTCAATGAACACCAAGATGAAAGTGCTGTCGCTGGCCCTGATCGGTGCGTTCGGCTACGTGGGTTCGGCTGCGGCGGGTACCTGCCCGGCGGGTCCGGATGTTGCCAACGGTGGTGCGTGGACTGCGGCACCGACGTTCCAAGGCACGCTCGCCATTGCGACGCCGGGTTTTGCGTCGACGTCTTGCCGTCTGGACTCCGCGATCAGTGCAGGGGCTGGCGGTGCAGCGTTTGCGACCGTGCAGGATGACACGCCGTCTGCCGAGCCGCGTTATCGCGCACAGTTCAGCGTGGACGTAAATACGCTGGCGAACCAGTCCCTGCTCGCTGGCGTGCAGGTTTTTTCGGCCACGGCCGCGAATGGTGCGACGATCTGGATGTCGATTTTTGGTGATGGTGCCGGCGCCCACTTCCTTGGCTACTTCGTGAAGGACGCGGATCGCCCGAGCGGCGTGTTGTCCGGTTCCACTCCGCTCGCAGCGGGTGTCAATGTGATTGAGTTCGACCTGCAGGTTGGGGCGGCGGGTTCGATCGCACTGTGGGTGAACAACAACGTCGAGGGTACGCCGACGGTTCCGGCGCAGACCGTGAACAACGCGGCGGCGGTAGGCATCGACACCGCGTTCCTTGGCCTCGCGTCGCCGACGCCCCAGTACGTGACTGCATTCCCTGGTACGGCCGTTGGCTTCGATCAGTTTGATTCACGCCGTCAGACCTTCATTGGCTTCTAAGAAGCTGCTGCAACCCATTAGACAATGTGGAGTGATACTTCAATGAATAAGATTACGTTCGCTCTGTCGGCTCTTGCTCTTGCGGCGGCCCCGACGTTCGCGCTTGCTGGTCCTGGTGGCACGACTTGCGCCACTGCAGAGCAGATCTTCCCGTCAGGCTCGTACACGGGTGATACCTCTGCGCCGGAATACACCGATCAGGTGGGCGCAATGGGTCCGCTGCCGAGCCCCGCAGCAGATGCGATCTACTATTTCGTGTCTGATGGCCAGGCTACCGGTGATATCAACGTGACGGCGTCCGGCTTCAACTTCGCCATCTTCCTGCTGACGAACTGCGCTGGTTCGGCTGCTCCGCCGCTTCAGGCGGCGACGGGCCCGGCCGCCACGGGCTCGTTCCCGGTGGGCACGTTGACGGCAGGTACGACGTACTACGTCGTTGTGTCGGGCAATCCGTCGGACGCTTCCGCTCCGGAAGGCAGCTTCACGTTCACCACGCCGACTCCGCTGCCGGTCACTCTGCAGGAGTTCTCGATCCTCTGAACGAGGGCGGGCATAAAGTTCCAGTGAAAGCCCGGCGTAAGCCGGGCTTTTTTTTGAGCAATCGAAGGAACAAGAGCCAAACCATGGGAATTGCCTCCGTGTTTCTGCTGCTGGGCTTACAGGCGGCACTCACTACGCCAGTCGAGAAAGTGGAAGTAGCGGACTGCACGTTCGGAGAGGTTTATGCATTCCGTACAACCGACTGCAAGTTGCGCATCCGGAATTTGGGGAGCGAGGGCGTGACCCTCCGTGTGCTTCCGAGCGATCCTCGGGACTCGGTATCAGAGGATCTGGTCAAGGTGCCTGCGGGATCATCGGTGGATGTGAAGCTGCAAATGGACATCGGCAACGATTCCGGCGAGGTCAGGCGTTTCTTTCGTGTCGCTCGGATCGACGCGGTCGAGAAGGCGTACTTTGCGAGTGCGACGGGCTTCGCAATGAGTGTTCTCGACGCTCCTCGCCCGAGCGTGGACTTCGGCACGGTTTCAATCAGATCGTCAGGTGCCACGCGAATAGTGAACCTGAACAGCCACGATTCGGACCGGTTCCTAGTGACGCGTGTGCTGGAGGCGCCGACTGCGCTGAATGCAAAGGTGATTGATGGCAACACGATTGAGCTGAAGGTCCGAGACGACGCCGAATGGGGTTTGGTTGAAGGATTCGTGAAGGTCGCACTCGACAATCCGCTGCAGGATGAGGCCTGGATCGCGGTCAAGGCGGATATACAGGGCGAGGTCGTGCCTGCGATGAATCCCGTGTGGTTGGGTATCGTCCCTGCCGGGCAGAAGCGCGAAGCAACGATCCAGCTGAAGAGCAGAACCGGCCGTGATTTCCAGGTCGGCAGCGTCGATCTGGGTGACATGCAGGGCCGTGCGGATATCGTTGCCTGCGAACCAGCAACTCCAGGCTGCAAGGCGATTCACCTTGTAATCGCGGAGTCTGAGCCCGCGGGTTCCTTGCGCAAAGCGTTGTCGGTCGACTTCCCTCAGTTCAAGCAGAAGCTGGCGGTTTCGATCTGGGGGGTCCTGCAGGCAAAACCCACGCATAGCGCGGGCAAGAACCCGAAAGCAGAGTCGTCAATCGGACCGGCACGGGAAGCCTCGATCGGAAGTGGTTCAGGTCTGTCGAGACCGGTGCTCGGCGGAGTGGATCGAGGCTCTGCTGCCGGCGATTCGGCGAGCAACGCCATGCCGTTGCTCAAGTGGTCGGTGGCGGACGACAGCGGAGTCCATGGGTACCAGGTGTTCCGGGCTGAACGAGCAGACGGGCCATTCCTGCTGCAGAACGAGTCGTTGATCAAAGCGAAGGGGAGCAAGGATTCGATCAATGCGTATGAGTGGCGAGATTCTTCGGCGCAATCTGGAAAGATCTATTGGTACTACATCGGGGCAGTTGGCAAGTCTGGTGAAAAGCGGAAACTGAGTCAGCCGCAGAGGAAGGTTGTGGACTGATCATGAGATCGTTCGCTTCTTTCAGTTCGGGTGGTTTGGAGGGTCTGTCAAACGAACTGTGTAACTGCGGTTGATGTCATACATTGACCGGCACGCGATCCTCGCCGAACAGGATCTGGAACATCAGCATCGCCTGTTTTCAGTGATGCACGCCGCGCTAGCGTGTAATGACCCAGTGAATTCCTGCTCAGGTGTTACCTTTGACGAAGGAGACACCATGAGTGCCGTGATGGAAGAAGAGATCAAGCGTTGGACCGCGCGCCGCAAGTCGGCGCTGGTGCTGGAGATC
>JAEYZH010000015.1 GCA_023430685.1 Pseudomonadota bacterium | reverse complement strand
CGAAGATCTCCGATGACCAGCTGTTCTATTGCCGATCGCGCGGCATCAGCGAGGAGGACGCGGTCTCGATGATCGTCGACGGCTTCTGCAAGCAGGTGTTCCGCGAATTGCCGATGGAGTTCGTCGTCGAGGCGAAGAAGCTGCTCGAGGTCTCGCTCGAAGGGGCGGTGGGATGAATGCCACGGTAGAGAAGGATCTGAAGGAACTGATCGGCACGGGGCGCATCGATCGCGTGGCGACAAAGTACCGCGTAGGCGAGCAACCCAGCGAGGTGACGCAGTGGAGCCGGTTAGACGCCAACGAGCGGTTGATGGCAATGATCGAGCTGCGCGCTCGGCACCTGAGGTGGCGATATGGCGTTGAGCCAGGACTTGAAAGAGTTCTTGCGATTGCTCGCCGAGCATGACGTCACGTTCATGCTGGTAGGAGCCCACGCGGTTGCGGTGCACGGCTATCCGCGCGGCACGGGCGACATCGACTTCTGGATCCGCCGCGATGAGGCGAATGCGCGGAAGATTCTGGCGGCACTCGACGAGTTCGGATTCGGCGCGCTCGGACTGACGATGGCCGATCTGATGGACGAGAACACGGTGATCCAGCTTGGCCGCGAACCCCATCGCATCGACCTGATGACGTTCCTGACGGGGCTGGATTTCGATGAATGCCTGCCGCGCGCGTTTCATGCGCGCTATGAAGGCATACCGCTGCGAGTGATCGCGCGCGACGATCTGCTCAGGAACAAGCGGGCCACCGGGCGGCCCAAGGACAAGCTGGACGTCGACGAGTTCGAGCGCGCTGAGCGCGACCGCATCAAGGGAAACGGGTAAGCCATGCTGAAGATCGAAAACCTTCACGTTCGCGTCGCTGGCAAGGACATCCTCAAGGGCCTCTCGCTCGAAGCGAAGGCCGGCGAAGTGCACGCGATCATGGGGCCCAACGGCGCCGGCAAGTCGACGCTCGGCAACGTGCTCGCCGGACGCGAGGGCTACGACGTCGTCGCCGGCAGCGTCGAGTACGACGGCCGCGACCTGCTCGCACTCGAGCCGGAAGAGCGCGCAGCGGCGGGCGTGTTCCTCGCGTTCCAGTACCCGGTCGAGATTCCCGGCGTCAACAACACCTACTTCCTGCGCGCGGCGCTGAACGCGCAACGCAGGCAGCGCGGCGAGGCTGAACTCGACTCGATGCAGTTCCTGAAGCGCGTGCGCGAGAAACTCGCGGTGCTGCACCTCAAGGACGAGCTGCTGCATCGCGCGGTCAACGAGGGGTTCTCGGGCGGCGAGAAGAAGCGCAACGAGATCTTCCAGATGGCGTTGCTCGAGCCCAGGCTCGCGATCCTCGACGAGACCGATTCGGGCCTCGACATCGACGCGCTCAAGATGGTCGCCGACGGCGTCAACGCGATGCGTTCGCCCGAGCGCGCGTTCATCGTGATCACGCATTACCAGCGCCTGCTCGATTACATCGTGCCGGACTTCGTGCACGTGCTCGCGGAAGGACGCATCGTCGAGAGCGGAGACAAGTCGCTCGCGCACAAGCTCGAGGAACACGGCTACGCGTGGATCGCGCAGCGCAGGCTGGCCGGGGCCGCCTGATGGCCGTGGCGCTGCTCGAATCGCTGCTCGAGGACGTGCCAGCCGGGCCCGCGGCGCGAAGCGCGGCGGTCGCCGCCCTGCGCCGCGACGGACTTCCGGGAACGCGCGACGAGGCCTGGAAGTACACCACGCTGCGCGCGCTCGAGCAGCGACGCTTCGTCGCGGGCGATGCCGGCGCGGCAGGGCGCGAAGTCGCCGCGGAGACGTATGCGTTGCCCGGCATCGACGGGCCGCGGCTCGTGTTCGTCAACGGCGTGTTCCGCGCCGACCTGTCGGACCAACGCGAAGTCGAGGGGCTCACGCTGCTGCCGCTGTCGACCGAGCCGGCGCAACTCGCGTCGCTGCTGGCCGGGGACGTAGGTGGACGCGCCGACGCGTTCGTGCGTCTCAATACCGCGCTGGTCGCCGACGGCGCGCTCGTGCGCGTCGCTGGCGGCGCGCGCATCGACGCGCCGCTGCACCTCGTCTTCATCGGTGCGCCCACCGACCGCGACCTTGCGTGGCAGGCGCGATTGCGGGTCGAACTCGGCGAGGGCGCCGCGTTGACGCTGGTCGAACACCATGCAGGGGCCGGCGCGCAGGCTCACCTCGGCAACCTCGTCGCCGACTACGCGCTCGCGGCCGGAGCGCGGCTCGACCTGCTGCAGCTGCAGGATGCGGGCGCGGACTCGACGCTGGTCCGGCACGACGCGTTCCGGCTCGACCGCGGCGCCTGCGTCTCGGCGCATGCGCTCGAACTCGGCGCGCGCCTCGTGCGCCACGACTTCCGCGTCGACCTTGCAGGCCCGGGGGCGCGGCTGGTTTCGCGCGGGACGTTCGCGCTGACCGGTCGCCAGCATGCCGATACGCGCCTCGACGTGCGCCACCTCGAGCGCGACACCGCGTGCGACATCGCCTGGCGCGGCGCCGCCGACCAGCGCGCGCGCGGCGTGTTCCACGGCGCGATCACGATCGAGGCCGGCGCCGACGGCGCGGACGCGCAGCTGTCCAGCAAGAACCTGCTGCTGTCGGCCCAGGCCGAGATCGATACGCAGCCCGTGCTCGTGATCCATGCCGACGAAGTGACCGCGGCACACGGCGCGACCGTGGGCCAGCTCGACGAGCAGGCGCTGTTCTACCTGCGCACGCGCGGGATCCCGCGCGAGGCCGCGCGGCGCCTGCTGGTTTCGGCATTCTGCGGCGCGACGCTCGACGGCATCAGCCGCGAAGCGCTGCGCGCGCACCTGCTGCACCTGCTCGCGCAGCGCCTGCCGCTGGTCGAGGGCGCATGAGCGCGAGCGCACGCCCGTCGCGCGAGCCGTTCGACGTCGCGCGCGTGCGCGCGGATTTCCCCCTGCTCGCGCGCAGCGTGCACGACAAGCCGCTGGTGTATTTCGACAGCGCCAACACCGCGCAGAAGCCGGCCTCGGTGATCGAGGCCGTGGACCGCTTCTATCGCGAGCACAACGCGAACGTCGCGCGCGCGGTGCACCTGCTCGGCGAGGAAGCGAGCGCGGCCTACGAGGGCGCGCGCGACCGCATCGCCCGCTTCCTCAATGCACCCTCGCGCGACGAGATCTTGTTGACCAGCGGAACCACACAGGCGATCAACCTCGTCGCCTACAGCTGGGCATTGCAGCGCCTCGGACCCGGCGATTCGATCCTCGTCACGACGATGGAGCACCACGCGAACATCGTGCCGTGGCAGCTCGTGTGCGAGCGCACCGGTGCGCAGCTCAAGGTCGCCCCGATCAACGAGGCCGGCGAGCTCATCGTCGAGAAGTTCGTCGAGGCGCTGACCCCGGACGTCAAGCTCGCGGCGGTCGCGCACGTGTCCAACGTGCTCGGCACGATCAATCCGGTCGCGCAGCTCGCGCGCCACGCGCGCAGGCACGGCATTCCGCTGCTCGTCGACGGTTCGCAGGCCGCGCCGCACATCCCGGTGGACCTGCGCGCGCTCGGCTGCGATTTCTATGCGATGACCGGCCACAAGCTGTTCGGGCCGACCGGAACCGGCGCGCTGTGGGCGCGCGGCGAGATCCTCGCGGAGATGCCGCCGTTCTTCGGCGGCGGCGAGATGATCCGCGAGGTGCGCTTCGAAAAGACCACGTTCGCCGACCCGCCGCAGCGTTTCGAGGCAGGCACGCCGAACATCGCGGGTTTCGCCGGGCTGTCGGCCGCGATCGACTACGTCGAAGCGCTCGGGCGCGCGCGCATCCACGCGTACGAGGACGAATTGCGCGACTACATGCTCGAGGCGCTTTCGACGGTACGCGGGCTGCGCCTGATCGGCGAGGCGAAGGAGCGCGTCGGCGTGTTCGCGTTCCTGATCCACGGCGCGCACGCGCACGACCTCGCGACGCTGCTCGACCATGAGGGCATCGCGGTGCGCTCGGGCCACCATTGCGCGCATCCGCTGCTGCAGTTCTACCGCGTGCCCGCGACGCTGCGCGCTTCGCTTGCGTTCTACAACACGCGCGAGGAGATCGACCGCTTCGTCGATGCGATCGCGCGGGTGCGCAGGCTGCTCGCCTGAGGCCCGTCGACCTCGCGCCGTCGAGCGCGGGTGCGAACCGCGTTGCAGCACCTACTCGAACGCGTCCGCGAAGATCCGGTCCTTGCCGGAGAACTCGCTGCTGCGGCCCTCGGCATCGGTGACGGTCGCGACGAGCGCAGCGGGTCCGGGCCCCGCGAGCGTCGATTCGCGCCAGGCCTGCGCTTCCGGCGCGTCGATCGTATCGCTGCCGATCCACTGGATGCCTTCGGCGTCGTCGGGTCCGGCCGCGATGTAGAAGTCGATGCGCAGCGGGTAGGCCGCGTTCGCGACGGCGATGTCGGCGAGGTAGTGGACGGTGTACTGGCCCGCCGCGTACAGGACGCGCCGGAACCGCGGGTGGTTCATGCGCAGGTTCGGTCCGGTGTCGGCGTCGCCCGGATCGGTCGGGTCAGGACCATTGCCGTCGATGTCGATGCCGATCGCATTGTCGTGCATCGCGTTGCCGACCACTTCGGCGATCGTGTCGGACGTGCCCGCGATTTCGACGCCGGGCCCGAGGTTCCATGCGATCGTGTTGCCGGCCGATCCTGCCCCGCCGATCAGGGGCCTGCCGCTTCCGGGCGGCACGCTGTTTCCGTAACGCACGCCGGCCGCGCCGTTCGGCAACGGCGTGATGCCGTCGATGCCGACGCCGATGAAGTTGCCCTCGACGCGCAGGTCCGCGCCGTCGGCACCGAAACCGAGCAGGTGCACGCCGATGCCGCTGGCGGAAGCGATCACGTTGCGGGCCGCGGGATCGCTGCCGCCGATGCGCGCGAACCGGCCGGGACCGACACGCAGTTGCATCGCTTCGCCGGCAAGCGGCCGGGATTCGAGGCCGGTGCGGTCGGTGCCGACCAGGTTGCCCTGCAGCGTGATCGAGGCTGCCGGACTCATGAAGGCAGTCGCGACGATCAGGTTGCGTTGCGCCGGGGCGAGTCCGCCGAAGACCCAGGTGCCGCTCGCGATCGCGATGCCCGATGGCGGGTTGCCCGCGGTCTCGCCGTCCGCGCCGATTCCGAGGTGGCAGCCTTCGACGCGGAACGTCGCCTGCGTGCCGACCGCCTGGCTGATCGCATACGCATAGTTCGTGATCGCGAGTCCGCGCAGGACCACCTCGCCCTCGCTGGCGCCGAAACCGAACGGTGCCGTGCACGCCGCGCAGGCCTCGCCCGACAGCTCGATCGCGATCGTGCCGTCGAGCCCGCCCTGCTGCGGCGTCGCGCCGTTCGGCATCGCGCCGGGCTGCGTCGTGCCGTCGATCGTGAGCGCTTCGTCGATCGAGCCGAGCCAGCCGGTCGGCATGATCACGTGCGGTCCCGCGCCCGGTATCGCGAACGCGATGACGTCGACGACCGGCGCGGCCTGGCCGGTACCGCAGTCCGCAACCGACGTGTTGTTCGCGGCCGCGAGCGCCTCGCGCAGCGTGCAGTCGCCGTCGACGACACTCGTGTCAGCGGTCGAGTCGACGACGAGGGTCGCCGCGTGCACGCAGCAGGTCGGCAGGGCGGTGAAAAAAAGGAAAGCGGCGAGGGTGCGCATGGCGGGGCCTGATCGGGAGGTTGCATGGACAAACCCGCGAGCGCCGAGGTACGAACGCAGGCATCGGCACATGCGGCCGGTTGGGCGCGCGGCGACGTATCATCGGACGCCGCGGGACATGCCGGCGCCTTGCGCGAGGTGCGGCTGCCCGAAGTTCCCACTGCAGATTCCCGATCGAATGAACACCACGTCATCGCATACCCTCCAATTCCGTCGCGCGGCGCACGCGGATATCGACGCGATCGTCGCCCTCGTGCAATCGGCCTACCGCGGCGAGGCCAGCAAGCGGGGCTGGACCACCGAAGCGGACCTGCTCGATGGCCGGCGCATCGACGCGACCGGCGTCGCCGAACTCCTCGGGCGGGCCGATGCGCGGATCCTGCTGGTCGAAGCCGATCACGAGCTGCTCGCCTGCGCGCAGCTCGAGCGGCAGGGCGATTCGGCCTATTTCGGCATGTTCTCGGTGCGCCCCGAGCTGCAGGGCGGCGGCATCGGTCGCGCGACGCTCGCCGAGGCCGAACGCATCGCGCGCGACGAATGGGGCTGCGCCATGATGCGCATGACCGTGATCTCGGTGCGTGACGAACTCATCGCGTGGTACGAACGTCGCGGCTACCGGCGCACCGGCGAGTACTCGCCGTTCCCGTACGGCGACGAACGTTTCGGCATCCCGCGCCGCGACGACCTGCGCTTCGAACTGCTGACCAAGCCGCTGCATGTCGCGGCGACATCCAGGTCGGAAAGGATGTCGATGCCGGGCACGCCGGACACGCGGAGGACGACGTGATGACCTGGCTTGGCTTTCGCGTGCGCCGTGCTCCGGGCTTTGGCTGCTGCATGCATCGATCACGGGAGGCGGCATGAACGGTTGGGTGCGGGTGTGCAGCACGGGCGAGTTGCTGCCGGGCGAATACCGTGTCGCATGGGACGGCGACACGCCGATCGCGGTGTTCAACCTCGACGGCGACTTCTACGCGATCGAGGACATCTGCACCCACGACGGTGGCGAACTGACCGGCGGGATCATCGAGGGCCACGAGATCGAATGCCCGCGCCATGGCGCACGCTTCGACATCCGCACCGGCGCGGTGCTGTGCCCGCCTGCATACGAACCCACCGCGAAGTTCCCGGTACGCGTCGAAGACGGCATCGTGTACACACGCGACGACCGCTGAACACCGCGCGCGCGTGACGCGTGCAGCGCGGTCGGATCCCGGATCAGGGCGCTTCGACGCCGTCGGCGAACACGCGGTCCTCGGTGAGTCGGATCGCGCTGTACCAGGCATGCGGCCAATCGTCGGCGGCGCCGCCCACCGCGACGACGCGGTTGGCCTGCAGTCCGATCGCATGCAGGCGATCGTCGCTCGACGAATCGCCCGCGACACCGAGATCGAAGCCTGCCATGAAGACGCCGCTGTTCGCGAAGCTCGCATCGGGCCCGGTGCCGTCCGCGTGCAGGCGAAGCACGACCATGTCCTGCGCGGCCGCGCCGCCGTCGGCCGGGTTCTGCGCGTAGCCGCCGAGCACGATGCGCCCGTCGTTCTGCACCGCGAGCCCGGTCGCGTACGCGTAGGCCGAACTCGCGGCCGGCCACACGATCGTTCGGCCCGTGAGGTTGCCGAACGCTGCGTCGGGATCGCCTTCGTCGGTCAATGCGAGGATCGCCATGCCGGGCTGCGTGCCCGTGAAGCTCGCGTAGCCAGCGACGAGGATGCGGCCGCCGCGCTGCACGCTGACCGCGTAGGCGGCATCCGTTTGCTGCTGGCCCGCGAAGTCGACCACGCGCACGCCGCCGTCGCCGAACGACGGATCGAGGAAGCCATCGGAACCGAGCCGCGCGATCGCGAAATCGTGCACGTTCGCAGGCCCCGAATCGCCGACGACGATCGCGCGGCCCTGTGCATCGATCGCGAGTCCGTTCGGCTGCTGGTAGGTCCCCCCGCCCGCGAGTTCATCGAAGCGCAGGATCACCGTGCGCCCGTTGGTGCCGTACGTCGTGTCCAGCGTGCCGTCGCCGAGCAGGCGCACCATCACGATCCGGTCGCCGAACGAGAACGACCCGTCGATCGCGAGCGCGAGGCGCCCGGATGCGTCGAGCGCGGCGGCGCCGACCAATGCTTCGCGTCCCTGTTCGACGACGTAGGCGCTGCAGCCGGCGTCGCCGTAGGTTTCGTCGAGGACGCCGTCGGCACTCGTCCGGCACGCGACCGGCCGTTGGCGGAAATCCGTCGCTTCTGCCGAGCCGACGATGAGCAGCTTGCCATCGGCCTGTCGCAGGATCGCTTTCGGCTGGAGGAAGCCCGCCTGCGGGCCGAACGGTTGCAGCGCGAACACGCCGTCGACGCCGAACGCCGAATTTCCGAACGTGGAATCAGGCAGTCCGCTCGCGCCGAGTCGCAGCACGAGCGCGTCCCCGCCGAGCAGCAGTCGACCGTCCGGCAGCACGGCCATGCTCCACGCCATGCCGCGGTGGTCCGCGAGCGGCTGGACCAGCGTGCGCCCCGGCAGGTAGTTGCCGAAACGCGGGTCGTACTCGCCGTCGAGCGCGATCGCGGGCAACGTGAGGACGCAGGCGAGCATGAAACCGATTCGGCGCAGTGCGGTGACCATCGCGGGCACCCGTGGACGGAGACATCCACGACAACGCCGGAAGCGACCGCGATGCGCCATCCGCCGGGCGGATCGAGCGCGGACTCTCGCCGCGAACGTGCAATCTGGTATTGAGAGTCATTCGCATTCGTGCTGTAATCGCGACGGCTCCGAGGGCCGCGAAGGGCCGGGCGGAGCAGATGGACACCCAGCGAGATCCCAAACGCCGCGCGTACTGGCTGAAGACGCTGCACCAGTGGCACTGGATCAGTTCGGCGGTATGCCTGCTCGGCATGCTGCTGTTCGCGGCCACCGGCATCACGTTGAACCATGCGGGTCGGATCGAAGCCCGTCCCGAGGTGGTCACGCGCACGGCGAAGGTTCCGACCGATCTGCTCGCCGAACTATCGGAGCATGAAGACGGCGAGGCGCCGTTGCCACCGGCGCTCGCGCACTGGCTTGCGCAGCACTGGTCGTTGCGCGTGGGCACGCGCGACGCGGAATGGGCGGACGGCGAGATCTACCTGTCGCTGCCGCGCCCCGGTGGCGATGGCTGGATCAGCATCGACACCGCGAGCGGCGAGGCGACGCATGAAAACACGAATCGCGGCTGGATCGCCTACCTCAACGACTTGCACAAGGGACGCAACGCGGGGCCGTGGTGGAGCTGGTTCATCGACCTGTTCGCGGTCGCCGCGCTCGTGTTCTCGCTGAGCGGCCTGTTCCTGTTGCAGATGCATGCGCGCCAGCGTCCTTCGACCTGGCCGATGGTCGGATTCGGCGTCCTGCTGCCGCTGCTGATCGCGTTGTTGCTGGTTCACTGACACTGGAGATGCCATGCGTCATCGCTTGATTGCTGCCGCCCTTGCCTGCGGCTTGGCCGCTTCCGCGTCCGCCGCTTCGCTCGATGTGACCCTGACGATTCCGCGCATCGATGTCGCCGAGTACCACCGTCCCTACGTCGCGGCATGGATCGAGCGTGAGGATCGCAGCGTCGCCGCGAACCTCGCGGTCTGGTACCAGCAGAAGCCGGCCAAGGACGCGCAGTCGGGCAAGATGGAGTCGGGCTCCAAGTGGCTCGCGGACCTGCGCCAGTGGTGGCGCCGCAGCGGACGCGACCACGCGCTGCCGATCGACGGCGTGAGCGGCGCGACGCGCCCGGCCGGCGAGCAGCGCCTGCACTTCGAGCAGGGCAAGGCGCCGCTCGGCGAGTTGCCGGCCGGCAGGTACAAGCTCGTGGTCGAGGCGGCGCGCGAAGTCGGCGGCCGGGAAGTGCTCACGATCCCGTTCGAGTGGCCGCCGCAATCGCCGCAGCACCTCGAGGCGCAGGGCAAGAGCGAACTCGGCGCGCTGCGGCTCGACCTCGATCCGTCCTAGGGATGGTCCGGCACAAGTCCTCCCGCTCCAACGATCGACGATTGCCCGCTGATGGAGACCATCGAATGAAGACCACGATCCACTGGGCCACGCTCGCGCTGGCCGCGCTCGTTCCGCTGTCCGCCTCCGCGCACAAGACCTTCATCCTGCCCTCGACCACGGTGCTCTCCGATGAGCAGGCGCGCGTGACCTTCGATGCGGCGGTCAGCAACGACCTGTTCTATTTCAACCATCGCCCGATGTCGCTCGCGGCCCTCGTGGTGACCTCGCCCGACGGTCGCACGCTCGCGGGCGAGAACGTGCACGAAGGCACGTTGCGCAGCACGTTCGAGTTGCCGCTCGCGGCGCCGGGCACCTACCGCATCGCGATTCCGAGCGACGGACTCGCCGCGAGCTACGAGACTGCCGATGGCAAGAAGCAGCGCGCGCGCGGCAATGCCGAGGCGCTCGCGAAGCAGATCCCGGCCGATGCGAAGAACGTCGTGATCACGCAGGCGCAGAACCGCGTCGAGACCTTCGTCACGCTCGGCAAGCCGGACACCGCGTCGCTGAAGCCGATCGGCCGCGGCCTCGAACTGGTGCCGGTCACGCATCCGAACGACCTGTTCGCGGGCGAGCCTGCGACCTTTCGCTTCGTGCTCGATGGCCAACCCGCGAAGGGCCTCGCGGTCGAAGTCGTGCCGGGCGGCACGCGCTATCGCAACGCCCAGCAGCAGATCGACGTCACCACGGACGCGAACGGCGAGTTCAGCGTGACCTGGCCGGATGCGGGCATGTACTGGCTGCACGCGTCGGCCGAGGGCGCCAAGCCGAGCGAGCCGAAGGCGAGCTCGCGTCGCGCCGCCTACACCGCGACGCTGGAAGTGCTGCCGCAATAACCGGGCGCCCACGTCGTGTCGGTCGGTGCAGGCGTTCGACAACGGCGATGACGTCGTCGCTGCGCATCGCCTGCATCGTGCTCACGCTGCTGCTCGCCGCGTGTGCGGCGCCGTCGCCGCGGACCCTGCGTGGCGAGACGATGGGCACGACCTGGTCGGCCACGCTGGTCGTGCCCGCTCGCGCCGACATCGCGGTGATCCAGCGCGGCATCCAGGCCGAGCTCGACCGCGTCGTCGCGCAGATGAGCACGTACGAGCGTGATTCGGACCTCGTTCGCTTCAACCGGGCGCCCGCCGGCAGCTCGCAGGTCCTGCCACCCGGCTTCTTCCGGGTGCTCGACCATGCGCTCGCGCTCGCGGCCGATTCCGGTGGCGCCTACGACCCGACCGTTGCGCCACTGGTGGACCTCTGGGGGTTCGGCGCGGGCAGCCGCGCGCACCGGATCCCCGGCCAGGCCGAGATCGACGAGGCGCGCGCGCGCGTCGGCTGGCAGCGCATCGAACTCGATCGACGCACGCGCAGCGCGCGCCAGCCCGGCGGCGTGTCGATCGACCTGTCCTCGATCGCGAAAGGCTTCGCGGTCGACGAAGTCGGGCGTCACCTCGAATCGACCGGGATCCGCGACTACCTCGTCGACGTCGGCGGCGAGCTGCGCGCGCGCGGCCGTCGCGCCGATGGCGAGCCCTGGCGTGTCGCGATCGAACGACCCGACGCCGCGGCAGGCGCGGTGGAGTCGCCCGACCAGGTCGAGCGCGTGCTCGTGCTGCGCGACCGCTCGATCGCGACCTCGGGCGACTACCGGCATGCATTCGAACACCAGGGCACGCGCTACACGCACCACATCGATCCGCGCAGCGGCTGGCCGGTGCAGCATCGCATCGCGTCGGTCAGCACGCTCGCGCGCGACGCCCTCGATGCCGATGCGATCGGCACCGTCGTCATGGTGCTGGGACCCGATGCGGGCCTGGCCTGGGCCGAACAACGCGGGCTCCCGGTGCGCATCGTCGTGCGGGACGGCGACGGCTTCATCGAACGCATGACGCCGGCGTTCGCCGCCGAGGCCGCGCGATGAGCGCACCCGCGAGGCGCCCAGTGGAGTGGCCACCGCTGCTCGGTCATGTCGTCGCGCTCGGAGCACTTGCGACCCTCGCGACGTGGCTGCTGCTCCTGCAGGGGCGCATGCCGGACTGGCAGGCGCCCGATGCGATGCGCGGCACGCTTGCGGGCGTCGCATTGCTCGCGTGGCTCGTCGCCTGCGCGCGCGGCTGGTACCGACACGCGCGCGATGCACGCGCCGCCGCGTCGCCGTCGTCCATCGCCGATGCGGAGCTCGCCGATGCGCCGCGCATGCTCGTCGCGCATGCGAGCCAGACCGGGCAGGCCGTGCAGCTCGCGCAACGCACTGCGCAGACGCTGCGCGACGCTGGCGTCATGGTCGACGTGCTGCGATTGTCGGCACTCGGCCCGGCAAGCCTGCGCGCGGCCGGCCGCGTGCTGATCGTCGCGAGCACGACCGGCGAAGGCGACGCGCCTGACGATGCGGCGGCATTCGTGCGCACAGCCCTCGGCGAACCCGCGGACCTGCGCGGCCTTCGCTACGGCCTGCTCGCGCTCGGCGATCGCAGCTACCGCCATTTCTGCGGCTTTGGCCGGCAACTCGATGCGTGGCTGCGCCATGGCGGTGCCGAGCCGCTGTTCGATCCGGTCGAGGTCGACGACGGCGACGAAGGTGCACTGCGACACTGGCAACATCACCTCGGCCTGCTCGCGGGCGCCGTCGAGGTCGCCGACTGGAGCGCGCCCGAATACGCGCGCTGGCGGTTGCGCAAGCGGCGCCTGCTCAATCCAGGCAGCGTCGGCGGTCCGTGTTACCACCTCGAACTCGAGCCGGCCGACGGCGCGCGATGCGAATGGCAGGCCGGCGACATCGCCGAGGTCGGTCCTTGCCATTCGGCGGCAACCGTCGATGCATGGCTGCGCGCGCTCGGCGTCGATCCGCGCGACGAATCTGCCGCGTCGCTGCGCGAACGCGCAGCCGGCAGCGTATTGCCGGCCGTCGAAGGGTTGCGTGCGGAGGACGCGCGCGCGCTGGCGTTGCAACTGCGACCCCTGCCGCACCGCGAATACTCGATTGCGTCGATTCCCGATGACGGCGCGATCCACCTGCTGGTGCGACGCATGCAGCGCCCTGACGGTTCCATCGGCCTCGGTTCGGGCTGGCTCACGCAGCATGCGCGCGAAGGCGCGTCGGTGCGCCTGCGCGTGCGCGGCAATCCGAATTTCCATGCACCGCGCGACGCACGACCGCTGCTGCTGGTCGGCAACGGCACTGGCATCGCGGGCCTGCGCGCGCTGCTCCGGCAGCGCATCGCCGAGGGCCACCGCCGCAACTGGCTGGTGTTCGGCGAGCGCGAGGCCTTGCACGACTTCCACTATCGCGACGAGATCCTGCGCTCGCAGCGCGAAGGGTGGATCGAACGGCTCGATCTCGCGTTCTCGCGTGACCAGGCCGGACGCGTCTACGTGCAGCAGCGACTTGCCGAGGCGGCGCCGGTGCTGCGCGCCTGGGTCGACGCGGGTGCGTCGATCCATGTCTGCGGCAGCCTCGAGGGCATGGCGCCGGGCGTGCATGCGGTGCTCGTCGACGTGCTCGGTCGTGCGCTGGTCGAACGGCTGCAGGGCGAGGGACGTTATCGGCGCGATGTCTATTAGCCCGCGAAGAGCGAGACAGACGCGGCTCTGCAGGCTGGACGCGCGCAGCGCGGCCGGCCCGTCGCAGGCGCGCGTGAAAAGCGCCGGCCGACCTTCGGTCGTCCAGCCTACGAGGAGCGAGACAGACGCGGCTCTGCAGGCTGGACGCGCGCAGCGCGGCCGGCCCCTCGCAGGCACGCGTGAAGAGCGCCGGCCGACCTTCGGTCGTCCAGTCTACGAGGAGCGAGCCAGACGCGGCTCTGTAGGCTGGACGCGCGCAGCGCGGCCGGCCCGTCGCAGGCACGCGTGAAGAGCGCCGTCCGACCTTCGGTCGTCCAGCCTACGGAGCGAGACAGACGCGGCTCTGCAGGCTGGACGCGCGCAGCGCGGCCGGCGAAATCGGCTCAGGTGACCCAGCCGCGCCGGATCGCGGTGCGCGCGAGCAGCACGAGGCCGATCGCAACCGCGAGCACGACTGCCTGCAACACGACCGCGACCGGCCCCGCGAGCGTCGCGCCGTCGACGAGCACGAACAGCGCGATGTCCTGCACGATCACGCCGAGCAGCGACAGAACGAGCACAGGCAGTGCCCAGCGCCGGCGCATCAGCAGGCCGATGCAACCGAGCGCGCCACCGATCACCGCGACGGCGGTCGCGACGAGCGTCCACGCCGGCCGTGCCGCGTACAGCGCCTGTTGCGCAGGGTCGAGCCTGGCAACGTCGGCGGGCGCCATCATCGCGTCCATCGCGAACGCAGCGCAGCCGAGCAGGTTCCACAGCAGTGCCACTCCCACGACCGGCATGAACCATCCAGGTGCCTTGCCCATGTACGCCTCCGATTTGCAGGGAATGGAAGTCCTTGCGCCACCGCCGCTGCAGCGCACGCACCCGCGGGGGTCGCCGCGCGAAGATCCGACAAATCGCAGGCATGCGCAATCCGGGCCCTGCGTGGGCGTTCGGCGGAGGAGGGCGCTTCCACCCCGGCAGCCGGCGCTTGCCAGGCGCGCGAAGGTCAAGTCTGGGCCCAGCGCCTGAGCAGGTTGTGGTAGATGCCGGAGAGCTGCAGCACCGCGGCGGGATCGGCGCCCGAACGGGCCAGCGACTGGATCGAGTGGTCGAGTTCGAACAGCAGGCGGCGCTGGCCGTCGTCGCGCACGAGGCTTTGCACCCAGAAGAAGGCCGCGATGCGCGCCCCGCGCGTGACCGGCTGCACCTGGTGCAGGCTGCTCGACGGATACACGATGAGGTCACCCGCGGGCAGCTTCACCTCGTGCTCGCCATAGGTGTCATGGATCACGAGTTCGCCGCCGTCATAGTCTTCCGGCGCGGCGAGGAACAGCGTGCAGGATACGTCGCTGCGCAGTTGCTCGCCGCCCGCGACGGCCATGACTGCGCCATCGACGTGGAAGCCGTAATGGCCGCCGCCCTCGTAGCGGTTGAAGCGCGGCGGCAGGATGCGCACGGGCAGGGTCGCCGCGTGGAACAGCGGCATCGCCGCGAGCGCCGAGAGCACCTGGCGCCCGAGCTGTTCGCGCAGCGGAGAGGCATCGGGCAACTGCAGGTTGCGCTTGACGCGCGAACCCTGCGCGCCGACCGTCTCGCGCCCGTCGGTCCAGTCGGCCGCGTCGAGCGCACCACGCATCGCGGCGACCTGGGCGGGCGTCAGCACGCCCGGGATGTGCACGAGCATCGTCGGTTCCTCACGGTTCGCCTGGCATCCCGCGATTGGGTGGCGGCATCTGCAAAGCGTGGATCATGGGCGCTACGCAGGACAGGAGAAAGAGCCACGACCCAGGGCTTCGACACCGGGCGCCACGCGGAACAGCACGGAGCGCCGATGAAAGACCCACCCGGCCGGGGCCGCGAGCGCGCTTCCTTCCGCGTGTGCTCGGTGTGCTCCGCGCTTAAACTTCGACGCAGCGTGCTCCGGCGGGTGCAGGATCGGGTCAGAAGCGCACGTTCGCGGTCAGCAGGAACGAGCGCTCGAGGCCCGGCGTGTAGCGGTAGCCGCTCTTGTTGATCGCGGCGACGTAGTCCTCGTCGAACAGGTTGTACGCATTGAGGCGCAGGTCGAGGTGCTCGTTGACCGGATAGCTCGCGACCGCGTCGAACACCCAGTAGTCCTCGGTGTGCGTCGGCGTCCCGACCGCGCCATCGGTGCCGCGCTTCATCTCGCCCGAATAGCGCGCGCCGCCGCCGAGCGTGAGTTTCCACGGCGTCACGTAGGTGGTCCAGGCCGTGAACGCCTTGTCCGGCGTGTAAGTGAGGCCGCTCGATCCGTCCTGCGCGACCGGCGTGCCTTCCGTCACCTTCGCATCGAGCGTCGTGAATCCGGCCGACACCGACCACGCATCGCCGAGCTTGCCGACGACGCCGATCTCGATGCCCTGCACGCGCTTCTCGCCGGTCTGGTAGTAGAGCTGGTCGACCGGGTCGCGCACGATCTCGTTGTCGACTTCGGTGCGATAGAGCGCCGCGGTCAGCAGCAGGCGCTGGTCCAGCAGTTCCCACTTGGTGCCCAGTTCAGCGGTCCTCGCCTCCTGCGGATCGAACACCGGGTTGTTCGCGTTGTTCGCCGCGGCGCTGAGCTCGAGCGTGCCGCCACCGGGGGGCTGCTGCGAGACGGCGTAGTTCGCGTAGAAGCTGCCGTTCGGACGCGGCTTGTACAGCGCGCCGACCTTCCAGCTGAACAAGGTGTCCGACACGTCGGCGTCGACGGCCTGGATGACCGTGCCCGGCGGTCGATCGCCACACGCGTTGGCGCCGGTCGCGGTGCACGCGACGGTGCTGCGGAAATCGGTCTCGTAATCATCGAGGCGCACGCCCGCATTGAGCTGCCAGTGCTCGCCGAGCGTGAGCGTGTCGAATGCGTAGACCGCGACGGTGTCGCTGCGTCCTTCGCCCCTGCCGCCAGTCGGAGCCCACTGCAGGCCGTCCACGCGTGGATCGGGCGCGTACACGTTCGCGGCTGGCCACGCGGTGCCGGCCAGCGGAGCGATCTGGCGCGTCGAGAGGTCCTCGCGCGTGAGTTCCGCACCGATGCTGAGGTCGTTCTCGAACGAACCCGCCGTGCTGTGCACGCGCAGGTTCGACTGGTTGGTCAGGATGCGGTTGACCTGGTCCTTGAAGGTCGGGTTGCTGCGCCGGATGGTCCAGGTCGAGGGATCGGTGATGTCGGGCGTCGCGAGGTTCGCGGCGGTTCCCATGAACGCGGTCAGCAGGTAGTCCTGACTCGTGCGGCCCCAGCGCGTGCTGTTCTGCAGCTTCAGGTCTTCATTGAAATCGTGTTGCACGATCGCGGTGAACATGTCGGCCGCGACGTCGTCGTGGTCCGCCTCGGTGCCGTAGAAGTTGCGCGGGTCGACCGCCGGTGCGTCGCCGATCCAGGGACGCTCCGGATCGGGCGAGGAATAGCCCGGCAGGCCGATCGTGAACACGCCGCCGTCGGGTACGTTGTCCTGCTCGACGTGCAGGTAATCGAGGTACAACCGCGTTGCGGTGTCGAGGCCGAAGGCGAGCGAGGGCGCGATGCCCCAGCGCGCATTCTCGATCCTGTCGCGTCCGGGTACGCCGCTGTCCTGCGCGAGCAGGTTGAGGCGGAATGCGGCACCGTCGATCGCGCCGAGGCGCACGTTCCAGTCGGCGGTCAGGCGCTGCTGGCTGTCGGTGCCGAGCGCGGCGCTGCCCGAGAATCCATCCATGAGCATCGGCTGCTTGCTCACGAGGTTGATCGCGCCGCTCGGCGCAGTGCGGCCGTTGTCGGTGCCGGCCGGCCCCTTGGTCACCTCGATCTGCTCGATGTTGAACACGTCGCGCGAGATGCTGCCGAGGTCGCGCACGCCGTCGACGAAGATGCTCGACTGGCTGTCGAAGCCGCGCATGTAGATCGCGTCGCCGGTCGTCGTGTTGCCGTTCTCGCCGGTGTAGAACGTGCCCACACCCGCGCTGTTGCGCAGCGCCTCGGTCAACGTGGTCGCGCCCTGGTCGTTGAACAGGTCGCCAGGGATCACCTGGATCGACTGCGTGGTGTCGAGCAGCGGCTTGACGAATTTCGGCGAAGACACCTCGTCGACCTTGTATTCGTCGACGCGCGAGCCTTCGACATGCACGGTGGGCAACTGCGCGGCAGCGTCATCGGCGGCCTCCGCGGATGCGAGGCCCGGCAACGCGAGTGCGATGCCGGTGGCGAGGCGCGCTGCGCCCGCGAGACCCTGCGCGCAGCCGAACACGCCCGCGCCGGAGTGCTTGCGACTCTTGATGTGCTTCATCCGGATTCGATCCTGTGGTGGTCGTTCGGCGACAGGCAGCGGGGCGCGAGCGGGCGATGGCGCCGCAAGCTGTTCCCCGGTGCGAGCCGCTGCAGGCGGCGCGCGATACCGACCCTCCCGGTCGCCACGCCGCCATGCGGTGCGGCGGGATTAGAAATCAAATGAGAATGATTTGCAATAAGCATTGGGATAAGGGCGGCGCGCGCCCCGTTCCGCAGCTCAGTCGCCGCAGGGCCGTGGCATGAACTTCACGAGCACGATCTCGCCGCCGCCCTCGAGCGTGATCCGGCCGCCTTCGCCTTCGACCAGCAGGGTTTCGCCCGCGCGTGCGTCGGTCTCGCTGCCATCGCGGCGCAGCGCGACGGCGCCCGCGTGCACATACACGAGCCATTCGGCGCCCGCATCGGGAAATAGCAACATCGATCCGACCAGCGGGCGCGCGGCGACTTCGGCCCTCATGGCATCGCGACGCGCCATCACGTTGAAGTCGCGCGTGGGTCCGGCCAGCAGTCGGCAATGGACCGGCAGCTCGCCGCTGAAGTGCGCGCGCTCGAAGCGACGCGTGAGCGCGCGCGGCGGTTCGTCTCCGATCTCGAGCTCGATGCCGGTGCCTTCGAGCAGCAGCAGGTCGCGATCGACGCCCGCGAACGACGAGAACGCACCGTCGCGCTCGATCTCGGCGATGCTCACGCGCCAGAGGAAATCACCGCGGCCGTCGTCGCGGCGCGCGATTTCGGTGGTCCAGCCTCCGTCGTTCTTCCAGCGCGTGCGCTGGTAGCGGGCCGGTTGCAGCAGGGTGGTCACGGACATTGGGAGGACGGGGCGGCTCGGATCACGCCGCATGCTGCGCAAAAGCGATGCGGCGCTCAAGTCCGCGAGGCGCGCTCAGGGCGAATCGGGCGCGTGGTAGGCGTAGACGAGGGTCGCCGCGCCGAGGAAGTCGATCGTGGTGCCCTGGCGGCCGCCGATGCGGCGCGCGACGCGTTCGGATGCGCTGTTGTCGGCGCGGATCAGGCTGATCGCGCGTGGCACCTCGAGCCGCGTGAATGCGAAGTCGAGCACCGCGCGCGCGGCCTCGGTCGCATATCCCTGGTGACGCGCGCCGGGCACCAGCATCCAGCCGAGTTCGATGTCGGGCCAGCCTTCCGGATTGTGCAACCCGACACGGCCGATGAACTCGCCGCTGTCCCGGTGCTCGACCGCCCACATGCCGTAGCCGCGCAGCGCCCAATGGCCGAGCAGCATCGCCATCGATCGCCACGCATTCATGCGGTCGAGCGGCTGGCCGTCACCGACGAAACGCGTGGTGTCGGCGTCGCCGAGCATCGCGGCATAGGCTTCGAAATGGCGGTTGTCGAGCGCGCACAGGCGCAGGCGCTCGGTTTCGATCACGGGAATGTCGGGCATTTCTTCTCAGGCCAGCAGCGCGGCGAGCGCGGTGGTGGAGGCACGCAGGCTTTCCGGCCATGCATAGCCGACGATGCGCTGCCCGCTCGCGGAATCGAGGAACGCTTCTTCCTGGCCCGGCGCGAGCAGGTGGCGATAGTCGACCGTGATCTCGCAGCCCGGGTCGAGGTCACGCGCGGCGAAGACGAAACCGAGATGCCAGAGCGCGCTCGGCTCGAACGCGTGGTTGATGTAGCACTCGTCCGGCCATTCCGGCGTGACCGTGTAGCGATCCTCGAACCAGCGCACGGTCGCGGCGAGCGCGCTCGCCGCGTCGGGTCGCGCGAGGATCTCGTCGAAGCGGTGCACGGCCGGGATCGCGTCGGGCGCGACGATCACGCGCCCACGCGCGACCGGCTCGTCCATGAACAAGCCTTGCCCTGCGCCCGTGATCGAAGACGGGCCGATGTGATAGCGGGGGAGGATCATGCGTGCACCGCCGACAGGCGGATGCGAAGTCTAGCAGCGCGCGGGGGGGCATTGGGGGTCGCGAGCACGCCGGCCCACGCGATGGCGTCCGCGAACCTGCCGCGCCCGGGTGCGGGAATCACCCGGACCGCGGCTGCAGGCGCGCGCAGCGGCGGCTGCGCGCGACGAGCTTCCGCATCGCGCGCGTCGCACGTTGCAAACGTTGATCTTTGGGCGTGCCGGCGCGCGCGTCAGTAGGGTGCGGAAGAAGCCGGATCGGCCGCGTTCGCGTGCGTGCCGACGATCACGATTGCATCGCGATTGGCCTCGACGGTCTTGCTGCCGATCCCGCGCACGCGCGTGAGGTCTTCGGGCCGGCGGAACGGGCCATGCTCGCTGCGATAGGCGACGATCGCCTCGGCCTTGACCAGCCCGATGCCGTCGAGCGACTCCGCCAGCGTGCGTGCATCGGCGTGGTTGATGTCGACCTGCGCATGAACGGATGCCGCCGGCAGCAAGGCCAGCAGGATCATGAGCAGCAGCGCATGCAGCGATTTCATCGGCGACGGAGGGGAGCGGCGCGACCTTGCGCCATGGGCGAATTCTAGGAGCGCCCGTGCAGGGTCGGAATGCGTGCCGTCGCAGCCCGGCGTAGGCCGACGCTGCGTCCTCGTGTAGGAGATTTCCTACGCTGCGTCCGCAGCCCGGCCGGGCCAGACCCGCCATTGGAGAGCGCCTGCGCGCCGGGCGCGGCGATTGCCCGCAGCCGCACGCGGGCGCGCCCCGCCGCCATCGGATACGATCGTCGATCCGCGTCGCAGGCCCGTGCCGGCAGCAGCCCCGGCGCGCGCTCCGCGCCCACGACCGAAACAGGTGAAACCATGGATGCCAATGCACTCAGCCGCTACGTCGGAAACCTCTGGGACGGCGAGATCGTCCCGCAGCTGACCGAATACATCCGGATCCCGAACAAGTCGCCGATGTTCGACGCGCAATGGGTCGAGCACGGCTACATGGATGCGGCGGTCGAGTTGATGCAGCGCTGGGCAAAGGCGCAGCCGCTGCGCGGCATGCAGGTCGAGGTGGTGCGGCTCGAGGGCCGCACGCCGCTGATCTTCATCGAGATCGCGGGATCGGACGCGGCGTCGACCGATACCGTCTTGCTCTACGGCCATCTCGACAAGCAGCCCGAGATGACCGGCTGGTCCGACCACCTCGGTCCGTGGAAGCCGGTGCTTGAGGGCGACCGCCTGTACGGCCGCGGCGGCGCCGACGACGGCTACGCGATCTTCGGTTCGCTCGCCGCGCTGCTCGCGCTGCAGGAGCAGGGCATTCCGCATGCTCGCTGCGTCGTGATGATCGAGGCCTGCGAGGAATCGGGCAGCTACGACCTGCCGTACTACGTCGACCATCTCGCCGCGCGCATCGGCAAGCCGTCGCTGATCGTCTGCCTCGATTCCGGATGCGGCAACTACGACCAGCTCTGGCTGACGACTTCGCTGCGCGGCATGACCGGCGGAAACCTCGTCGTCAAGGTGCTCGAGGAAGGCGTGCATTCGGGTGACGCGTCCGGCATCGTCGCTTCGAGCTTCCGCATCCTGCGCCAGGTGCTTTCGCGGCTCGAGGACGAGTCGACCGGACGCATCAAGCCGCAGGAATTGCATGTCGAGATCCCCGCGCAGCGCGTCGCGCAGGCGAAGCGCACCGCCGAGATTCTCGGCGACGCCGTGTACTCGAAGTTTCCGCTCGTCGAGGGCATGGCGCCGATGGACGCGGACCTGACCGAGCTCGTGCTCAACCGCACCTGGCGCCCCGCGCTGTCCGTGACCGGCGTCGGCGGCCTGCCTGCGCTCGATTCGGCCGGCAACGTGCTGCGCCCGTACACTGCAGTGAAGCTGAGCCTGCGCGTGCCGCCGACGCTCGATGCGGCGAAGGGCGGCGAATTCCTCAAGCGCCTGCTCGAGCACGATCCCCCTTACGGCGCGAACGTGAGCTTCCAGCTCGAGAAGGCCGGCAGCGGCTGGGAAGCGCCTGCGCTCGCGCCCTGGCTCGAGCAATCGGTCGACGCGGCCTCGCAGCAGTTCTTCGGCGCGCCGGTCGCCTACAACGGCGAAGGCGGGTCGATCCCGTTCATGGGCATGCTCGGAGAGAAGTTCCCGGGCGCGCAGTTCCTGATTACCGGCGTGCTCGGGCCGCACTCGAATGCGCACGGCCCGAACGAGTTCCTGCACATCCCGACCGGCAAGCGCATGTCGACGTGCGTGGCCAAGGTGGTGGCCGACCACTATGTCGCGAGCGGCAAGGGACTGACCCAGGGCGTCGCCGCTTCGCACGCGCATACCGTCAAGGGCGGCGATGGCTGCTGCGACTGAGGCTCGGCCGCCACCGCGCGGGTGGTGTTGGGATTTCGGGCGCGCAATCGCGTAGGGAAAGGCATCGTCCCCCTGGAGTCGCCATGCACCCCCTGCGCATCCTGATCGCTCTCATCGCCGCGTCCGGCGCCGCGTCGCTGCAGGCGCAGTGGTTGCCGCTCTGGAGCGGGGCCTGGCAGAACGAGAAGGAGAACCGCTCGGTCCACCCGGTCGGCGTCAAGGTGCCGGGCGCTGGGCGCATCTTCACCCTGCTCTCGGTGGGCCACGATGGGCAAGAGCACATCGCGCTCGCGCGCTTCGACGAGGGCGGCAGCTTCGCCTGGATGCGCGAGCGTCCCGCCGGCGACAACCTGGGTTTCCAGCCGCTCGCGAACGGGCAGGTGGCGACGGTGGACAACTTCGGGACGGTCGTGCGCGTGCGCGCGCTGGATGGCGACACCGGCGACATCGCGTGGGAAGACGAGTCGCGCAGCGGAAGACTCGCAGTCGGCGAGAACGTGGTGATCGCCGGCGCGGACGGTGGGTTGATGCTCCCGGCCATCGATGGCGACGACATCGTGGTGATCCGCTACGGTGCCGATGGCAGTGCGCGGCCTACCTGGCGATGGTTGCCGCCGAGCCCCGATTTCCGCATCGCCCATGACATCGTCGCGCTGCCCGACGGCGGGGCCGTCGTCGGCGTGCAGGGCAACCGCGTTACCGGGGGCTATATCGTCGTGCGTTTCGACGCGAAAGGCGAAGTTGTGTTCCACGACATCGAACTCGGTACGCTGGACGGCGGCAGCTTCAACCGCCGCCTCCGGCTCGGCGTCGACGGGGGCGGCAACGTGTTCGCCCAGGGTACGTTGATCAATCCGCTCGGCAACATGCAGGCGCAGGTCTGGAAGCTCGCGCCGGATGGCACGCGACTGTGGACCACCTATCTCGTGAATCCGGCCAACGAGTTCCTTGGCGTCGAAGCCGGCGGATTCGTGCTCGACGCGGAAGGCAACGCGATCGTGGCGCTGGACGCGATCATCGAGCACCCGATGCGACTCCTGCGGCTCGATGGCGCCACCGGCGAGCCGCTCGGCTTCGGCGACGCGCCGTTCGACGGCACGCCACACAACCTCGCGCTTGCGCCCAACGGTCGCCTGCTGCTCGCGGGAACCTACTTCATCAATTCCCAGGGCCACGCCGGCGCGCGGCTGGCGGAGTTCGATTCCGGCTTGCGGCCTTGCCGCTCGAGCGACCTCGGCGAGCAGAACGCTGCTGCGGTCCCCGGGGGTGGCGCCGCGGGCTGGACCGTCATCGCCAATACGCGCTGGGACGGCTCCAACAACGAGGCCGTGCTGTCGCGGTACGACGCCAAGGGTCCGTGCGTGACGGGCGATGCGATCTTCGAGGACGGGTTCGAGGTTCCGCCCGCGCACCGGGGCTGAAGCCCCGCCCTGGCGGCATGGCTGCACATCCGCGATTCGCGTTTGCGGGAGGGGCTTCAGGCCCGGTGCTTCCCGCCAATGATCGGGCAGGCCCTCGCCGGGACTCGGGCGTACCCGCAACTTCTGCGTCCGCGAAGGGTACTCACGCTCGAAGATCCAGTTCGGGCTCGACCGGGCCGGTTGGATGACGCCTGCGCCCCTTGCGGCGCGGCGATGGCCTGTGCGCATCCACCGGGAGGCACCATGAAACATGTCCTGCGCCTGATCGTTCCCGCCCTGCTGCTGTGCGCGGGCTGGCCCGCCCGTGCCGACTGGCTGCCGCAATGGATCGGCGCCTGGCAGCATCCGGAGCCCCTGCACGGCGTGCTGCCGATGCACCTGCTGGCGGCACCCGACGGCGGCGCGTTCGCGATCGTCGACACCACCCACCACAACGCCGCGCACGCGAGCCTGATGCGCTTCGACGCCAGCGGCGAGTTCGATTGGCTGAACGAAGGCGAGGCCATCTTCGTCGGGGACGGGACCGCGGTCGGAGCGGACCGCATCGCGCTCGTCGGTTCGGTATCCGATGGTTCTTCGATCGACCCGTTCGCGCGCGTCTACGAGGCCGCCAGCGGCGATCTGCTGCACCAGTGCACCTGGTCCGGCGCCGTCTTCTTCTACGACGAGCGTCAGTTGACGCGTGCGATCGTGGCCGGCGCGGACGGCACGCTCTACGTGCGCGCGCACGACGGTGGCGACCTCGTCGTCCTGCGCTGCGATGCGCAGGGCAACATCCTGCCCGAGTGGCGGTGGGCATCGGGCGACAGCTCCCCGCGCACCGACGACCTGATGCTGCTGGCCGACGGCAGCGTGCTGCTTGGCGGGCGCATTTCCCTCGGCGGCGGCTACTACACCGTCCACTTCGACGCGACGGGCGCGGCGACCCTCGTCGACCACGAACCCGGCGAGATCGGCAACCCGCTGGGCGCGCTGCACTTCGCCGAGGACGCTGATGGCAACCTGTTGCTCGCGGCCGCGCCGGAATCCTCCTTCGGCGTGCCGCAGGCGCAGGCGTGGAAGGTGAAGCGCGACGGAACGCGCCTCTGGACGCGCGTGATCGAAATCGACGGCCAGGTGCATCCGAACCACGACGTCGGCGGCTTCGCGCTCGCGGCCGACGGCGACGTCGTGATCGCGACCTCGCCGCCGCTGGGCCCGTTCCGCGTGCTGCGGCTTTCCGGCAGCGACGGCAGTTCGCGCTGGGACGCGACGTCGGTGGTCGAGTTCAATCCGAGCGGCCTCGTGCTGGCGTCGAGCGGTCGCGTGCTGGTCGGCGGCTACGCGTTCATCCCGGGCAGCGGCGGCTTCACCACCTCGCACCTGGCCGAATTCGCCGCCGACGGCCAGCCCTGCCGCACGCGCGAGGAGTTCGGCATGAGCACCAAGCTGCGCGTCGCCAGCGGCCCCGGAGGCTGGAGCGTGCTCGGTGCAGGCCCGTGGGTCACGGGGCTCGGCAACGACGCGCTCGTGCATCGCTATGACGACGACGGGGAATGCGAGGGCGCCGACGACAGGCTGTTCGTCGACGGCTTCGACGGCACCGGCTGAGTGCAACGCACCGCATTCGTGCCCGGCCCTTCAGGCCGATCGCCAGCCGGCGGTTCAGTCCCGCTCCCGCGGCGGGATCGCCTGCTTCACTCCACCAGCCGCTTGCGCACCGCATAGCGCACGAGCTCTGCGCTGTTGCGCACGCCGAGCTTGGCCAGCACGCGGCTGCGGTGGTTCTCGGCGGTCTTCGCGCTGATGCCGAGGCGGCGCGCGATCTCCTTGATCGTGAGCCCGTCGACGACCAGGTGCAGCACCTCGCGTTCGCGCGCCGACAGCTCTCCGTACGGATCCTCGGGCTGCGGCTGCTGCAACTGGTCGACCAGCACCTTGGTCGCGTAGGGACCGAAGTAGACGTTGCCCGCGGCCACCGTGCGGATCGCTTCGACGAGTTCCGAGGTCGCCGCGTTCTTGACCAGGTAGCCGCGCGCGCCCGCGCGCGCCACCTGCACGACGTACTCGTCCTCCTCGTGCATCGTCAGCACCAGCACGCGCGTGCGCGGCAGTTCCGTCGCGAGCCGGCGCACCACCTCGACGCCGTTGAGCCGCGGCATCGAAATGTCGATGATCGCGACGTCCGGCTGCAGTGCGTGCGCGAGCTCGATCGCGCTGATGCCGTCGCCGGTTTCGCCGACGACGAGGCAATCGCCGCTCGCGCGCAGGCTCGTGACGAGGCACTCGCGCAGCACCGTGTGGTCGTCCGCGATCAGCAGGCGGATCATGCGGCCCCCGCGGCGGAATCCGCCAACGGCAGTTCGAGCACGAGCGCGAACCCCGCGCCCGGCGCCGAATCGAGTTGCAGGCTGCCGTCGAACAGGCGTGCACGGTCGCGCATGCCGCCGAGCCCGGCGCTGGCCCCGGCGGAACTGCGCGCGAGCGCAGCCCCGAGGTCGCAGCCGCGTCCGTCGTCGCGCACCTCGAGTCGCACGCGGTCGGCGCGTCCATCGAAGCGCACGTCGACGCGCGTCGCGCTCGCGTGGCGCGCGGTGTTCGCGAGCGCTTCCTGTGCGACGCGGAACACCAGCGTCGCGCGTTCGCCGTCGAGCGCGGCCGGCGGCGCGCGGAACTCGAGCCGAACGTCGAGCCCGCGCGTTTCCAGGCTGCTGCGGGCGAGCCAGTGCATCGCGGCCTCGAGCCCGAGGTCGTCGAGGATCTGCGGCCGCAGCAGCCGCGACATCGCGCGCGTGTCCTGCAGCGTCGATTCGGCGATCGCGTGCGCGCGCTCGAGCGCCTGCAGCGCGTGCGGGACCGGATCGTCCGCCGCGCGCAGCGCCGCGAGCGCGTTCGCGACGAGGTGGATCAGCGCTGCCAGGTTGTGCCCGACGCCGTCGTGCAGCTCGTTGGCGATGCGGCGCCGCTCGTCTTCCTGCACGCGCCAGACCGATCGCGCGAGTTGCTGGAAGTAGGCCTGCCCGTCGCGTAGGCCATCGACGAGCTTGCGCTGTTCCTGCATGAGGTCGGCGAGCTGCCGGCGCAGGTCGGTCGACGGGTCAGCTGGCATGCGGGGCGCCTTGCTCGATCAGCCGTCGTTCGAACAGCGCCTGCA
>JAEYZH010000194.1 GCA_023430685.1 Pseudomonadota bacterium | reverse complement strand
CTCGCGGCGAGCGCCGCGGCGAGGGCGAGCGCGACGGCAGCGCTGGCCCAGGCATGCCGGCGCAGGAACCTGCCGAGCGCCAAGCCGGGGCCGCCCGCCCGCGCGCGCACCCGCTGCATCGCGAGCCAGGCCTCGAAGTCCTCGCGCAGCTCGGCGCAGGTCGCATAGCGGCGTTCCGAATCGGGCTCGAGGCAACGCGACACGATCGCGTCGAGGTCGCCCGCGAGCAGGCGGCGCAGTGCGCCCGCGCGCGGCAGGCCACGCGTCTGCGCGAGCGCGTCGCGCTCGGCTTCGGGCAGCGCCGCGATCGCCACGGACGGCGTCGATGCGGACGCTTCGCCGGTTCGCGTACGCGCGCTGCCCGCGAGCAGCCGCCACGCCAGCGCGCCGACCTGGTAGACGTCGGTCGCGGTGGTGAGTCCCTTGCCCGCGAGTTGTTCCGGCGCCGCACAGTCCGGCGTGAATGCGCGCGCGCCGGGCGCCGCGTCGATCGAGGCGTCGCTCGCGATCCCGAAATCGACGAGGCGCAGGCGCTGGTCCGCATCCACGAGCACGTTCGCGGACTTCACGTCGCCATGCACGAGCCGTCGCGCGTGCGCGTGCTCGAGCGCGCGGCACAGATCGACCAGCAGGCGCACGCGCGCGCGCAGGTCGAGGCGCAACCGGTCCGCGTGCGCGAGGATCGGTTCGCCGTCGACGAATTCCATCGCGAGCCAGAGATCGCCCTCGGGTCCCTCGCCCGCATCGATGAAGCGCGCGATGCCCGGATGGTCGAGGCGTGCGAGCGCGCGCTGCTCGTGGCGCAGCGTGTCGGCACGCAGCGCAGCGTTGCCTTCGCGACGGATCAGCTTGAGCGCGACGGTCGCGGCGAACCCCTCGTACGCACGCGTCGCGCGATAGACCTCGGACATGCCGCCGCGTCCGACCGGTGCCTCGATGCGAAACCCGCAGAACGCCTCGCCCGCGGCGAGCAGCGGTGCGTCATCGTCGAGCAGGTCGCCGAGCAGGCCCGCGTGCAGCACGCCGGCCGGCGGCAGCGTGGTCGACTCCTGTTCCGCGAGGGCGAGCAGGCGCGCGAGTCGCGCGGCGTGCGCAGGTTGCTTCGCGGCGAGGTTGGCGAGGCGCCGGTCGCGCTCGGGCCCGGGCAAGTCGAGCAACGATTCGAGCAGGCGGTCCAGCAGGCGCTCGTCCTGGCCTCCGGCGGCGGTCATGGGCTCGTTCCGTCTGCCGCGGGCGTCGATTCGAGCCATTCGCGCAGCCATGCGCGCGCGCGCATCCAGTCACGCTGTACGGTGCGCAGCGGAACCTCGAGCGCTTCGGCGGTCTCGCCTTCCGAGAGGCCCGCGAAATAGCGGCATTCGAACACGCGCACGAGGCGCTCGCTGATGCCGGCGAGGCGGTCGAGTGCCTGGTCGACGAGAACCAGCTGTTCGGCCTGCGCCTCGATCGGCAACTGCGTGGCGTCGAGGTCGAGCGCGACCGCCTGCGGACCGCCGCGCTTGTCCGCCTGGCGCTCGCGCGCGTGGCTCACGATGAACTGGCGCATCGCGCGCGCGCAGATCGCGAGCAGGTGTCCGCGGTCGTGCGCATCGATGCGCGATTGCGCCGACATCTTGAGGTAGGCCTCATGCACGAGCAGCGTGGTGTCGAGCGTGTGGCCGCGGTTCGCGCGCAACTGGCGCCGCGCGATGCGACGCAGGTCGTCGTAGACATGCGGCACGAGCCGATCCAACGCGCCGGCCTCGCCCGCGCGCCAGGCCGCGAGCAACGCGCCGAACTCCGCGCCATCGGTGTGTCTTTGGGGCTCGCGGGCGTGCATGGCCGCCTCAGAAGCCGTAGCGCAGGAAGCCGCCATCGACCGCGATGCATTCGCCGGTCACGTAGCTCGAGGCCGGCAGGCACAGGAACGCGACCGCGCCCGCGACTTCCTCCGGCTCGCCGATGCGTCCCATCGGCGTGCGCAGCAGCACGTCGTCGAGGTAGTCCGGGTCCGCGAGTGGGCCTTCGGTGCGCTGCGTGCGGATGTACCAGGGCGCGACCGCGTTCACGCGGATGCCGTCCTCGGCCCATTCGCAGGCGAGGTTGCGCGTGAGCTGGTGCAGCGCGGCCTTGGCGAAGCCGTACGGCGCGCCCGTGCGCACGTGCGTCAGGCCCGACACCGAGCCGATGTTCACGATCGCCGCGTTGCCGTGCTCGGCGAGGTGCGGATGCGCCAGCCGGCACATCTCGAACGCGCCGAGCACGTTCGTTTCGATCAGCGCGCGCACTTCGTCGAGTTCGTAGTCGAGCACGGGGCGCGACACGTTTCCGCCGACGTTGTTCACGAGCAGCGACAACTCGGTGTCGAGGTCGGCGATCCAGTCGAACACCTCGAGGCGCTGTTCCTGCTGCGACAGGTCGGCGTCGCAGGCGAGGATCTCGCGCCCGGGAAACTCCTCGGCGAGTTCCACGCGCATCTGTTCGAGATGCACCTCGTCGCGCGCGACCAGCAACAGGTCGGCGCCGAGCGCCGCGAGCTCGCGCGCGCAGGCGAGGCCGATGCCCTTGCTCGCGCCGGTGACGAGCGCGGTGCGCCCGTCGAGCCGCCAGCGTGATGCGTTCGCCGTCATCGGTGGGTCCTCCCGCTTGTTGCCGCCGCGGCCACGGTGCAGACTTTAACGGAAGCCGCCCAGGCCGGAGTACGCGATGTCCCGCATCCTCGTGATTTGCGCGATCTGCGCATTGGCCGCATGTTCCGATGCAGGAACGCCCGCGCCCGAAGCCGAAGCCGGGGCGCCGCCCGCGCGAAAGATCGTCGTCGACGGCCAGTTGCAGGCACTCGAGAAGGCGAAAGCCGTCGGCGAGCAGCTCGAGGAGGAGAAGGCGCGCACCGACCAGGCGATCGAGGACCAGGGCGGCTAGACGTTGCGGGGAACAGGGAACAGGAAATCGAGAGGCGGATACGCGGAACGTTCCCTCAAGAGGAGCGTGGCACTCCGGCAGGGCAACCCACGTTCCTTGCCGATGTCCCATTTGCCATTCCCATTCCCCATTTCCTGTTCCCTGCCCATGGTGCGCCGCACCTTTGCGCCGCCGCGGCAGCCGACTAGGCTCGGCGCACGCCGATCTTCCAGCGTTTCAGCCAGGAGGCTGAGGTGCAGCCCACCGATATCCGCGATCCCGCGTACTTCCACAAGGTCGTCGATTGCCAATGGGCCTGCCCGGCCCATACGCCGGTTCCCGAGTACATCCGCCTGATCGCGGCGGGCCGATACGACGACGCCTACCTCGTCAACTGGACTTCGAACGTGTTCCCCGGCGTGCTCGGGCGCACCTGCGATCGGCCTTGCGAGCCCGCATGTCGACGCGGTCGCGTCGAGGCGAGCACTGGTGGCACGCCCGAACCCGTTGCGATCTGCCGGCTCAAGCGCGTCGCGGCCGACTTCAAGGGCGATGTGCGCGCGCGGATGCCCAAGCCCGCGGCGAGGAAGAACGGTCGCCGCGTCGCCTGCATCGGCGCGGGCCCCGCTTCGCTGACGGTCGCGCGCGACCTTGCGCCGCTCGGCTACCACGTCACCGTGTTCGAGGCGGATGCGAAGGCCGGCGGCTTCATGCGCACGCAGGTGCCGCGCTTCCGCCTGCCCGAGGAGGTCATCGACGAGGAAACCGGCTACATCCTCGACCTCGGCGTCGAATTCGTCGGGGGCCGCCGCATCGATTCGCTGAAGGCGCTGCTGGCCGAACGGCACGACGCGGTGTTCGTCGGCTGCGGCGCGCCGCGCGGTCGCGACCTCGACCTGCCCGGTCGACGCGAGGCCGCGCAGAACATCCACATCGGCATCGACTGGCTCGCCTCGGTGTACTTCGGCCATGTCGAGAAGGTCGGCCGCCGCGTGATCGTGCTCGGCGGGGGCAACACCGCGATGGACTGCTGCCGCTCCGCGCGTCGGCTCGGCGGCGAGGAGGTGAAAGTCATCGTGCGCTCGGGCTTCGACGAGATGAAGGCGAGCCCGTGGGAAAAGGAGGACGCGATGCACGAAGGCATCCCGATCCTCGACTGCCGCGTGCCGAAGGCGTTCGTGCACGAGGGCGGCCGGCTGACCGGCATGACGTTCGAGAAGGTGCGGCCCGAGTACGACGCGGACGGTCGCCGGCGCCTCGTGCCGACCGGCGAGCCGGACGAACTGCATGCCTGCGACGAAGTGCTGATCGCGGTGGGCCAGGAGAACGCGTTTCCGTGGATCGAACGCGACATCGGCATCGCGTTCGACCCTCGACACGACATGCCGGTGGTCGATGCGACCACGTTGCAATCGAGCCTGCCGCACGTGCTGTTCGGCGGCGATGCGGCGTTTGGCCCGAAGAACATCATCTGGGCGGTCGCGCACGGGCACGAGGCCGCCCTCACGATCGACCGCCTGCTCGCGGGCGAGGACGTGCGCGAGCGCCCGCTGCCGATCGTCGAGACGATCTCGCAGAAGATGGGCATCCATGAATGGAGCTACGACAACGACGTATCGCCGGACGAGCGCTACAAGGTGCCGTGGGCGGATCCTGCATTGACGTTGAAGAGCATCAAGCTCGAGGTGGAGCTCGGATTCGACGCCGCGACCGCATGGAAGGAGACCCAGCGCTGCCTCAACTGCGACGTGCAGACAGTGTTCACCGACCCGCTCTGCATCGAATGCGACGCCTGCGTCGACATCTGCCCGATGGATTGCATCACGTTCACCACCAACGGCGACGAGCCGGACCTGCGCCTGCGGCTGTCGGCGCAGGCGCTCAACACCGATCAGGACCTGTACGTGTCGGGCGGACTCAAGACCGGGCGCGTGATGGTCAAGGACGAGGACGTCTGCCTGCATTGCGGGCTCTGCGCCGAGCGCTGCCCGACCGGCGCCTGGGACATGCGCAAGGTGCTCATGCAGATGACGCATGCGGGCGACGGCTGCCGTTCGGCAGCGTCGCGCGAGCGCGCCGCTGCCGCGACGACGGCCGACGCATGAAGACGATCGCCGCGACCAACGACTTCGTCGTCAAGTTCGCGAACGTCAATGGTTCGGGTTCGGCGTCCGCGAACGAGCTGTTCGCGAAGGCGATCCTGCGCATGGGCGTGCCGGTGAGCCCGCGCAACATCTTCCCGTCCAACATCCAGGGCCTGCCGACCTGGTACGAGGTGCGCGTCAGCGAAGCGGGCTGGCTCGGCCGGCGCGGCGGCGTCGACCTCATGGTCGCGATGAACCCGCAGACCTGGGACGCGGACCTCGCCGAGATTGAATCCGGCGGCTACCTCGTCTACGACTCCACGCGACCGCTGCCGGCCTCGAAGTTCCGCGACGACATCGCGGTAATCGGCATCCCGTTGACCGCAATCTGCAACCGCACGTGGAGCGACGCACGCCAGCGCCAGCTGTTCAAGAACATCATGTACGTCGGCGCGCTGTCGATGCTGCTCGGCATCGAAGTCGAGGTGATCGAACGCCTGCTCGCCGAGCAGTACAAGGGCAAGGAAAAGCTCTTCGACGCGAACCGGAAGGCGCTGCACCTCGGTCGCGACCATTTTCTTCATGAGGGTCCAACCACCGAAGACCGGCCATCGATGGCCGGAGCCTTCGACAAGGAGCAATTCGGGCTGCGCGTGCAGCGCGCGGATGCGGTCGGCGAGCGCATCTTCGTCGACGGCAACA
>JAEYZH010000088.1 GCA_023430685.1 Pseudomonadota bacterium | reverse complement strand
GCGCAAGGGCGGCGCCGAGGCGTTCCGCGCGCACTGGAAGCGCAAGCACCAGTCCGCGCGCAAGGAGGCGCACGACGACGAGAAGACGCGTCCGGCATGAGCGCCGCGGTTTCGGCACAATAGCGCGATGGACCGCTACGAACGCATCCTCACCCTCCATCGCCTGTTGAAGTCGGCGCGTTATCCGGTGCCGTTCGCGCGCCTCAAGGACGAGCTCGGTTGCTCGCGCGCGACGCTCTATCGCGATATCGCCTTCCTGCGCGACGCCCTCGGCGCGCCGATCGAGAGCGGTGACGGCGAGGAGGCGACGTTCCGCTATGCGGCCGACGAGGCCGAGCGCTTCGAACTGCCGGGCCTGTGGCTGACGAGCGAGGAACTCGCGGCGTTGCTCGCGCTCAACGAGTTGCTCGGGCGCTCGGACCCCGGCGTGCTGGCCGGCGCGCTCGCGCCGTTCCGCGCGCGCATCGAGCGGCTGCTGTCGGATCATGCGAGCGGCCGCACGCTGCCGGTCGAGCGCATCCGCGTGCTCGCGAGTGGTTCGCGCCGGCTCGACCAGGGCGTGTTCCGCACGGTCGCGGGCGCGCTGCTGAATCGCAAGCGGCTCAAGTTCGGCTATCGCGCGCGCTCGACCGAGACGCCGACCGATCGCATCGTTTCGCCGCAGCGGCTCGCCCACTACCGCGACAACTGGTATCTCGATGCCTGGGACCACAGCCGCGATGCCCTGCGCAGTTTCGCGCTCGACCGCATCCGCGCGCCGCTGCTGCTGGACGAGGCCGCGCTCGACCGCGAAGGCGCCGAGCTCGACGCGCACCTCGCTTCCAGCTACGGCATCTTCTCGGGTGCGCCGAAGGCCTGGGCCACGATCCGCTTCTCGCCGCACGCGGCGCGCTGGGTCGCCGACGAGCACTGGCATTCGCAGCAGGAGGGCACGCGCCTGCCGGATGGACGCTACGAACTGAAGCTGCCGTACTCGAACTCGCGCGAACTGCTGATGGACGTGCTCAAGTACGGACCGGATGCCGAGATCGTCGCGCCGGTGTCGCTGCGCGAGGAGATGCGCATCCTGCTGCAACTCGCGCTCGGCACCTACCAGGACGCGCCGCGATGAACAGCGCGATGCTCGCGCAGGGCGCGCCTGCCGGGCGCGACGCGAGCGAACCGACGCCGATCTCGCTGGTGCTCGGCTCCGGCGGCGCGCGCGGCTACGCGCACATCGGCGTGATCGAGGAACTCGAGGCACAGGGCTACGCGATCCGCTCGCTCGCGGGCAGCTCGATGGGTGCGCTGGTCGGCGGCATCTACGCCGCCGGCAAGCTCGGCGCGTTCCGCGACTGGGCGCAGCCGCTGGCGCGGCTCGACGTGCTGCGACTCGTCGACTGGACCGTCTACGGCGGGGGCTTCATCAAGGGCGACCGCATCATCGGCGTGCTGCGCGATCTCGTCGGCGATGCCGAGATCGAGGACCTGCCGATCCCGTACACCGCGGTCGCGGTCGACCTCGAGGTGCAGCGCGAGGTGTGGTTCTCGCGCGGGTCGCTGTTCGATGCGATTCGCGCATCGATCGCGATCCCGACGATCTTCCGGCCGCATCGTTACCAGGGGCGGCTGCTCGTCGATGGCGGGCTGCTGAACCCGCTGCCGGTTTCGCCGACCCTGCGCGACCTCACCGACGCGACGATCGCGGTCGACGTCAATGCGCCTGCGGAACCGCTCGCGTCCGCCTGCGGCGAGCCGGCGCAGGGCCGCGGCACGGGCGGCCAGGCCACGCCCGAGATGCTGCCGGGGGGTGGCAAGCCTGCGCCCGGCGAGGTCGGGCGCCCGACCTACGCACGGCGCATCGGCGGCTTGATCGAATCCCTGGTCGGCAAGCGCGAGCCGCGCGCGACCGTGCGCGAGCCGGGCATGGTGGAACTGTTCGCGAGCTCGCTCGACGTCGTGCAGGAAACGATCACGCGGCTGAAGATCGCCGCACAGCCCCCCGACCTGCTGGTGACGATCCCGCGCAACGCCTGCGCGTTCTACGAATTCGACCGCGCCGCCGAGCTGATCGAGCTCGGTCGCGTGCGCACGCGCGAGGCGCTCGCACGCTGGACGCCGCCGCGCGCGCGCCAGGCCGCGCCCAGGTAGCCCATCCATCCCGGTCGGGTGCCGCCTCCTGCGTGGCGCCGATGTCCGGTGTTCGCCTCGCCGCGTTTTTCCGTTTGGGTCCATACAGGCGCCCATTCCGGTGCGCCGGGGAGGCCCGCGATGAACACCCGTACCGTCCTGCTGTCCCTGCTCGCATCGTCCGTGCTCGCGGCGACTGCGTTGGCCGCCGCGCCGGGCGGCCATTTCCGCTACGGCGACGTGCGCATGGACGTCAAGCACGCCTATGCCTTCCTCGACGAGGACGAAGGGCACGAGGGCAACGTCCTGGTGTTCCTGACCAGCGTGCCGATCGAGGCGCAGCCGGTCGCCGACGCGTTCGACGCGGGCAATGCGCTCGACCAGCAGCTCAGCGGGAAGTCGGCCGGTTACGTGCGCGTGTGCATCAATGCCGAGGGCGCCGAGTGCGGCCTCTACTTCTCGCACAACGAGCCGACTGCTTCGTTCAACCTCTCCGGCTCGGGCGTGTTCAAGCTCGCCTCGCGCAGCGATGCGCGCGTCGAGGGCAGCTGGGTGCAGGTCGAGCCCGAAGACTTCTTCGACAAGACCTACGACTTCGACCTGCGCTTCGCGACCGACGTGACGAAGGCGACGCCGGGCACGAAGCTCGGTGCGGACGGCGGCGCGCCCGGTCGCGCGTATACCGCGCTGCTCGCCGCGCTGGCCAAGGGCGACCTGCCGGCACTCCACGCGATGCTCGGCGAATCGGCCACCTGGCAGCTTCCGCTCGACGATCCGAAATCGGCCAAGGAAGGACTCAAGATGCTGCGCGACGGCAAGCCGGTTTCGGCGAAGATCCTGTCCGGCATGCAGCGCGGCGACACCGCGGTGCTGCGCGTCGAAGGCACCGATCGCGACGACATCAAGCGCCGCGGGCGCGTGCTGATGGTGAAGCAGGGCGACGACTGGCGCTTCGACCGCGACGACCTCGACAGCGTCGAGTAGCCCTCCCGCGGAAACCCGACCGACACCGGGTCGGATTGCCGGGACCGGAAAGGAAAAGGCCGGCTTGCGCCGGCCTTCGCGTGCGATCGTGTCGCGCGCTCAACCGCGCTTCATCGAACCGAAGAACTCGTCGTTGGTCTTGGTGTTCTTCATCTTGTCGAGCATGAACTCGATCGCCGCGAGCTCGTCCATCGGATGCAGCAGCTTGCGCAGGATCCAGATCTTCTGCAGCTGGTCCGGATCGATCAGCAGGTCCTCGCGGCGCGTGCCCGAGCGATTGATGTCGATCGCGGGATACACGCGCTTCTCGGCGATGCGGCGGCTCAGGTGCACTTCCATGTTGCCGGTGCCCTTGAACTCCTCGTAGATCACCTCGTCCATCTTCGAGCCGGTGTCGATCAGCGCGGTCGCGATGATCGTCAGCGAACCGCCTTCCTCGACGTTGCGCGCGGCGCCGAAGAAGCGCTTCGGGCGCTGCAGCGCGTTCGCGTCGACGCCGCCGGTCAACACCTTGCCCGATGAGGGCACCACGGTGTTGTATGCGCGCGCGAGGCGCGTGATCGAGTCGAGCAGGATCACGACGTCCTTCTTGTGCTCGACCAGTCGCTTGGCGCGTTCGATCACCATCTCGGCGACCTGCACGTGGCGCACCGCGGGCTCGTCGAACGTCGAGGCGACGATTTCGGCGCGCACGCTGCGCTGCATTTCGGTGACTTCCTCGGGCCGCTCGTCGATCAGCAGGATGATCAGGTGCGCGTCCGGGTGGTTGTGCACGATCGCCTGCGCGACGTTCTGCAGCATCATCGTCTTGCCGGCCTTGGGCTGGCTCACGATGAGGCCGCGCTGTCCGCGCCCGATCGGCGCGACGAGGTCGAGGATGCGGCCGGTGATGTCTTCCGACGAGCCGTTGCCGCGCTCGAGGTGGAACGACTTGCGCGGGAACAGCGGCGTCAGGTTCTCGAACAGGACCTTGTTCTTCGACGCTTCCGGCGGCTCGCCGTTGATGTGGTCGACCTTGAGCAGCGCGAAGTAGCGCTCGCCTTCCTTCGGCGGCCGGATGCGTCCGGTGATGTAGTCGCCGGTGCGCAGGTTGAAGCGGCGGATCTGGCTCGGGCTGACGTAGATGTCGTCGGGACCGGCGAGGTAGGACGCATCGAAGCCGCGCAGGAAGCCGAAGCCGTCCTGCAGGATCTCGAGCACGCCTTCGCCGTAGATGCCACCGCCGGCGCGCGCATGCGCCTTCAGCACGAGGAAGACGATGTCCTGCTTGCGCGCGCGCGCGACGCCTTCCTGGATGCCGAGCGTCTCGGCCAGCGCGAGCAGTTCGGCCGCGTTCTTGCGCTTGAGTTCGTTGAGGTCGATCAGCGGGCCGTTGCCGCCGCCGTTCTTCGACTCGTCGTATTCCTCGTCGTCGTAGGGCACGTTGCGGTTGCCCTGCGGATTGTTGCCACCGCCGCCGCCACCGTGGCGACCACCGCGTCGGTCGCGTCGTCCGCGTCGTCCGCCCTGGCCTTGCTGCTGGCCGCCCTGGTTCGCGTTGGGCTGGCCGCCATTGCCGTTGCCATTGCCGTTGCCGCCGCCATCGCCGGCATCGCTGCCGCCGTGGCCGGAGTCCGGCGCACGCGCTTCATCCCCGCCCGCATCGCGTGCAGGTGGCTGCTGGCCGCGCGGTGCGCGCTGGCGTGGCTCGGGACGGCCATCGGCCGCGGCCGGCGGGCCGCTGTCATTCGTTTCGTTTTCGGACACGGGCAATCCTCGCTGGGCGCCGTTGTTGCACGGGGGGAGGGGTGGAGACGGGAGGAGGAGCGGGCGGAATGGATCCGGGCGCTCGCGATTAAGTTAGCACCGCGTCTGGCGGGCGTCCAGCTTTTGAATGGGAATGGGGAATGAAAACAGGAGCGGATCTTGCCTCCGCTCTACCATTCCCTATTCCCCATTCCCGATTCCCGGCCTCTCAGGCGATCGCCTTGTCGATGATCTGCGTGAGCTGGGTGCGGCTGACGGCGCCGATCTGGGTCGCCTGCACCTTGCCGTCCTTGAACACCATCAGGGTCGGGATGCTGCGCACGTTGTAGTCGCGCGGGGTCTTCTGGTTCTGGTCGATGTTGACCTTGGCCACCTTGAGGCGACCGCCGTAG
>JAEYZH010000160.1 GCA_023430685.1 Pseudomonadota bacterium | reverse complement strand
GCGACGCCGACCGCGCGTGCGACAGCGGCGAGCGCATGCGCGAGCGGCAGCGGCACCGGCACCGGCAGGCAGTGCACCGGCAGCGACAGCCGCACGCGTTCGAGCATCGCCGCGAACGCGAGCCGCTCGCCGCCGCCTAGCGCGTAGACGCGCGCGCCCGTCGCGTCATGCGCGAGCAGATGCGCGCAGGCCGCGGCGAGATCGTCGGCGTGCACGGGCTGGCGCAGCCCGTGCGCGAACGGCAGGCGCGGAAACACGCGCCAGCGCATCGCGTGGCGCGCGAGCGGCGTGAGGCTGCGATCGATGCCAGCGCCATAGACCAGGGTCGGTCGCAGCACCGTGCAGGCACAACCGCGCGCCTCGCTCGCGGCGAACAGCCGCTGCTCGGCGTCGGCCAGCCGCGCGACGAGCGCACGCTCGACCGGATCCGGCGAATCGCGCTTGCTCTCGATGCTCTGCGATCCGAACGCGAGCACGCGCGGGCGTCCCTCGGCAGCCGCCTGTTCGAACCAGCGCGCGAACGCGTCGAGCGGCCCGCAGCTCGCGATCGCATCGAATCCGGGCGGCGGGGGCGCTTCGCGTTCGAGGTCGCCGACACGCCAATCGATGCCCGGCTGCGTCGCCTGCGGGCGCCTGCTCACGGCGGTCACCGACCAGCCCGCGCGAACCAGGCGCGGCAGCAGGAAGCGACCGATCGCGCCGCTCGCGCCGAACACGAGGACCGACTTCATCGATTCAGCGCGTTTCGTCGTCGCCTGCGCCGGCATCGACGGCTTCGGGCACCGCCGGCGCGGACGCCGGCGTGGGCTCGGGCATGCGCAATGCGCGCGCGTAGTCGGCCAGCACCTCGATCTCGCCGAGGCCGCCGTCGAGCGCACCTTCGCCCGCGTGCAGCGGATTCTTCTGCAGCGCCGCGCGCGCTTCGAACAACTTGCGGCGCGCACCCTCGACATGGCTGACGAGCTGGTCGAGCGTCGCCTTGTCGGCGCCGAAGATCATCTCGACCGGCTGCAGGCAGTACTGGACCGCGGCATCGAACTGGCGCACGCGCTGGCGATAGTCGGCCAGCTGCGTATTGACTTCCTCGAGGTGCGCGCGCGCCGATCCGAGCGGCGCATCGAGGCGGTCGGCCACCGCGACCATCGACTCGCGCGTCGCGACCGCGCCGGCCTGGCTCGAGCGCAGCGAATCCAGTTCGTTCTCGATGTCGATCTTCGAGTACAGCAGGTCGTGCGCGCGCGCGCGTTCCTGCTGCAGCTGGCGCGCGAACCATGCCGCCGCGGCGATGGCCAGCACCGCCACGAGCGCGAGCACCAGGCTGATCCAGATCATCATGCGCCTCCCCGGGCCCCGCGACCCGCCGACGACCCATTATGGCGGCAACGACGCGCCTGCGTCGCCCCCGGCGCCCGCGCGTGCGAAGATGCACGCTGCAACCGGAGATCTCCGATGATCGCGCGCATCTGGCGGGGTATCACGCTGGCCGGGAAGGCGGACGCCTATGTCGCCTACCTGCACGAAACCGGGCTCAGGGACTATGCCGACACCGCGGGCAATCGCGGCGTCAGCGTGCTCAGGCGCGAGCAGGGCGAGCACTGCGAGATCATGCTGGTCTCGCTCTGGGACTCGATGGACGCCGTGCGCGCATTCGCGGGCGAGAACCCGGAGCGCTCGGTCTACTACCCCGACGACAGCCAGTTCCTGCTCGAGATGGAGCCGCTGGTGCGCCACTACGAGGTCGCCGAACAGGTGCCGGACCCGGCTGCCGCGCCCGCGGCGACCGCGCGCGCCTGATCGCGCCCCCGCTCGCGCGCTTCCATGCGGTGGCGTTCGGCGCCACGGCTTGCCTGGGGCTAGACTTGCGCGTTCGCCTGCACCGCCAGGCCCCGGGGAAACGCCGATGACCATCCGCTTTGCGCCTGCCGCCGCCTTGCTCGCATTCGCGCTCGCCGTCCCGTCCGGAGCGGCGGGCGCCGCCACCTTGTCGCCGACCATGCAGGCGCAGCTCGCCGCGCGCCCGACGTCGCCGACGCCGCTCGCGCCGCGCCACTTCACCGCCTGCGTCGACGGCATGGCCGACATCTACCCGTGCTCGAACATCGACCTGCTCGCATTCGTGCCGGTATCCGAGTTCGCGGCGGCCAGCACCAACAGCCTCTGGGGCTGGACCGATCCGACCACGCAGATCGAGTACGCGCTGATCGGCGCCGACAACGGCGTCGCGTTCTACGCGCTCAGCCCGGCCGACCATCCGCGTTATCTCGGCAAGCTGCCGACGCATGCGGGAACCAGCGAATCGCTCTGGCGCGACGTGCGCGTGTACGCGGACCATGCGTTCGTGGTCAGCGACAACAACCCGGGCCATGGCATGCAGGTGTTCGACCTCACGCGCCTGCGCGGCGTGACGACGCCGCAGACGTTCACCGAGGATGCGCATTACGGCGCGTTCGGCAGTGGCCACACGATCTCGGTCAACGAGGACACCGGCTTCGCCTACGTACCCGGCACCAACCTCACCTGCCCCGGCGACTCCGGTCACGGCGGCCTGCAGATGCTCGACATCCACGTGCCGACCTCGCCGACGTTCGCGGGCTGCGTCGGCGACGCGGGCTACACGCACGAGTCGCAGTGCTGGGTCTACGACGGCCCCGACACCGAACACGTCGGGCGGGAGATCTGCGTCGATGCGAACGGCCCGAGCCGGCGCGTCGTGATCGTCGACGTGACCGACAAGTCGGCGCCCGACACGCTGTCGTCGTCGCCGTACGAAGGTTCCGCGTATCCGCACCAGGGCTGGCTCACCGACGACCATCGCTACCTGCTCGTCAACGACGAACTCGACGAGGGTGATTTCGGCCACGGCGCGTGGACCTACGTCTGGGACGTCAGCGACCTCGATGCACCGGTGCTGGTCGGCCACCACGACCACGGCATCAGCGTGATCGACCACAACCTCTACGTGCATGGCCAGTACATGTACGCGTCGAACTACGAGGCGGGCCTGCGCATCCTGCGCCTGGACAACCTCTCGCAGGCGCAGATGAGCGAGGTCGCCTACTTCGACACCTATCCGAACAGCAACAATCCGTCGTTCAACGGCAGCTGGAACAACTACCGCTTCCCGGGCAGCGGCTACGTGATCGTGAGCGGCATCGACGAAGGCTTCTTCGTGCTCGCGCCACGCCTGTGCACGCCGCCCGCGATCCCGACCGGACTCGTGGCGACCGCGAACGGCGACCACCGCATCGACCTGTCGTGGAGCGCGGGCGCCGCCGGCGACACCTACCGCGTCGAACGCGCGCAGGGCGGCTGCAGCGGCAACTTCGAGACGATCGCGGACCAGATCGCGGCCGCGACCTACACCGACACCGAAGCGTCGGGCGACGTCACCTACGGCTATCGCATCGTCGCGAGCGACACCACCGGCGGATGCGTCGCGCCCGCATCGACCTGCGTCGAAGCGCAGACGACCGGCACGTGCACCGCGCCGCCGCTGTTCGGCGGCATCAGCGCCGCGGTCAATGCGGGCACCGGCGAATGCCGCGTCGACCTCGGCTGGAACGCGGCGCAACCCGCGTGCGGCGGTCCCGCCAACTACTCGGTCTACCGCTCCGACGTGGCCGGTTTCACGCCCGACGCATCGAACCGCATCGCGCAGGGCATCATCGATCTCGACTACGCCGACGCCAGCGTCGCGGGCGGCGCGCCCCGGCACTACGTGGTGCGCGCGAGCGACGGCGCGAACGCGGCCGAGGACCACAACCTCGTGCGCCTGTCGGTGGTCCCGACCGGCCCCGCGACCGACGGCACCTTCGGTTCCGGCGCGGAACCCGGCGACCCGGTGTTCGAGGCCGAGGGCGTGACCGATCCGCTCGAAGAGCGCGGCGCGGGCGAGGCGGTGCCCGACGACATCCTGCACGCGGGCTGGCACCACTCGATCGCGCGCAAGCACTCGGGCGTGCAGAGCTTCTGGTCGACCGCCGCGAACAACCTCTGCGTCACGCTGGTGACGCCACCGCTGACCTTGACCGCGAACGAAGCGTCGACGCTTTCGTTCTGGACGCTCTGGGACATCGAGCAGGGCTGGGATGGCGGCGTGGTCGAGATCTCGACCGACGACGGCACCAACTGGACGCGGTTGACGCCCGCGGGCGGCTATCCGGGCACGATCACGAGCGGCGGCAGCCTCTGCGGGATCGCGCAGGGCTCGGGCGCATTCACCGGCGAGAACCAGTTCACCTGGACGCAGAAGCAGGTCGATCTCGCGGCGTACGCGGGCCAGCAGGTGAAGCTGCGCTGGCTCTACCGCACCGACACCGCGCAGACCGGCGAAGGCTGGTTCGTCGACGACGTCGCGATCACGCATGCGCAGGTGCCCGGCATGTGCACGGTCGGTGGCGACGTGATCTTCGCGAACGGCTTCGAGGTGCCGGGACGCTGATCGCGTTCCGTCGCGGGAACTCCGCGCCCTCGTCCGTGCTCGCACTCCCACCCCGCGCATCCGCGCGGGGCATCGGGAGGCATCGGATGAAGCGACGAGGATTCGCGTGGAGGGTCGCGGCCGGCGTGGCCATGCTTGCGGGCATCGCGGCCACGGCGAGTGCGGTGGCGGCGCCGAAGGTGGTGATGTACGCGACCAGCGATTGCGGCTACTGCGCGAAGGCGCGCGCGTACTTCAACGAGCGCGGCGTCGCATTCGAGGAACGCGACATCGACGCATCGCCCGTGGCGCGGCGCGAGTGGCAGGAGAAGGGTGGCATCGGCACGCCGTTGATCCTGATCAACGATCGACCTATCCAGGGCTTCGATCAATCGGGGCTCGACGCGATGCTGTCGGCCGGAGGCGCGTAGCGACGCGCCATACGCTTCGCAGGCTGGACGACCGAAGGTCGGCCGGCGCTCCTTGACCACGGCGCCGACGAGCCGGCCGCGCTGCGCGCGTCCAGCCTACCCATTCAAGGTCGGCCGGCGCTCCGCTGACGACGCCTCGACGTCAATCACACGGCTCGACAATCCATGCGAGGCCGCGTGCAAGCCACGGCAACGCGCCGGTGGCGCGCATTGGGTTATCGTCGTTCACTGCCCTCACGATCGGAGTCCCCACCATGCGCTTCGCTGTCGCACTCTGCGTTTCCTTGCTCGCCGGCACCGCCGCCGCCCATGACCACGCAGCCGCCGGGCACGAGCATGCGCCCGGCGCGCCGGTCGCGGTGCAGCAGACCGTCGATGGCGCGGTCTACGGAGCGATCCTTCCCGAAGCACGGCCCGCGGCCGTGCCGATCGACGTCGCCGCAGCGAACCCGGCCGAACATCTCGGCAAGGCCGGCGCGTACAGCGGGCGCATCACCTCGGTGTGCCAGGCGCAGGGCTGCTGGCTCGTGCTCTCGGGCGAGCAGGGCGAATTCGCGCGCGTGCTCATGCACGAGCACGGATTCAGCGTGCCCAAGGATGCGCGCGGCGAAGCGGTGGTCTTCGGCACGCTCGCCGAGAAGCAGCGCAGCGCCGAGGAACTCGCGCACCTCGCGAAGGACGGCGCGAAGGAAGGCGCGGCACGCGAACTCGAGATCGATGCGACGTCGGTGGTGATCCGCGGCGCGGGCTGACGCACGCCGCCCACGTAGGGTGGAACGCAAGCGCGCCGATGCATGCGGCGTGCGAGAGAAGCCGGCCGCGCGAGTTCCACCGCACCTTGCCGCGCGTGCGTCGACACTCGAGTCACGCGATGGTGGGGCTCGCCGCTGCGCGGCTGCGACCCACCCTACGGTCTGCGACGCACCTGCAGCCATGCGACCGTAGGGTGGAACGCAAGCGCGCCGATGAAGGCGGCGCGCGGGAGAAGCCTGCCGCGCGAGTTCCACCGCACGTTGCAGCGCGTGCGTCGACACTCGAGTCAACCGCACGTTGCAGCGCGTGCGTCGACACTCGAGTCACGCGATGGTGGGGCTCGCCGCTGCGCGGCTGCGACCCACCCTACGGGCTGCGACCCACCCTACGGGCTGCGACCTCCCTACGGGCCGCGACCCACCCTACGGGCTGCGAGCCGCCCTACGGGCTCATTTCTTCTTCGGCACGTACAGGTCGGTGATCGTGCCTTCGTACACCTCCGCCGCCATCCCGACTGATTCGGACAGCGTCGGGTGCGGATGGATCGTGAGGCCGATGTCGGCGGCTTCGCAGCCCATCTCGATCGCGAGCGCGACTTCGGCGATCAGGTCGCCCGCGTTCGGCGCGACGATGCCGCCGCCGACGACGCGGTGCGTGTCTTCGTCGAACAGGAGCTTCGTGAACCCTTCGGTGCGGCCGATGCCGACCGCGCGACCCGAGGCGGCGTGCGGGAACTTGCCGACGCCGACCTTGATGCCCTGCTTCTTCGCCTCGGCCTCGGTCAGGCCGACCCATGCGATCTCGGGATCGGTGTAGGCGACCGACGGGATCACGCGCGCGACGAACTCGCTCTTCTGTCCCGCGGCGACTTCGGCCGCCACCTTGCCTTCGTGCGTCGCCTTGTGCGCGAGCATCGGCTGGCCGACGAGGTCGCCGATCGCGAAGATGTGCGGCACGTTCGTGCGCATCTGGCGGTCGACCGGGATGAAGCCGCGGTCGGTGACGGTCACGCCGGCCTTGTCGGCGCCGATCTTCGCGCCGTTCGGCGCGCGTCCGACCGCGACCAGCACGCGATCGAAATACGCGGGCTCGGGTGCCTTGTCGCCCTCGAACGTCGCCTTGAGACCCTTCTTCTCGGCCTCGACCTTCGCGACCTTGACCTTGAGATGCACGCCCGCGTAGCGCTTCTGGAGGCGCTGCTGCAGCGGACGCACGAGGTCGGGATCGGCGCCCGGCATGAGCTGGTCCATGAGTTCGACCACGGTGACTTCGCTGCCGAGCGCCTCGTACACGCAGGCCATCTCGAGCCCGATGATGCCGCCGCCGACAACGAGCAGCTTCTTCGGGATGTCGGCGAGCTCGAGCGCATCGGTCGAATCCATCATGCGCGGGTCGTCCCACGGGAAGCCCGGCAACTTCATCGCCTGCGAACCCGCCGCGATGATCGCGTGCGCGAAGCGCACGAGCTTCGTGCCGCCCTTCGTCTCGACTTCGAGTTCATGCGGCGAGACGAAGCGCCCGCTGCCTTCGATCACGCGCACCTTGCGCTGCTTGGCCATGCCCGCGAGGCCGCCGTTCATCTGCGCGACGACCTTGTCCTTGTACGCGCGCAGCTTGTCGAGCGCGATCTTCGGCGTGCCGAACTCGATGCCGATGTCGCCCGCGTGCGCGGCTTCGTCGATCACGCGCGCGGCATGCAGCAGCGCCTTCGACGGAATGCAGCCGACGTTGAGGCAGACGCCGCCGAGCGGCGCGTAGCGCTCGACCAGCACGGTGTCCTGGCCGAGGTCGGCCGCGCGGAACGCCGCGGTGTAACCCCCAGGTCCCGAGCCGAGCACGAGCACCGCGCATTCGATATCGGCCTTGCGGCCCGATTCGGTCCCCGCGTGCGCGGGCTTGCCGGTGGCGGCCGCAGGCGCCGCCATGGCAGGCGTCGATACGGCCGATTGCGCGGGCGTGGTCGCAGGACTTGCCGCGGTCGCCGTGTTGCGCGCAGCGCCAGCCGAAGCCGCGGCATCCGCGGTTTCGATCACCGCGACGACCGCGCCTTCGCCGATCTGCTCATTGAGCTTGACGCGGATCTCCCTGACCACGCCCGCGACGCTCGATGGGACTTCCATCGTCGCCTTGTCCGATTCGAGCGTGACGAGGCCCTGGTCCTTCGCGACCGTGTCGCCGACCTTCACGAGGATCTCGATGACCGGCACGCCATCGAAGTTGCCGATGTCGGGGACCTTCACTTCGACGCTGTTGGCCATGCCGGCTTGCTCCTCGCTGAATGCGTCGATTCTAGCGGGGCCACGCGGTGATCCGCGAATGATCCCTCGCGCATCGGCTTGCCGTACGTGCAATCGAGACCCGATCGGCGCGATGCGCCCATCGGCCACCTGCCGCTCGCATCCTACGGAGAATCGAGATGAACCTGCTCAACCAGCGCCTGTGCGGCTTCGCCGCCGCCACCCTGCTTGCCTTCGCCGCCGGCCAGGCGACCGCCGAGCCCGCCGATGGCGTGCTCGACCCGAACTTCGGCACCGACGGCATCACGATGGTCGCGTTCGATACCGCGCCCGGCAATCCGCTCGACATCGCGCTCGACGCGGTCGTCGACAGCTTCGGCCGCACCTATCTCGTCGGCGTCGCGATGACGAGCGACGGCCAGCGCATCGCGATCACGCGCCTGCGTGCGGACGGCACGCTCGATACCAACTACGGCCCCGACGACGTCGGCCTCGTGGTCGCGCCGGAGCAGCTCGGCTTCTCGCTGACCGGCGTGAGCGCCGCTATCGCACCGGACGGACGCCTGCTCGTCGGCGGAACCTTGACGACCAACGGCAACCAGGATTTCGCGTTGTGCCGCTTCGACATCGACGGCTCGCTCGATGCGTTCCCGAACGGCCTGCAGTGCCTCAAGGTCGCGTTCGACCTGCAGGGCACCGGCGGCAATCTCGCCGACGTGTTGCACGACATCGCGGTGCAGCCCGATGGCAAGATCGTGATGGTCGGCAGTGCAGTATTCAGCGCGAGCCAGACCCGTGCCGCGGTCGCGCGCATCGACACGCAGGGCGACCTCGATGCCGATTTCGTGAATGGCGGCAGGAACTCTTTCGGTGCCACGGGCAGCACCTTCAACGAACTGAAGGCGGTCGCGATCCAGGCCAACGGACGCATCGTCGCGGTCGGTGACGTGAGGCCGCAAGGTTCCGCGTTCACCAATCCGCTGTTCGTCCGCCTCGACGCGGATGGCGATCCGGACCTCACGGTCGGCGCCAACGGCGCGAAGATGCTGAACTACTCCGACGAAGCGGTGGACGAGTCGCTGAACGCGCTGGTGCTGCTGCCCGGGCATCCGCAGCTCGTGCTCGACCAGGTTGCCGTCGCGGTCGGCACGATCCATGAAGAGGTCGGCAGCGAATTGCGCCATGGACTCGTCGCGCGGATCGGCGCGGACGCGAACCCGACGGCTGGCTGGGGTACCGGAGGCAGCGGCTTCCGCATCGACAATACCGGCGTCGACCTCGCGTTCAACGACATCGCGCTCGACACCAACGGCGGTCTGCTCGTGGCCGGCACGATCCGCGGCAACGCGAATCCGAACACGACGCTCGACTACTACGTGACGCGCTTCCTGGCGAACGGTACGACCGACCACGACGGCTTCAATCCGCCGACCGGTTACAGCCTGGTCAACCTCGATGGCTCGAACGACCTGGCGAACGCGATTGCGCTGCGCAACGACCGCATCATCGTCGCGGGCACGTCGCTGGTCGGCACCGTGCCGCCGAACACCGACTTCTCGGCCATCGGGCTGCTGCGCGACCGGATCTTCGCGAACGGGCTCGACTGATCGCGCGCGCGCAGGCTGGACGGCCGCAGGTCGGCCGGCGCTCTCGGGATATCGCAATGAGCGCCGGCCGCTGCGGCCGTCCGGCCTGCGCTCGCCATCGCCCGCGGAACGCGCTCGTTACAGCAACACGCGCCGCATGTCGGCGAGCACCTGGCCGAGGTATGCGGTGAAGCGCGCAGCCGAGGCGCCGTCGATGACGCGGTGGTCGTAGCTCAGCGAGAGCGGAAGGATCAGGCGAGGCTCGAACGACGAACCATTCCACACCGGCTTCATCGCCGACTTGGAGACACCGAGGATCGCGACTTCGGGCGCGTTCACGATCGGCGTGAACGCGGTGCCGCCGATGCCGCCGAGGCTCGAGATCGAGAAGCAGCCGCCCGACATGTCCGCCGGCCCGAGCTTGCCCTCGCGCGCCTTCTTCGCGAGCTCGCCGGTTTCCTGCGCGATCTCGATCACGCCCTTGCGGTCGGCGTCCTTGAGCACCGGCACCACGAGGCCGTTCGGCGTGTCGGCGGCGAAGCCGACATGGAAGTACTTCTTCAGCACGAGATTCTCGCCCGATGCATCGAGCGAGGCATTGAAGTCGGGGTATTTCTTCAGCGCGGCGACCACCGCCTTGATCAGGAACGCGAGCATCGTGAGCTTGATGCCGGCCTTCTCGTTCTCCTTGTTCAGCGCGACGCGCAGCGCTTCGAGTTCGGTGACGTCGGCGTCGTCGTGCTGGGTGACGTGCGGGATCATCGCCCAGTTGCGCGCGAGGTTCGCGCCGGAAATCTTCTTGATCTTCGACAGAGGCCGCGTCTCGACCTCGCCGAACTTCGCGAAATCCACCACCGGCCACGGCAGCAGGTTGAGCCCGCCACCGGTCGCGCCCGCGCGCGCAGGCCCGCCACCCGCGAGCAGTTGCTTGACGTAGGCGCGCACGTCCTGCTTCGTGATGCGTCCCTTGCGCTCGCTGCCCTTGACCTGCGCGAGGTCGACACCGAGTTCGCGTGCGACGAGGCGCACCGCGGGACTCGCGTACGGCACCTTGTCCGGCATCACCGCATCGGCATCGAACGGCACCGGCGGCGTGCGCGGTCCGGCGGTTTCAACCACTGCGCCGGCTGCAGGCGGTGCCGATGCCGGCGCAGCAGGCTTCGCCGTGGCTGCGGGGGCCGGCGCGGGTTCGGGTTTCGAAGTCGCGGGTGCGGCGGAAGCGGGCGCAGGCGGGGCCGCCGCGGCCTCGGCCGATTCGATCAAGGCGACCACGGTACCTTCTCCGATCTCGTCGCCGACCTTGACCCTGACTTCGCTGACGACGCCCGCGAACGGGGCCGGCACTTCCATCGTCGCCTTGTCCGACTCGAGCGTCACCAGCCCCTGGTCCTTCGCCACCGTGTCGCCGGCCTTAACGAGCACCTCGATCACGGGAACGCTGGGGTAGTTGCCGATATCCGGCACCTTCGCTTCCTGGGCGGCCATGCTGGCTCCGTCTTGCAATGCAGGAACGCGAGTTTCGCCGATTTGGCGGGCCGGCGTCATGCCCGAGATCGTCATTCGCGGCCTGCATGTCGCACTCGGGCGCGTTGCGGCGTTGTCCGGGCGCAGTGGATGCCGCGCGAAGCCTGCGCTGCGCCACGCCCCAGCCAGGAGAGCATCATGCGTAGCGTCCACCCCACTTCCCGCCTGCCGTTGCGACCGCTGGCCGCGTGTCTCGCGCTGCTGATGGCCGGTCCCGCATCGGCCCTCGTCGAAACCCCGCTCGGCGGCATGGCGGAGCCGCTCCAATACGCGCGCCCGCAGTGGCCCTCGCCGCTGCAACCGGCGACCCCGCGCGCGCCGCAGGACATCGTCGTCACCAACTGCTTCGACTCCGGCGCCGGCAGCCTGCGCGAGGCGGTCGAGGGCGCGGTCTCGGGCGACATCGTCGACCTGACCCAGCTCCAGTGCAGCACGATCACGCTGACGAGCGGCGCGATCATCTTCGGCGCCGACCAGCTCGCGCTGCATGGACCCGGTCGCCACGAGTTGCGCATCCAGGGCGGCCCCACCGCCAACGACGGCGTGCTCGTGCACCTCGGATTCGGCACGCTGATCGTCGAGGACGTCACGATCGCCGACGGACGCAAGTACCGCAGCGACGTGAATGCGCTCGGCGGCTGCATCCAGTCGCAGGGCAACGTGATCCTGCGCGATTCGACCGTGACCGGCTGCAAGGCGCAGAGCCAGTCCAACCACGGCTCGCTCGGTGGCGGCATCTGGAGCCAGGGCAGCACCCATCTGTACACGAGCGAGATCAGCGGCAACGAGACCGAAGCCGCGGGCAACGGCTACGCGAGCGGCGGCGGCGTCTACGCGCTCGGCGGGTTCTTCTCGCAGTCGAGCATCGTCACCGGCAACCTCGCGCATTCGCCTTCGGCCACGCCGAGCTTCGGCGGCGGCGTGTTCGCGCGCGGCTACGGCGGCGTTTTCCAGACCGCGATCGTGCAGAACAGCTCGGCGCGCATGGGCGGACTCGCGCTCGCCGACAACGGCACCAGCAACGCGTTCATCTTCCAGTCAACGATCTCGACCAACGTCGCACATCGCATCGGTGGCGCCTACGTGCGCCGCCCGCTCTACCTGTACAACTCGACGATCGCCGACAACCACTCGGAGGTGTCGATCGCGGGCGCGAGCAACTCGGAATCGGCCGGCCTGCACATGGGCGCGCAGGTGCTCACGTTCCACAGCAACATCCTCGCCGACAACGTCGCGGGCGACGTCGGCGGGCACGATCTCGGGGGCGAACCCGGCATGCTCAACACCGGCACCTTCAACCTGATCACCGCGACGCCGATCCCGCCGCCACCCGACACGATCGGCTTCACGCCGGCGCTGGGGCCGCTGCAGGACAACGGCGGACCGACGCCGACGCACGCGCTCGTCCGCGGCGAGAGCTACGCGATCGATTCGGGCAGCCTGCCGCCCGCCGGGGTCTTCACCTACGACCAGCGCGGAACCGGATTTCCGCGTTGGGTCGGTAGCCACGTCGACATCGGGGCATTCGAGAGCGACCCGGATCGCATCTTCACGACCGGCCTCGATTTCGGATTGCAGCTCGTGGCGGCGACCGCGAGGCGCAGCGACTGAGCTCACTGCACGGGCGCGTCGCCAGGCGCGCCCGATCCGTCCCGTCGACCGGAGCAGGCGCCGCGCCCGACGCTGTGCCGGCGACGAACGCGGCGGCTGCGTCGTCCCGCGATGGATCGCACGGACGACGCGGTCGCTGCACCCTTGTCGTTCATGCCGGCGGCGCGCCTTCCCGCAGCACCATGACCTCGCGCGGCGCAGGCGAGATGCGGATGCCTTCGGCGTCGAAACGCTCCTTGATCGCGCGCAGCACCGAGGTCTGCACGCCCCAGGCGTCCGTGGTATTCACCCACGGCCGCACCGCGAGCTGCACCGAGGTCTCGCCGAGTTGCGACACCGCGACGTCCGCGGCGGGCTCGGACAGCACGCGCCGGTCTTCTGCGAGCAATGCGCGCACCAGCTCGATCGCGCGCGCGAGATCGTCGCCGTAGCCGATCCCGACCACGAGATCGATGCGCCGCGTGCCGCACGCACTGTGGTTGACGATCGCGTCGCCGGCGACCTTGCTGTTCGGCAGCACGATCACTCGATTGTCCGGCGACAGCAGTCGCGTGTGCATGAGGCTCACCTCCTGCACGGTGCCCGCGACGCCGGCGACCTCGACGTACTGGCCGACGCGGAACGGCCGGAACACCATCAGCAGCACGCCGGCCGCCAGATTCGAGAGCGACCCCTGCAGTGCGAGGCCGATCGCGAGCCCGGCCGCGCCGAGCGCGGCGAGCAGCGAGGCGGTCGGCACGCCCGCGCGATCCAGCGCGCCGACGATCACGAGCACGAACAGCACGACGAACACGACGTTGCGCAGGAAGCTCCCGAGCAGCGGATCGGCCCCGCCGCGCGTGAGCACGCGCTGCACGCCACCCGAGATGCGGCGCGCGAGCCACCAGCCGACCAGCAGGATGATCAGCGCGATCGCGAGGCGTCCACTCCATGCGATCACGACGGAGCCAAAACCGCTCGCGGCCAGCGATGCGTACAATTCGTCGAGCTTGCCCATCGTTGCATTCCGTTCGCCATCGAAGTTCGTAGGCTAGCAAGCCCGCGCGGGCGCCTGCACGCGTCGCGGCGCACACCATCGGCCGGAGGCCCTCGCATGTACCTGCTCTATTATTCGCCCGGCACCGCCAGCATGGCCGTGCACCACGCCCTGATCGAACTCGGCGTCCCGCACGAACTGCGCGCGGTGGACCTCGATTCGCAGCAGCAGCGCAGCCCCGGCTACCTCGAGCTGAATCCGAACGGCACCGTGCCGACGCTCGTCGTCGACGGTGCGCCGGTGTACGAATGCGGCGCGCTGCTGCTGTTGCTGGCCGAGCGGCATGCCGACGCGGGCCTCGCGCCCGCGCCGGGTTCGCCGGCGCGCGCATGCTGGCTGCAATGGATGGTGCACCTCGCGAACACGCTGCAACCGGCGTTCCGCCAATGGTTCTATCCGCAGGATTTCGCGCCGCGCGAACACGAGCAGGAATCGAAGGAATTCGCGCGTCGCCGGATCGAGGCAGCCTGGGGCCGGCTCGACGCGCACCTCGCCAAGGCCGGGCCACACGTTGCAGCCGATGCGTTCTCGATGGCCGACATCTACGCAACGATGCTGATGCGCTGGTCACGCAACATGCCCAGGCCCGCGACCACATGGCCGGCGCTCGCCGACCTCGCCGCGCGCGTCAAGTCGCGACCGAGCTGGCAGCGCCTGTACGAGATCGAAGGCCTGACCGAATGGGCATGAGCCGGCGAGCAGAGCCCCCCGTCGCGGGCGATTCGCGCCCATGCGGATGCCCGCGCACAACCGGTTTCCTGCGCGGATCGCCCACAGGGTGGGCTCCTGCGGCGACACCGGCGTAGGCGCGCACCCTGTGCGCGATTCGCGCCAATGCGGATGCCCGCGCACAACCGGTTTCCTGCGCGGATCGCCCACACGGTGGGTTCCTGCGGACGGGGTTCTCGTAGGAGCGCACCCTGTGCGCGATTCGCGCCGATGCGGATGCCCGCGCACAACCGGTTTCCTGCGCGGATCGCCCACAGGGTGGGCTCCTACGGGGCGAGCGCGGAGCAGACGCGGTTGCGGCCGCCTTGCTTGGCGAGGTAGAGCTGCGCATCGGCCGCGCGCAGCAGGTCGCTGACGCTGGCCATCGGCGCGCTCCATTCGGCCACGCCGATGCTGACCGTCACGTTCGGCACGCCCGAGCCTTCCTCGAGGTCGATCGACGCGATCGATTCGCACAGACGCTGCGCGAATGCGGTCGCCTCGGCGAGGTCCTGCTCGGGCAGGACCGTCGCGAATTCCTCGCCGCCGATGCGCGCGACGATGAACTCCTCGTTGACGCCGGCCGCGAGCGCGACCGCGATCTGCTTGAGCACCACGTCGCCGGCCGGATGGCCGTGCTGGTCGTTGACCGCCTTGAAGTGGTCGAGGTCGATGATCAGCAGCGCGAGCGGGCGCTTGTGGCTGGCGCAGCGAGCGAGCTCGCGTTCGAGCAGCTCGAGGAACTGGCGGCGGTTGTACAGGCCGGTCAGCGGATCGACCGTCGCGAGTTGGTAGATTTCCTCGTGGTAGCGCGCCTCGACCGAGGAGCGCTCCATGAACTTCAACACGCAGCTTCCGATCGTGACGTGGTCGCCGTCCTTGAGCTCGGCCTCGATGATCGGCTGGTCGTTGAGCAGGGTCTTGTTGGTCGAGTCGAGGTCTTTCACGCGATATCCGGAAGGCTCCTTCCAGATCCTCGCGTGCTGGCGCGACACGCTGCGCTCCATGATCTGGAAATCGCATTCGGGCGCGCGCCCGATCACGAGCGCGTCTTCGCCGATGTCGAGGCGCTGCCCGAGGCGCTGGCCCTGCAGGACCACGAGGCAGGCGGGCGCGGATCCGCTGCGCGCGTCGAACACGTGCTGGGGTCGCACCGTGCGCCGCTGTGTCGTGCTGCCCTCGCGATCGTGTTCGCTCATGCGGGATCGATCTGCCCTTCCTGATGCAAGTGTAACCGGGCGCGCGACGCCCGGCGCGATGCGGCCACCGCCGCGGGTTGCGGGCGCCCGGGCGCCCGGGCAGCCCGAGTGCGCGTGCGGTATCCTAGGCGGCGCGTGCCTGCACAGGGGGCCGCATGGCTGCGGGATGCGGCCGCTCGCGAGGCGTACACGCATGCACCGACCGGAACCTCCGGCTGACGACGCCACCGAATTCCAGGCTCCTCCGATCGCGGCCGACGCATCGGCCACGCTCGCCGCGGGCGCGCAACTGGGGCCGTACGTGATCCGCCACGTGCTCGGCGAAGGTGGCATGGGCTGCGTCTACCTCGCCGAGCAGCTGCAGCCGGTCCGGCGCGAGGTCGCGCTCAAGCTGATCCGCGGCCAAGTCGCCAGTCCGCTCGCACGCGCCTATTTCGACGTCGAGCGCCAGGCGCTCGCGCAGATGCAGCACCCGGCGATCGCGCAGGTGTTCGACGCGGGCACCACCGTCCAGGGCCATCCCTACCTCGCGATGGAAGTCGTCGAGGGCAAGCCGATCACGCGCTACTGCCGCGAGGCCAGGCTCGGCCTCGGCGAACGCCTCGCGCTGTTCGCGCGCGTGTGCCACGGCGTCCAGCACGCGCACCAGAAGGGCATCATCCACCGCGACCTCAAGCCCGCCAACGTGCTCGTGCGCGCGGTCGACGGCGTGCCCACGCCCAAGATCATCGACTTCGGCATCGCGATCGGCGGCGTCGCCTCGGGCGGCGAAGTCGCCGCGCGCGCGACCGCGACCGACCAGGCCGGCACCGCGGTCTACATGAGCCCCGAGCAGGCCACGCGCGAACCGCGCGACATCGACACGCGCAGCGACGTCTACACGCTCGGCGTGATGCTCTACGAAGTGCTCACCGACGCCGACGCGGCCGCGCTGACCTCGATCGTGCACGACTCGCGCCGCGCGCCGCACGAGACCCTGCTCGCGGCGATCGACTCCGATGCCGACGCGAGCGCATCGCCGACCCCGGACGCGTTCCTCGCGGCCGCGCGCAAGCTCCCGCACGAACTGCGTGCGGTCCTGCGCAAGGCGCTCGCGGCGGACCGCTCCGACCGTTACGACTCGGCCGCCGCGCTCGCGGACGACCTCGAGCGCTACCGCCAGAAGCGCCCGGTCAAGGCGCTGCCGCAGACACGCTGGTACCTGACCCGCACCTTCGTCGCGCGCCATCGCATCGGCCTCGCCGCCGCCTCGCTCGCCGCGCTCGCGCTCGTCGCCGGCATCGCGCTCGCGCTCGCAGGCCTCGCGCAGGCGCGCGTGGAAGCGGCCAAGTCCGCGCAGGTGTCCGACTTCGTGCGCGGCATCCTCGGCGGCATCGATCCCGACCGCGCCAAGGGCATGGACACCCGCCTCATGCGCATGGTGCTCGACTCCGCCGCCGACCGCGCCGGACGCGAGCTCGCCGGCCAGCCCGACGTGCGCGCGGAGATCGAGCTCACGATCGCGGGCAGCTACGCCTCGATCGGCGAACGCGCGGTCGCCGGCACGCACTACGAGGCAGCGCTGGCCGCCGCGCGCCGCGCCGGGCAGCCGCTCGAGCGACAGGCGCGCATCGCGATGCGCATCGCGCAGAACCTCGACAACCAGGGCAAGGCGCAGGAAGCCCTCGTCGAGGCGAACAAGGTGTTCGCGAGCGTACGGGCGCTGCCGCAGGACGACCGCGATCGCCTGTTCCTCGAATCCGCGCTCGCGGGCATCGAGACAGATGCCGGCCAGCTTGACGCCGCACGCGCGCGCTTCGCCCGCGTGCTGGCGCGCCAGCGTGCGACGCTCGGCGACGACCACGTCGACACGCTCGATTCCCTCGAAGGCCTCGCGATCGCGAACTCGAACATGTCGCGCTTCGATGAATCGCGCGCGCTCTACATGGAACTCATCGAACGCCGCCGCCGGCTGTTCGGCGAGGACAACTCGGAGACGCTCGGAGCGATCAACGGCCTGGCCGTGCTCGAACTCGAACAGAAGCACTTCGCCGAGGCGGAGAAGCTGCTCGCGCCGATGATGCCGTTCTACGAACGCATCTACGGCCCCGAGCACCCGAGCACGCTGCGCATCGTCAACAACCTCGGTGGCGCGATCCGCCAGCAGGGCCGCAACGAGGAGGCGCGCCCCTACTACGAACGCGCGCTCGTGCTCGCGACGAAGCTGTACGGGTCGAACTCGCCCGCTGGCGCGATCGCCGAAACCAACCTCGCGTTGCTGCTGCGCGACGCGGGTGAACTCGCGGAAGCCGAACGCCACGCTCGCATCGGCGCCGCCGCTGCCGACATCGCGTTCGGCACCAACCCGATCCGCGCGATCATGCATCGCGAGTACGCGACCGTGCTGACGCGGCTCGGCCGATATGCGGAAGCCGAGAAGGAACTCGACCTCGCGTGGAGCGTCTTCACCGCCGATACGGCCTACGGGCCGACGCATACGCGCGCGCAGGATGTCGTGCAGGCGTACGTCGAGCTGTACGCCGCGTGGGGCAAGGAGGGCAAGGAAGCGGAATGGATCGCGAAGAAGGCCGGCACCGACGCCACCCCGGGCTGACCATCACGGAAGGCGCTCGCGGCCATCGCATGCATCGACGCGCCTGCAGCGGATGAATCGCAACGCAATCGATGCATACCGGGACGCCGGCCGCATGCATCGGATGCAACGCGTGTGCAGTACGCTGCGGATCCGGCTACGCGCTCCGCGCATCCTTCGCGCGCGGATCGCGCCGCACCCACGTGATGGAGGTTCCATGGTGCCGAAGAACAGGATCTGCCTCTGGTTCGACCACGAGGCGCTCGAAGCCGCGCGGTTCTACGCGGCGACGTTCCCCGACAGCGAAGTCGGCGCGATCATGCGCGCGCCGGCCGACTTCCCTTCGGGCAAGAAGGGCGACGTGCTCACGGTCGACTTCACCGTACTGGGCCTTCCGTGCATCGGCCTCAACGGCGGCAGCACGTTCCAGCAGAGCGAGGCGTTCTCGTTCCAGGTCGCGACCGAGGACCAGGCCGAGACCGACCGCTACTGGAACGCGATCGTCGGCAACGGCGGGCGCGAAAGCGCGTGCGGCTGGTGCAAGGACAAGTGGGGCGTGTCGTGGCAGATCACGCCGCGCGTGCTGACGGAGGCCGTCACCGGTTCCGACCCCGAAGTCGCGCGGCGCGCGTTCGAGGCGATGCTGACGATGACGAAGATCGACGTCGCGGCGATCGAAGCCGCGCTCAAGGGCTGACCGGCGCAGTCGAGCCGCGCTTCTTCCCGCGCAAGCGCGGGAAGCGGTCGCACGACGGGCACGGTCCGTCGCTTCTCCTGCGTGCGGGAGACGGTGCGCCGCACGGAAGAGGGAAGCCCTGATCCGCGCCGCAGGACTCAGGCCGACATCGTCGCGCAGTCGATCACGAAGCGGTACTTCACGTCGCTCCTGAGCATGCGCTCGTAGGCTGCGTCGATGCCGTCGGCGCGGATGATCTCGATGTCGGCGACGATGCCGCGCTCCGCGCAGAAGTCGAGCATCTCCTGCGTCTCGGCGATGCCGCCGATCAGCGAGCCCGCGATCGCGCGGCGCTTGAAGATCAGCGGCGCGACCATCGGCGAGGGATGCGGGTGCTCGGGCACGCCGACCAGCACGAGCGTGCCGTCGCGCTTGAGCAGGGTCGTGTAGGTGTCGAGCGAATGGCTCGCGGCGACGGTGTCGAGGATCAGGTCGAAGCTGCCGGCGTGCTTCTTCATCTCGCCCGCGTTGCGCGAGACGACGACCTCGTTCGCGCCGAGGTCGAGCGCGGCCTGGCGCTTGTTGTCCGACGAGGTGAATGCGACGACCGTCGCGCCCATCGCATGCGCGATCTTCACGCCCATGTGGCCGAGCCCGCCGATGCCGACGACGCCGACCTTCTTGCCGGGGCCGACGTTCCAGTGGCGCAGCGGCGAGTAGGTCGTGATGCCCGCGCAGAGCAGAGGCGCGACCGCGGCGAGCTGGTCCTCGCGGTGGCGGATCTTCAGCACGAACCCCTCGTCGACGACGATGCGCTGCGAGTAGCCGCCGAGCGTGTGGCCCGGCGCATCCGGCGTCGAGCCGTTGTAGGTGCCGACGAAGCCGTTCTCGCAATACTGCTCGAGGCCTTCCGCGCAGGAGCCGCAGCGCTGGCAGCTGCCGACGAGGCAGCCGACGCCGACGGCGTCGCCGACCTTGTGTGACGCCACGGCGTTGCCGACCGCGCTGACGCGGCCGATGATTTCGTGGCCAGGCACGCAGGGATACAAGGTACCGCCCCATTCCGCGCGCACGGTGTGCAGGTCCGAATGGCATACGCCGCACCATGCGATGTCGATCTGCACGTCGCGCGGCCCGGGCGCGCGGCGCTGGATGTCCATCGGTTCGAGCGGCCGGTCGGCGGAATGGGCGCCGTAGGCTTTGGTGGTCATCGCGGGCTCCTTTGCGCACAGGGGGGTGCACGATACCGCGTGGGCGTCGCGGCTGCGCGCGTGCCGCCTACGGCGCGTGCGGCGTGCGCCGCGTGACGTAGGGCAATGCGAACAGGTACAGCCCCGAGAGCGCGAGCAGGGCCAGCGGCAACAGCGGCAGGTATGCCATCCATGCGACCGGCTCCTCGCGCGCCAGCGCGACCGAGGTCGCGACGACGCAGAGCACGAACACGATCGATGTCCAGCGGTGGAATGGCCGGATCCATGCATTGCCGTTCATCGGGAATCTCCTCGAATGCCGGGTGACAGTTCGGTCAGCGCGCTTCGTTGATGCGCACGTGGTTGCCGGCCGGATCGCGGAATGCGCAGTCGCGGATGCCATACGGCTGCATCGTCGGCTCCTGGATCACCTCGGCACCGCCGGCCTGCAGGCGCGCGAACGTCGCATCGAGGTCGGGCGTCGCGAGGATCACCATGCCCCAGGTGCCCTTCGCCATCATCTGCGCGATCATGCCGCGTTCGTCGTCGGTGATGCCGGGATTGGAGCCGGGCGGGTGCAGCACGATCGACGTATCCGGCTGGCCCGCGGGGCCGACCGTGATCCAGCGCATGCCCTGGTAACCGACGTCCTTGCGCACCTCGAAGCCCAGTGTGTCGCGCCAGAACGCGAGCGCGGCATCGGCATCGTCGTGCGGGAGGAAGCTCGAGTGGATCGAAAGGTTCATCGCAGTGCTCCGGGTTGGGGTGGCGGGCTCATCCTGCCTTCGGCCCGGCCTTCGGCGCTTCTCGATTCCTGACCGGTCGCGTGACCTGTCGCTCGACGCAAGGCGGCATGCCGGGCGCACCACCGGCCTGCGCGCGCCGATACGCGCCGGGCGGCATCCCGACCAGCTCGGTGAAGCGCGTGGTGAACGTGCCGAGCGACGCGCACCCGACTTCGAGGCAGACCTCGGTCACATCGAGGTCGCCGCGACGCAGCAGCGCCATCGCGCGCTAGATGCGCCGGGTCATCAGGTAGCTGTACGGCGATTCGCCGTAGGCGAGCTTGAACGAACGGCTGAAATGCCCGCCGGACATGTGCACGCTGCGCGCGAGCGCCTCGACGTCGAGCGGCTGCGCGTACTCGCGGTCGATGCGGTCGCGCGCGCGCCGCAGGCGAGCGAGATCGCGCAGGTGATGCGGGGGATGCGGATCGCGGGGCACGGCGCGATCCTGCCAAGCGGGCCGCGGGCGTGTCCAGCAGCCAGCGCGAGTCCCCTCCGGGGACCGACCGCCGCTGCTCGCAACGCGCGGCGAAACTGCCTATGCTTGAGCCCAGGCGCGCAAGACGCAGGGATTGCGGGCCGTTGGGACGCCGGCACGGATCGGAGACCTCCGAATGGCCTTGGGCGACTACAACGAAGACTTCTATCGGCTGCTGTTCCGCAACAACCCGCTGCCGATGTGGGTGTACGACCTCGAGACCGGGCGCTTCGTCGCGGTCAACGCCGAGGCGTGTCGCCATTACGGCTACACCGAGGCCGAATTCCTCGGCATGAAGATCGCGGACATCCGCCCGCCCGAAGACGTGCCGCGACTCGATGCGCTGCGGGCGAGCAGCGCGGCCGGCCACAACAGCGCGGGCCGCTGGCGCCACGCGAAGAAGGGCGGCGAACTCATGGAGGTCGAGATCACCTCGGACGACATCGTGTTCCGTGGCCGGCCCGCGCGCGTGGTGCTCGCGCACGACATCACGAGCCGCGTGCGCTCCGAGGATGCGTTGCGCGCGCGCGACGAACGCATGCGCTACGT
>JAEYZH010000098.1 GCA_023430685.1 Pseudomonadota bacterium | reverse complement strand
GGCAGGGGCCGCGAACGGGCGCGGGCCAGGGCCCGTACCAGGGACGTGGCCAGGGTCCGGCGCCGCAGGGCCAACGCGGCGGCGGCAAGCGCGGGCCGGCCGCACCGAATGCCTACGCCGAACCCGGTCTCAGCCCCGCCGTGCTGCGCAGCTGGTTCCCCGAGACCGCGGGCCAGCCGGGCCGCAAGCGACGTGGCGCGCGCCCCGGCATGGAACAGCCGTTCCACCCGGGACAGTTCAACCAGCAGGGTGGCCAGTACAAGAACAGCGGACCGACGCGGGACGTCCACGGCAACACCGGTTCTCGCAACCCGGCGCCTCCGGGCAACGACCGCAATGGCAACACGGGTTCGCGCCATCCTGCGCCGTCGGGGAACGTGCGCAACGGCAATGTCGCCGCGCCTGGCCAGGCCCCGCGAGGCGGCCCATCGAGGGGACCGCGCAAGCCGCCGCGTGGCGGCGCGCCGGGCAACTCGACGCGTGACGCGGGTCCCGGCCGCGGCAATCCGCGCGGCAACCCGGGTGGCGGGCGCCGCGGGCGTTGAGATCCATCGGCTGGCCGGAAAACGGAAGCGCCAGCCGCAAGCCGAACCGCCAGGCCACGCTGTCTTGCCCTTGCGCATTTCGGGCTGCCGGGCTTGTGTTCCAGGCACTGGCTCCGCGTGCCGCGGCGCCAAAAAAAAACGGCGGGACATGCCCGCCGTTTCCGTCGCACCGCACACCGCGATGGCTAGTCGAGCTTGAGCGCCTTGCGGTTGCTGTCGCGGCGCTTGCTTTCCTTCGCGTCGAAATCCGATTCGCAGCTGCCGCGCACGACCATCACGCAGTCGAGGTAGTCGGTGATCTCGACCAGCGCGGCGCGGATCGCCTTGCCCGCGGGCGTGTTCTTCTCGTGCGCGAGCGCACCGCCGACGCCACCGCGATAGACGCCGACCGACACGCCGCCACCGGAGCTGCGACCCTCGATCGTGCGCGAGAAATCGACTTCGCCGGTTTCCGCATTGACGACGCGCACGTCGACCGCGATGTAGGCTTCCGACTTCTTGCCGCCGAGCGAAATGCCCTTGAAGCTGAGGCCGCCACCGGTGCTCGCGGTGTTCTCCTCGTAGGACGTCACGGTACCGAACACGAGGTACTGCGCGCCGGTCACGTTGCCCATCTTCGCGCCGGTGCCCGAACGCACGCGACCGGACGCCGCGAGGTTCTGCTCCTCGAGCACATTGCCGAGCTTGTTGCGCTCGAGCACGCGGAAGTGGCCGGTGCTCGACAGCTCGTTGGAGAGCATGCCCGACAGCTCCCAGCCCACGCCGCCGCTCCACCACGCCGCGCCGGATTCGTTCTTGAACTCCGCCACACCGATCGCCGGCTTGTCCGCCGCGAACGCAGCCCCTGCGCCGACCATGCCGGCCAGCGCCAGCATGACCGCGAAAAACGACTTCTTCATCTGATCACTCCCGTTGATTGGATCCGCCATCCCACCGCCCGGCCAGGGCCGTGCGCACCCCGCGACCACGCGCCTTCCGCCGTGACGATTGGACACATTCTAGCAGCCGCCAACCTGCGCGCCGCGGACGCGATCGACGCCGCGGGGCGGACCTGGATCACAGCCCGCATGCGACACAGGCCGCGGCAACCGATTGGCGATCGCCATGATCATCAACGCCATCGCGCCGCCTGAAGGGACAAACGCAAACCCCCTTCGAGCATGCGCGCGGGCTGCCCGGCGCGACCACCGGGCGTGCCGCAGGAACGGCACCGCACGTTCCGCATCCCGGCGTGCGCCATGCCCGTATACTCACCCGGCCCGGCATGCGAGCGCGTGCCGTGACCCGTCCAGGCAAAAGGTTCGCGTCCAGCAGGTACGCAACGGCGCGTTGATTCCCGTCATGGCTTGTTCCGACGACCCTCCTGCATGAACGACTCCGACGCCGCCTCCCGCGAACCCGCTGCGGAAGCCGCGCGGGACGTCACGCGCCTGCTGCACGCCTGGAGCGGCGGTGACCCGGCTGCGGCCGAGCGGCTGACCGAACTCGTCTATGCCCAAGTACGCGCGATCGCGGGCAAGCACCTGCGCCAGTTCGGCGGCCACCTGACCCTGCAGCCGACCGAACTCGCGAACGAATTGTTCCTGCGCCTGATCGGCTCCAACACCGACTGGCAGGACCGCCGCCATTTCTACGGCGTGGTCAGCGTCGCGATGCGGCGCATCCTCGTGGACACCGCGCGCGCGCGCGGCAGCGAGCGACGCGGCGGCGGCGACCTGCACGTGACGCTGTCGGCCGCCGAGAATGCCCCCGCGGCGGACGGCGCGCTCAACGACAGCGATGCGTTCGCGCTCGACGAGGCGCTCGACGCCCTGCGCCGCCTCGACGCACGCAAGTGCGAGATCATCGAGCTGACCTACCTGCTCGGCCTCAAGCGCGAGGAAATCGCCGACGTCGTCGGCGTGTCCGTGCCCACGGTCGATCGCGAACTGCGCTTCGCGCGCGCCTGGCTGAAGCAGAAGCTCGCCGCATGAGCGACGCGCGCTGGCGCAGGCTGCAGGAGCTTTTCGACGCACTCATCGCGACACCGCCCTCCGGGCGCGGCGCCCTGCTCGCGGCGCTCGACGACGACGACGCGATCAAGCACGAAGCGCTCGCGCTGGCGGCGGCCGAAGACGGCGACGACAGCGGCATGACCGGGCGCCTGCGCGAGGCGGCCGCGCGCGCGTCGACCGCGCCGGTCGAACAGCGCCTCGGGCCCTGGCGCCTCGTACGCGAGATCGGCAGCGGCGGGATGGGCACGGTGTTCCTCGCCGAGCGCGTCGACGACGCATTCGACCGGCGCGTCGCGATCAAGCTGCTGCGCGGCATCCCGACCCGCGAGGCAACCGAGCGCATGCGGCGCGAGCGGCAGATCCTCGCCGACCTCGACCATCCGAACATCGCGCGCCTGCTCGATGGCGGCAACACCGCGCAGGGCGAACCCTATCTCGTGATGGAGTACGTCGATGGCGTGGCGCTGACCGACTACTGCCGCCGCCGCGCACTGCCGATCCCGGCGCGCGTGCAGCTGCTGCACAAGCTCTGCGCCGCCGTGCAGTACGCGCACCAGCGACTCGTGATCCATCGCGACCTCAAGCCCGCAAACGTGCTCGTGCGCGCCGACGGCGAACCGATGCTGCTCGACTTCGGCATCGCCAAGCTGCTCGGCGGCACCGGGCCCGCGCTGCAGACCGGGTTGCCATGGTTCACGCCCGCCTACGCGAGCCCCGAGCAGCGCCGTGGCGAGCCGGTGAGCACCGCGACGGACGTCTACGGGCTCGGCCTGCTGCTGCACGAACTGCTCTGCGACGAAGCGCCCAAGCCCGATGCCGACGGACGCCTGCCGTCGCCGCGCAGCATTGCGGGCAAGCGCCACCGGGTACCGCGCGACCTCGACCTCATCGTTGCGCGCGCGACGCATCCCGAGCCGGAGCGTCGCTACGTCTCGGCTGCGGCGCTCGCCGACGACCTGCAGCGCCACCTGCGCGGGCGCCCGGTGCACGCGGCGCCCGACCGCCTCCACTATCGCGCCGGCAAGTTCCTCGCGCGCCACCGTTACGCGAGCGCGGCGATGCTGTTCGCGATCGCGCTCGCGGCGATGTTCACCTGGCGCCTCGCGAACGAACGCGACCGCGCGTTGCGCGCGGAGGCGCTCGCGCGAGAGCAGACAGCCACCGCCGAGAGCGTGGTCGACTACCTCGTCGCGTTGTTCCGCTCGGCTTCGCCCGACGAAGCCGGCACGCAGCCGATCGCACCACGCGACCTCGTCGATCGCGGCCGTCGCGGCATCGACCAGCGACTGGCCGGCGCGCCGCGCCAGCGAGCGCGCCTGCTCGGCGCGCTCGGCCAGATCTACATCGAACTCGGCCTGCCGGCGGAAGCGGCCGAGAGCCTTGGCGCCGCCGCCGCGCTCGAGGCCTCGCATGGCACGCCGCGCCAGCGCGCCGCCTACCTGCTCGAGCAGGGGTACGCGCTCAACACCGGCGAACGACCCGGCGAGGCGCGCACGGTGCTGGAAGCCGGACTCGCTGCGCTCGGCGACATCAGCCCCGACGAGTTCGCGCTCGCCGCGGACATCCTCGCGACCCTGGGACTCGCGCAGGCGCGCGAGGGCGACGCGGCGACCGGTACCGCGACGGTGCGGCGCGCACTCGACTACGCCGCAAAGGCAGATGGAGAGGACAGCGTGCGCTATGCCGAGGTGCTGTACGCGCTGGCCGACACCGGCATGCGCGAGGGCCGCCTCGAAGCAGCCGAGGGCGATGCGTTGCGCAGCCTCGGCATCCTGCGGCGCCACCTGCCGGAGGAGTCGAACGAGGTGATTGCAGCGAGCGGATTCCTGAGCCAGGTGTACGAACGCCAGGGGCGCCATGCCGACGCCGAACGCCTGCTGCGCGACATGCTCGAGCGACGCCTGCGCACGCTCGACCCTGGCAGTTCGTGGGCGGTTACCGCACGCAACAACCTCGCGCAGGCGATCCTGTCGCAGGGAAGGCTCGTCGAGGCGATGGGCCTGATGCGCGAGAACATCGAACACCTGCGCGCGGGCGGCCAGCAGGAGTCGCCGAGCTACCTGATCGCGCTCAACAACCTTGCGAGCCTCGTCGAGATGGCCGGGGACCATCGGGCCTCGCTCGCGATGTTCGAAGAAGTGGTCGAGCGCGCGCGACGGCACGAAGACTTCCCGCATGCCGAGTACTTCCGCACGAACCTCGGCCGCAGCTACGTGCTGAATGGACGGCTCGACGACGCGCGTGCGCTGCTCGAGCGCACGCCCGAGGCGCAGGGCGAGCCATCGCACGAACGCCGGATCGAGCAGGCACGCCGCATGCTGAATCTCGCCGAGTGGTCGCGCCGCAGTGGCCAGCCGGAGGCGGCACTCGTGCAAGTGGACGCGGCGATCGCCGCGCTCGCGATGCTGCATCCGGAAAGCCATGCGCGCGAGGGTGGCGCCGCGGTGATCCGTGGCCTGGTGCTGCGCGACCTCGGCCGCATCGATGCCGCAGTCGTGGAGTTCCGGCGCGCCGTCGACCTGCTCGCGCGCTACAACGGCAACGACGCGAATGCGACGCTGGATGCCGAATTGCAGCTCTCCGAGACGCTGCTGCGCGTCGGCCGCATCGACGAATCGCGCGCGCTGCATGCGCGACTGACGCCGCTGTTGCCCGCGCGATTCGTCGAGGCATCGCCCGTGCGACTCCAGCACGCGGCGCTTGCGCGGCGTTTGCAGGCGACGAGCGTCGCTAGCCGGAAGTGAGCAGGTCCTGCACGTCCGCGTGCCGCTCGGCCCACTGCGCCGCGTAGCTGCAATTCGGCGCGACGCGCCAGCCTTCCCGCCGCGCGGCATCGAACGCGGCGCGCACGAGCCGGCCCGCGATGCCGCGCCCTCCGACCGCCGGCGGCACCTCGGTATGGTCGATCAGCATGACGCCGTCGCGCAGGCGGTATTCCAGCACGCAGGTCGCGCCGTCCACGACCGCCTCGAAGCGGCGCTCGGCCGCGTGATGCACCACCTCGATGTCCATCGGCCACCTCCACTTGGTCGGAATCCGCCACCGACGATACGCGTTCCGGGCCTCGCGTGCGTATAGTCCCCCGATCCGCAGGTACGCAATGCCATGGCTTTCACTTCCCACATCCCCGCGTCGCCCCTGCATCCGCATGTCCGGATGCTGTGGGACTGGCGCGTCGCGGCAGGCGACTTCCGGCTCGAGCGGATCCTGCCGCAACCGGGCTCGGGCCTGATCCTGAACCTGTTCGAAGACGAGACGCGCGTTTACGAAGACGATCAGGGACTGTGCTGCACGCGCCATCCCGGCGTGGTCTACAGCGGGCAGTTCACGCGCAGCTTCGTGATCGACAGCCGCGAGCAGGTGGCGGTGATGGGCGTGATGCTGCACCCGGCCGGCGCCGCAGGATTGCTGCGGGAACCGATGGATCGGCTCGGCAATCGGCACGTCGCACTCGACGACCTCGTCGGCAACGCGAGCACCGGACTGCGCGAACGCCTGCTCGACGCACCCCATGCGCGGGCGCGCCTCGCGGTGCTGGAAGGCTGGCTGTCGCGCCATTTCGTGCCACCGCGCCTGCACCCGGCAGTGCGCCACGCACTTGCGACGTTCGCGCAGTCCCCGAGCATCGATCGCATCGCGCCGCTGATCGCCGACAGCGGCCTTTCGGCGCGGCGCTTCGGCGCATTGTTCAGCGCGCAGGTCGGCGTCGGCGCGAAGCAGTACGCGCGGCTCAAGCGATTCCGCCGCGTCGTCGACCAGGTGCAGCAGGGCATCCGCGTCGAATGGGCCGAGGTCGCGGCGGACTGCGGCTTCCACGACCAGTCGCATCTTGTGCGCGAGTTCCACGCGTTCTCGGGCATGACGCCGGGCGCTTACGCGAAACGGCGCGGCGAGCACGCCAACCACGTCGCGCTCTGATCCGCGCGGAAGTGGCGACATCGGGAGCACGTGCCCGTTCGCGCGTCGTGCCCCGGGCTCGCCTTCCTCGAGATCTGGAAGTTCAGGAATCTACAAGACCGGGCGCCACGCGGCGGGTAGGCTTTGCGTGGTCCCACCAACGGAGAACTCCATGGCCACCCTCGCAGCCGACACCGTTTCGACGATCATCCCTGCCCTGCGCTATCGCGACGCACCCGCGGCGATCGCGTGGTTGTGTCGCGCGTTCGGGTTCGAGAAGCGGGCCGTGTACGCCGACGAACAAGGTCTCGTGCAGCACGCCGAACTGGTGTTCGGCAACGGCATGGTGATGCTGAGCTCGGTCGCCAACCCGGGCGCCTGGGGTGAGCGCATCGCGCAACCCGCCGAGATCGGTGGCCGCGAGACGCAGGCACCCTGCGTGATCGTCTCCGACTGCACGGCGCACCACGCGCGCGCGAAGGCCGCCGGCGCGGTGATCGTCGATCCACTCGAGGAGAAGGAGTACGGCGGCGCCGGATACAGCTGCCGCGACCTCGAAGGCCACTTGTGGTGGTTCGGCAGCTACGATCCGTGGAAAGCCGAATCCTGAACCTCAGGCGCGCGGATCGCGGTCGATGATGATGCGCGCGTGGCGCTGGTAGGTGAAGTACGACCAGATCCATTCCGCCATCACGACGAGGCGGTTGCGAAAGCCGATCAGGAAGAAGATGTGCGCGACCAGCCAGAACAGCCAGGCGGGCGC
>JAEYZH010000200.1 GCA_023430685.1 Pseudomonadota bacterium | reverse complement strand
GAGCAGGCGCGCGCGGCGTTCGAGCGCGCATTCGAACGCGCCGATGCGCGGCGCGTGCCGGCCGAACTCGTCGAAGTCGCGCAGGCCTACCTGCCGTGGCTGCTCGAATCGGGCGACCTCGCGCGCGCGGGCGTGATCGCAGGAAGGGTCGGCGCCTGGGCCGAGCACGATCATGCGGCCGCGTTGCTGCAATTGCGCTACCAGCACGCGCTCGGCCACCCCGATGGCTGGCGCAGCGCGCTCGTGCGTGCGCGCTCGACGGCCGGCGAACGACAGATTCCGGCGTCGCTCGAATCGGCGCCGGCCGCACGCGGCTGACCGCGCACGCGCCGATGCGCGGCGCCGTTGGCGCGCTGTAAGGCGCAATTAAGGAAAACCGAAGCCCGCACCAATGCGTCACAACGCTCCCTGCGGCACGATCGCGGGTCGCTTTGTTCGAACGCCAGAGGCATGCATGACTTCCGACCTGATCCCCGCCCGCGCGCGAATGCGCCGGCACGTGGCTGCCCTTTCGTTGCTGATCGTGCTCGCGTGCAGCGCCGTGCTGGTGCCTCCGGTCGGTGCGCAGGCCGGCGTCGGCGTGATCGGCCGTCCTTCGTGGCCATTGCCGCTCGCGACCGGCGCGGCCGAGGTCGAACCCGCGCTGCTGCGCGGCCTCCGCTCGGGCCAGTCACGCGATTTCGTGGTCGAGTTCCGCGAGCGGGCGGACCTTTCCGGCGCACGCGGCATGGACTGGAACGCGCGTGGGCGCCATGTGCATGAGCAGTTGCGTCGCGCCGCCGAGCGCAGCCAGGCGGGCGTGCGCGCCGAGCTCGCGCGCCGCGGCATCGCCAATGAATCATTCTGGATCAAGAACGTGCTGCTCGTGCGCGACGGCAACCTCGCGGCGCTGTCCGCGATCGCCGCGTCCGACCAGGTGCTGCGCATCCGCAGCCTGCCTCGCGTGGACCGCATCGAGCCCAGGCCCGCGGCCGCGATGGCGCCGTCGCGCGGCGACGGCATCGCGCCGAACATCGTGCAGGTCGGTGCCGACCGCGCGTGGGCGCAGGGCACCACCGGACGCGGCATCACCGTCGGCATCCTCGACGGCGGCGTGATGTACGGGCACGAGGCGATCGTGCGGCAGTACCGCGGCAATCTCGGCAACGGCACGTTCGAGCACGACTACAACTGGCTCGGCGCGCACGACGAGCCGTACGAGGGCGACAACGCGCACGCGACCCACGTGACCGCAACCGTGGTCGGCGACAACCACGCGGCCGATCCGGCCGCTCGCAAGCGCATCGGCATGGCGCCCGACGCGAACTGGATCGCCTGCGACATCTTTGCGCTCGAGGGCGATCCGACCGGCGAATGGATCCTGCGCTGCGGCGAGTTCATGCTCGCGCCGACGCGCCGCGACGGCAGCGCGCCCGATCCCGACCGCCGCCCGCAGGTCGTCAACAATTCGTGGTCGGAACGCGACTGCGACGGGACTGCCTCGCCGTTTTACGCCGACATCGTCGAGGCCTGGGTCGCGGCCGGCATCTTCCCGGCGTTCGCGGCCGGCAACAGCTTCAGTTGCGGGTTCCCGGAGCCGCCGGGACTGTCGACGCTGTCGAGCCCGGCGTCGCTCGCGAGCGCGTTCGCGATCGGATCGAGCGGCAACCACGACGGCGCCTACGCGCCGCATTCGCTGTGGGGACCGACCGACGCGGTGAGCCCGGGCTTGCCCGACTATCCCGATCCGCGCGGCTATCCGCAGCTCAAGCCGCAGGTGATCGCGCCAGGCGTCGCGATCGAGTCGGCGATGATCGAAGGCCCGCAGGACTACGGCGCGATGACCGGCACTTCGATGTCGACGCCGCACGTGAGCGGCCTCGTCGCCTTGATGCTCGAGGCCGGTCCCTGCCTCGTCGGCGACTATCCCGCGCTCGGCGGGATCATCATGCAGACCGCACGGCCGATCGATTACGCGAGCGGCGGCACGCCGTCGCCCGGCCCCGGCAACGTGCCGAACTACGCGACCGGCTGGGGCGAGATCGACGCTGCGGCCGCGGTCGACGCCGCGGCGGACGCGTGCGGGCCGAGCGGCTTCGTCGCCGGCACCGTGCGCGGCGCCGACGGCGCGCCGATTGCGGGCGCGCGCATCGAGTTCCTGCCGGCAGGCGCCGCCGCCGACGCGACTTCGGCAACCGACGGACGCTACGTGCGCCGCGTGCCCGCGACGGGTGACGCGCTCGGCATTCGCGTGAGCGCGTACGGCTATCTCGCGTACGTCGAGAGCGGCGTGCAGGTGACGCCGGGCCAGACCACGCCGCTCGACGTCGTGCTCGCACTCGCGCCGACGCACAAGCTCGGCGGCATCGTGCGCGACGCGCAGACCGGCTGGCCGCTGCACGCACGCATCACGGTCGCCGGATCGCCCCTCGCGCCGCTGTGGAGTGATCCGCAGAGCGGTGCGTGGTCGGTGCGCTTGCCCGAAGGCGGCCAGTACCGGCTCGACGTCGCGCCCGGCATCGAGGGCTATCTCGCAACCTCGCTCGAACTCGGTGAATTCAACGGCGGCCGCAACATCGACATCGCGCTCGCGGCCGACGCGGTCGCCTGCGATGCGCCCGGCTATGCGCACGCGGGCACCGCGTATGCGCAGGATTTCGAAGCCGGCGGGCTGCCGCCCGGATGGAACCGCTCGAGCCTCGGTCTCGGCTGGCAGTTCGGCGACAGCGACGCGTTGTCGAGCCCGGGTTTCGCGATTCCAGCGCATGGCGGCTTCGCGGCCGCCAATGACGAACTCGGCGCCGACGGCGGCTGGGGCAACGACGGGCGTTTCGACCTGCTCGTGATGCCGCCGGTCGATCTTTCCCTGCTCGACCGCCCCGCATTGAGCTATCGCAGCTTTCTCACGCAGGAATCCCCGCCGTGGGACGGGCGCGAGGTCGCGCGCGTCGAAGCCAGCGTCGATGGCGGCGCGACCTGGCTGCGCCTCGGTGCGCCGTCCGCGACGACGCACGACGCGGGTTGGACCACGCAGGCCGTCGACCTCTCGCCGGTGGCCGCGCCTTCGGTGCTGATCCGCTTCCACGCCGACGACTTCGGCGGCGACGACTGGGGCGCGCTCGGCGCGGGATGGGCGATCGACGATGTCGCGGTCCGCATGAGCTGCAGTGCGCCCGCGGGCGGCGCGCTCGTGGTCGGCCAGGTCCGCGATGCGAACACCGGCCTGCCGCTGGACGGCGCGCGCGTGCGCATCGACGACGGCGCGAGCGTCACGACGCGCGCGAGCGAAGATCCAGGCGTCGGCGCGGGCTTCTACGCGCTGCACGCGCCTGCGAGCGCGTCGAGCGTGATGGCGACGCCGGGCGCGCCGCTGACCGCCGGTTACGGCGATGC
>JAEYZH010000118.1 GCA_023430685.1 Pseudomonadota bacterium | reverse complement strand
GTGCGCCCGCGCGCGCGGGACCGCCCTTGCGTGCGCCCGCGCCGCCTGGGCCGCCCGCGCCACGCGCCTTGCGCGGCTTCGCGCCGGGACCCCGCCACCCATCGTCACGGATGCGATCGAACGCGGCGAACTCGCGCGCCTCCTCGTTGCGCGCGCCGGTCCACGCCTGCTGCGCCTTCGGATTCGGACGGAACTCGGTCGGTGCCGCGCGGCGCTGGCCGATCACCGGCGCGAGCGTCAGCCGCTGCGGCGTTTCCTTGATGCCGGCGCGCTCGCGCAGCAGCGCGACCTGGCCAGCGTCGAGCTCGCTGCAGTGCCCGCGCAGCAGGCCACGCGGCAATTCGATGGTGCCGTAACGGATGCGCTTGAGGCGGCTGACCATGAGGCCCTGCGATTCCCACATGCGGCGCACTTCGCGGTTGCGTCCTTCGCGCAACACGACGCGAAACCAGGAATGGCTGTTGCCGCGACTGATCGCCGCGATCTCGTCGAACTGCGCCGGACCGTCCTCGAGCTCGATGCCATTGCGAAGTCGCTCGACCACTTCGTCGGGCACTTCGCCGTGCACGCGGCAGATGTATTCGCGTTCGATCTCCGAGCGCGGATGCATGAGCGCGTTGGCGAGGTCGCCGTCGGTCGTCAGCAGCAGCAGGCCGGTGGTGTTGATGTCGAGTCGGCCGACCGCGATCCAGCGCGCGCCCTTGATCTGCGGCAGCTGCTCGAACACGGTCGGGCGACCCTCGGGATCGTCGCGCGTCGCGACCACGCCATCGGGCTTGTTGTAGAGCAGCACCTGTGCGTGCTCGGCATTGTCGGCCACGACGACGAAGCGCTTGCCGTCCATCTCGACGCGATCGCCGGTGCGCACGCTCTGGCCGAGGGTGGCGACCGCGCCGTTGAGTTGCACTTCGCCGGCTTCGATGCGCACTTCGAGCATGCGGCGTGAACCGAGGCCCGCGTTCGCGAGCACCTTGTGCAGGCGCTCTTCGACCGTGGGCGCGGCCGCTTCGCCGGCCGGGCGCTTGAGTTTCAGGACGGATCGTACGGAGGTGGTCATGCAGTGGATTCCGGGTCGGCTTCGCGTTGCGGCAGGGAAGCCGCCTCGTCGTGTTCGTGATGGGGACGGTCGGCGTCGGCCGGCGCGACGTGTCCGGCCGCGGGCTCGGGGTCGGCGCCGGGATCGGCGGAGGAAGCGTCGGCCGCTTCGGGGTCGTTCGCAGGGTGTTCGGGTTCGAAGTCGTCCAGCGGCATGCCGTCGGCTAGCACCGCGGCGATCGCGCGGTCCTCGCGGTCGAGCGCGAGCTGCGGATCGAGTTCCTCGATGTCGCGGATTTCCGCGAGCGGCGGGAGTTCATCCAGCGACTTCAGGTTGAAGTAGTCGAGGAACTGGCGCGTGGTGCCGAACAGTGCGGGCTTGCCGGGCAGGTCGCGGTAGCCGACCACGCGTACCCACTCGCGTTCCTCGAGCGTGCGCACGATGTTGGTGGATACCGCGACGCCGCGGATCTGTTCGATCTCCGCGCGCGTGATCGGCTGGCGGTAGGCGATCAGCGCGAGCGTCTCGAGCAGCGCGCGCGAGTAGCGCGTCTGGCGCTCGGTCCACAGGCGCGACACGAACGCGTGCACGTCGCGGCGGACCTGGAAGCGGAAGCCGGACGCGACCTCGACCAGTTCGATCCCGCGCCCGGCGCAGTCCTCGCCGAGCGCTTCGATCGCCTTCGCGAGTTCCTCGTGCGTCGGCATCGCGAACTCGTCGAACAGTGCCGACAGCTGCGGCAGCGTGAGGGGCTGCGACGAGGCGAGCAGGGCCGCTTCGATGATGCGTTTGAGTTGATCCAGTTCCATCAGGTACCAGTGTCGGCAGACGAATGCGTCCGGGTGGTGCGGCCGCACGCGCCGGGCGGGCAGGCGAGGGCCACGGGTGTCGAGCGTTGGCGGCCTGCAGGCAGGCCGGGGTGCCTCATTGCGTCGCGAGCGACTTCAGGTAGATCGGCGCGAGCGCCGCCTCCTGCACGATCTCGACCAGTTGTTCCTTCGCCAGTTCCAGCAGCGCGAGGAAGGTGACGACGACGCCGCGCCGGCCTTCGCTCGCATCGAACAGGTTCTCGAAGCGGTGGAACTCGCCGTCGCCGAGCGCCTTCAGCAGGTCGCTCATGCGGCTGCGCACGTTGAGCGACTCGCGCTCGATCTCGTGGTGCCCGTACAGTTCCGCGCGCTTCATCACGTCCTTGAGCGCGAGCAACAATTCCCGGAGCTCGACCGGCGGCGGCAGCCGGATCACGTTGTGGTCCTCGACCAGCACGTGCGCCGGCGCGAAGTCGCGATCCTGGCGCGGCATCGCCTCGATGTCCGCGGCCGCCTTCTTGAACCGTTCGTACTCCTGCAGGCGCCGCACGAGTTCGGCGCGAGGGTCTTCCTCGCTGCCTTCCTCGAGCGGTGGCCGCGGCAGCAACAGCCGCGACTTGATCTCGGCGAGGATCGCGGCCATCACGAGGTACTCGGCCGCGAGCTCGAGCTTCATCTCGTGCATGAGCTCGATGTAGTCGACGTACTGGCGCGTGATCTCGGCGATCGGTATGTCGAGGATGTCGAGGTTCTGCCTGCGGATCAGGTACAGCAGCAGGTCCAGCGGCCCTTCGAACGCATCGAGGATCACCTCGAGCGCGTCCGGCGGGATGTACAGGTCCTGTGGAATCTGCAGCAGCGGCTGCCCACGCACGAGCGCCAGCGGGATCTCCTGCTGTTGCGGCACCTGCGGAAAGGCGCTGGCCGGTACGTCTGCGCTGGGCTGTTCGGCGGTCTGGTTCATGCTCGGTCCCGCGACGCCCGGCGCCTCACGGCGTGGGTCATGCACGGATCACTGGCGAGTCGGGTCGGGTGCGCGATCAGAGGAGCGCCTGAACGGTACGCGGCCTGCAACGACGGACAACCGGTTCCCACGGGGAGCCGGATATCGCAACTAAAGCCATCAAGGTTCGATCGGCGCGCTGGACGGGCAGGTCGCCGCGTCGGCGTGCGGTACCCCGGCCTATCGATTCGGGCCTAGCCTACGGGGAAACGGGTCGATGTGCAATCAGGGCGAGGGCTGAGGGCTGAGGGCTAAGGGGCGAGGGGCGAGGGGCGAGCGATCGGCGCATCTGGCTCATGCAGTCGGCATGCGTGGATGCGCACGAGTGGCGAAGAGCGCCAACTCCTCCCACCCGCCCCTCGCCCCTCGCCCCTCGGGTAACATGCGCGTTTGCCAGCAGGATCCCTTCCGATGTGGTACGCGATCGTCGGCAACGACGTCCCCGACTCGCTGCAGCGCCGCCTCGCGGCGCGCGCCGCGCACCTCGAGCGCCTGCACGCATTGCGCGACGCGGGGCGCCTGCTCCTCGCGGGTCCGTTCCCCAGGATCGATGCCGAGGATCCGGGACCCGCGGGCTTCAGCGGCAGCCTGATCGTGGCCGAGTTCGATGACCTCGATGCCGCGCGTGCGTGGGCCGACGCCGATCCGTACCTCACCGAGGGCGTCTATGCGGGCGTCGACGTGCGTCCGTTCCGCAAGGTGCTGCCGTGACCCGTCGCGTCGCGATGATCCGCGAGCGACTGCAGGCCGCGTTGTCGCCGAGCGAACTCGAGGTCGTCGACGACAGCCATCGCCACGTCGGCCACGCGGGCGCAGCCGACGGGCGCGGGCATTTCAGCGTGCGCATCGTGGCGGATGCGTTCCGGGGCCAACTGCCACTCGCGCGCCACCGCGCGGTGTACGCCGCGCTCGGGGACCTGATGACAACCGACATCCATGCGCTTTCGATCGAGGCGCGCACGCCGGACGAACTGCCCGCGCGCAGCGCCGGCTGAGACGATACCGCTGCGCCGCGTACGCGCGGCGCGAAGATTTCCGAGGACCTCCGCTGCATGCGCCTGACTACGATCAAACTGGCCGGCTTCAAGTCGTTCGTCGACCCGACCACGCTGCACTTCCCGACCAACATGACCGGCGTCGTCGGCCCGAACGGTTGCGGCAAGTCCAACATCATCGACGCGATCCGCTGGGTGATGGGCGAGAGCGCGGCGAGCAGGTTGCGCGGCGACGCGCTGACCGACGTGATCTTCTCGGGTTCGACCGGGCGCAAGCCGGTCGGCAGCGCAATGGTGGAACTGCTGTTCGACAACAGTGACGGCCTCATCGCGGGCGAATACGCGAGCTACAACGAGATCTCGGTCAAGCGCGTGGTCAGCCGCGATGGCCAGTCGCAATACTTCCTCAACGGCGTGCGCTGCCGCCGGCGCGACATCACCGACCTGTTCCTCGGCACCGGACTCGGGCCACGCAGCTATTCGATCATCGAGCAGGGCATGATCAGCGAGATCGTCGAGGCCGATCCCGAGCAGCTGCGCAACCACCTCGAGGAGGCGGCCGGCATATCCAAGTACAAGGAGCGCCGCAAGGAAACCGAGAGCCGCATCAAGGCGACGCGCGAGAACCTCGACCGCGTGCGCGACGTGCGCGACGAAGTCGACAAGCAGCTCGAGCACCTCAAGCGCCAGGCGCGCACCGCCGAACGCTGGCAGGCGCTAAAGGACGAGCAGAAGCGCAAGGAATCGGAGGTCAAGGCGCTGCAGCTGCGTTCCGCGCAGGGCGAACTCGATGCCCATTCGGCTGCGCTGCGCAAGGCCGACCTCGCGATCGAGCAGCAGCTCGCCGAGCAGCGCCGCTGCGAAGCCGAACTCGAGGCCGGTCGCGAGAAGCATGCGGCCGCGGCCGAGCACATGAACGGCGTGCAGGCGGAGGTCTACAAGGTCGGCGCCGAGATCGCGCGCATCGAGCAGCAGATCCAGCACAGCCGCGAACTCGCCGAGCAGCTCGAGCGCGCGCGCGTGGAGACCGAGCGCGCGCATGCGGAACTGACCGAGCACGTCGCCGCGGATCGCCAGCGCTTCGAGGAGCTCGGCGCATTGCTGGCCGAATCCGCTCCGCAGCTCGAGACGCTGCGTGAAGCCGACGAGAATGCCGGCGACGCACTGCGCCTGGCCGAGGCGAAGCTCGCCGAATGGCAGCAGCAATGGGATGCGCATGCGCAGGCCACGTCGCAGGCGGCGCAAGCGGCCGAGGTCGAACGCACCCGCCTGGACTATCTCGACAAGCAGTGCCTCGCCGCGGACCAGCGGCGCGCGACCCTCGAGGCCGAGCGCAACGCCTCCAACCTCGAGGACCTCGGGCAGGCACTCGAGCGCCTCGGCCTCGATCATGCAAGCCTGCGCGAGCAGGTCGACCTGCAGACCGCCGCGCTCGACGAGCGTCGCCAGGTGGCCGAGGCCGCGCTCGAAGCCGAACGCACGACCCAGTCGCTGCTGAGCGCGCGCCGCGGCGAACTCGAGAAACTGCGTGGGCGCTTCGCCTCGCTCGAAGCGTTGCAGCACGCCGCGCTCGGCGATCCCGGCGCGCAGGCGCGCGACTGGCTCGATCGCCTCGGGCTCGCCGGCGCGCGCCGTCTCGGCGAATCGTTGCAGGTGGAGAAAGGTTGGGAACGCGCGGTCGAAACCGTGCTCGACGGCTGGCTCGAGGCCGTGCTCGTGGACGAGCCGGGCTCGCTCGCGTCCGAACTCGCGACACTCGGCGAGGCAGACCTCGTGTTGCTGGCCGTGGATGGGCATGGCGTCGACGCACCGCCCGGCACGCTCGCGGCGCGCGTGCAGGGGCCCGCCGCCGCGCGCGCACTGCTCGCGCGCGTGCGCACGGCAGGATCCACGTCGGAGGCGCGCGTGCAAGTGGACGCGCTCGGCGTCGGCGAGTCGGTCGTCACGCCGGATGGCGAATGGTTCGGACACGGCTTCCTGCGCGTGCAGCGCGGCGCCGGCGCGCAGGTCGGCATGCTCGCGCGCGAGCGCGAGATCCGCGAAGCCGCCGCGCGCATCGACGAACTCGAACAGGAACTCGCCGCGCACGAGGACACGCTCGAACGCAGCCGCCAGGAACGCATCGATGCCGAGCGCGCGCGCGACGACGCGCAGCGCGAGATCTATGCGGCGAACCGCCGGCTAGCGGAAGTCGGCGGGCTCCTGCAGAGCCAGCGCGGTCGCCTCGACAGCGCGCAGGAGCGCCTGCAGCGCGTCGCCTCGGAACTCGACGACGTCGACGCGCGGCTCACGCTCGATCGCGAACAGGTGCGCGAGGCGCGCGGTCGCATCGAAGCCGCACTCACGCACATGGGAGAACTCGAGCAGCGTCGCCAGGCGCTTGACGCCGAGCGCCGCAGCCTGCTGGAGGCGCGCGAGGAAGCGCGCATGAACGCGCGCGAGGCGCGCGACGCGGCGCACCAGCTCGCGTTGTCGATCGAATCGCGTCGCAGCGCGGTCGCCTCGCTCGAGCAGTCGCTGCAGCGCATGCACGCGCAGCTCGCGCAGTTCGACACCCGCCGGAGCGAGATCGCCACCCAGCTCGCGGCCGGCGGGGATCCGCTGGCCGGCCTCGAGGAACAGCGGCAGGCCTGCCTCAACCAGCGCCTGCTGGTCGATCGCCAGATGGTCGAAGCGCGCCAGGCGCTGCAGGAACAGGGTGCGGAACTGCGCCGCCTCGAACAGGCGCGGCACCAGTACGAGCAATCGCTGGGCGAGCAACGCGAGCAACTGGCCGACCTGCGCCTGCGCGAACAGGAGCACCGCATCCGCGCGCAGTCGCTCGCGGCAGCGATCGCGGAAGCAGGTTTCGACCTCGAGCCCCTGCTGGAGGCGTTGCCCGGCGAAGCCGATCCGATGCAGTGGCAGGCCGACCTCGGCGACCTCGAGCAGAAGATCCGGCGCCTCGAGCCGGTCAACCTCGCCGCGATCCAGGAGTACGAGGAACAGTCGCAGCGCAAGAACTACCTCGATGCGCAGCTCAACGACCTCGCGACCGCGCTCGAGACGCTCGAAGGCGCGATCAGGAAGATCGACAAGGAGACGCGTGCGCGCTTCAGGGAAACCTTCGACCGCGTCAACGCCGGCGTGCAGGAACTGTTCCCGCGCCTGTTCGGCGGTGGCCAGGCGCACCTCGAACTCACCGGCGACGACCTGCTCTCGACCGGCGTGACGATCATGGCGCGCCCGCCCGGCAAGCGCGTGAGCTCGATCTCGCTGCTGTCGGGCGGCGAGAAGGCGATGACCGCGGTTGCACTCGTGTTCGCGATCTTCCGCCTCAATCCCGCGCCGTTCTGCCTGCTCGACGAGGTCGATGCGCCACTCGATGAAGCCAACGTCGGACGCTTCTCGTCGCTGGTGTCGGAGATGAGCGAGCAGGTGCAGTTCATCTTCGTCACGCACAACAAGGCGACGATGGAAGCGGCGCGCCAGCTCTGCGGCGTGACCATGCGCGAACCCGGCGTTTCGCGCCTCGTGCAGGTGGACCTCGCCGAAGCGGCTAAACTCGCAGGGGCGGCCTGAGCCTTTCGCCGGGCCCGAAGCAGAAGGCGAGCAGCATGGACTGGAATCCCGCGGTCGGCGTTCCCCTGATCCTGATCGGTGCGATCGTGCTGGTGCTGATCTACGTGTTCGGACGGCCACGCAAACCCGAGCAGGGCGAGCGCAGGCCGCCCGCGCGTCGCGCGCAAGGCAACGCGGGCGAGCGCATCGAGCCGACGCTTGGCG